>JAQCNM010000107.1 GCA_028275025.1 Halovenus sp.
ACAGGTACTCGCCGCGCTGGTGCTCGTGTTCGGACTCACCACCGGGCTGAAACAGGGGCTGGCTCTCGAGCGGCCCCCACCGGGGCTGTGGGCTGTAGAGACAGACGGGTTCGGTCTCCCGAGCGGCCACACCTCGGGGGCTGTCGTCGGCTACGGGACACTCGCGGCGCTGTACGAGGTGGGGCCTGCCCGCCTCCGCTACGGCCTGGCGACGGTACTCGCGGGGCTGGTTTCGGTGTCGCGGGTCGTCATCGGGGTGCACTACCCCGTGGACGTGCTCGCCGGAGCCGTGCTCGGGACCGCGGTGGTGGTGCTCACCGTGCGCCTGCGGGACCGCTCACCGGTACCGTTTTTCGCCGTCGGCGCGGTAGCGGGGCTGTTTGGGGCCTGGCACAGCGGGTTCAGCTCAGAGGCCGGGCTCCTGTTGCTCGGGGCCGGACCGGCCGCCATCGGGACCTGGTACGTCGTCACGCCGGTTCCAGCGCCGTCACGCCGGCTGGTCGCCGTCTGCAGTGCTGTCACACTCCCACTGCTCCTCGGGACGGCTGCTGTCGCCAGGGCCCTGCGCTCCTCGCCCGTCGTGCTCGTGGCCGCCGGGGCCGTCGGGGTGGCTGTTGTGCTCGGTGTTCCGGCGGCGGGCGCGGTGCTCGAACGGGCCCTGTCGGAGACAGACCGGGGGTGACCCGCCCACGCGTGGCTGGACCCCAACAGAGTGGTTTCGCCTCCGGTTTCGGGCGGTGGTTTAATCCTGTCGGAGACCGAAGATATCGGTATGGCACAGACGACACTCGACGACGAGGACCTGTTCTCGGAGGCGGCCTCGGAGATGCGTGCAGACGTTGAGAGCTCGCTCGACCAGGCCCGGGAGTCACTTCCGGAGCCAGAGTCGTTCTGGGATATCGACGCGGAGAACACGCTCGGCCTGCTCAACCAACTCGGCTCCACCCTCGATGTGGGTGACGCCGCCGAGCACCTCAGGGACGCAAAAAAGTGGTACACGATGGGTGAGCAGGCAGACGCCTTCGAGGACGCGGGCGACCTCGCGGCGGAGATAGAGGCGCTCGAGAGCCTCCTCGGCGATATCGAGACCGCCGGCGAACAGGCCAGTGCCCTCTCCAGTACAGTCCCCCAGATAAAAGCCGCACTCGAGGAGTAGCCGACCGGTTACTCGACCATCGAGCTCTGCCCGGGCGGGAGAAACTCCTGGATGCGGTCTGGACTCGCTATCTTGCGGACGAACGTCTCGTCGGCGAACCGTGACTTGAACTCCCGGTAGAGCCGCTTTGCGATGTCGTTCTGTGCGTACTTTCCGGGTTCGACCCGGATACTCGTCTCCGTGCGCGTCTCGACCGGGGTCGGCGGGCCGCCGACGACCCGTGTCTCCGGTTCGCAGGTGATACCGACGGCGACACCGACCGCCGTGTTCTCGAAGTAGGTCCGGTCGCCACGAACGGCAAACCCGCCTTTCTCCAGGTACTCGCCACTCTCGGGGGTTTTCGAGACCTGGTCGTGGGCGACCATGTAGGCGTCTGCACTGAACCGGCTGTTCTTCCAGACCGAGGCGTACGACACCGCAAAGCGGGCGGCCTGTTGTTTCGAGCGGTCGGGGATATCGAGGCTCTCGTCGTACGACTCGCTCGGGCCGGTCGCCTTCAGCACCGTCACCGGGCCGCCGTGTGCCTGTGCGTGGAAAAACAGGTCACCGCGGTCGAGATACTTCTTTACCAGTTCCTCGTTCTGGTCGGCGTTCCGACCGCCGATGACGAGAAACTCGTCGCTCGTGTGGAACCACCGGAACCGCTCGTACCACTGCTCGGTCTGTCTCACCGGGACCGACGACCGGTTCAGCCAGTCCACAGGCTCGCTGTCGGTCTCCGACTCCTGTTCCGGTTCCGCCTCCTGTTCCCAGGCTTCACGCTCCTGTTCGAGCTGTTTTAGCTCCGCCCTGGTGTTGGCGATGGCGGCCTCCGCACCCGCTTTTTTCTCCTCGATACGTTTTGCCTCCTGGTAGATGCGGTCGGCGTTTCTCTCCACCCCGTCCTGCACGCGGAGTGTCACCGAGTGGTCGTCGACACCGAGTGTGACAGTCCCCTCGCTACCGTCGACCGTCTCGACGGCCGCGGCCGCGGGGATGCCCTGCTCGGCACCCTCGGTGAACCGCTCGGCGATGTCGTCCCAGGCGTGACCGGCCTCGCGGGCCGCCCGGACCGTCGAGAGCACCTCGTCGACGAGGTCGTAGTTGGCGTACAGCGACTCGGCTTTCTCTCGCTCGCGGTCGGCCTGCCGCTCGAAGCTCTCGATAGCCCCCCGCTGTTGCTCGATGATGCGCTCGCGTTCCTCTATCTCGGCCTCGAACTCCGGACGGTCCTGGCTGGCGGTCTCTGTCTCCTCGGTGCCGAGCTCGGTGAAGTAGTCGTCCAGTGCGCCCAGAAACGAATCGAAGCGCTCGGTCTCGAGGCCCGCGTACTCGGACATCGGAACCGGTGTCACGTCGAGCCGCCGGTCGGGGTCGTCCCCGTCGGACGCACGGTAGATGCGGGCGTCCAGGTCCCCGCCTCGGAGCCGCCGACCCAGGCTCTCGACCGTCTCGCGTAGCGCCCCGATCGTCGTCTCGTCGACCGCCGACACGTCCAGGGTCTTCTCGACACCGGCGCGGGTACAGACCTCCTCGGCCCAGGTGCCGCCGAAGTTGAGCTGTGTGGCGAGTGTACGCACCACGTCCGTGTCTGACTGTGTGAGCCGTGCCGCGAACGTCTCACGGTCGGCCGCGAGCGGGTCGAACCGGGCGTCGGGAAACTCGTACTGTGCGCCCGGCGCGACTGTCCGGGACTTCAGCCGGACCGTCTCCAGACAGTCGACCACCTCGCCGGTCCCGTCAAGGACCGCGACGTTGCCGTCGCCGAACAGCTCCACGACGATCGTAGTGCTCCCGTCGTCGCGCTCGAACCGGAGTGTCAGGATGCGGTCGAACTCGAACTGCTCGACAGCGGCGAGCTCTGCCCCCTCGATGCGGTTGCGCAGCATCATCGCGAAGTTCGGCGGCCGTTCCGGTGCAGGCGGGACGTTCTCCGGGGTGGCCACGCGGAGGTGTTTCGTCTCGCCGAGAGCCGCGAGTAGTTCGATCCGTCCACGGTCGAAATCACGCAGCTTCAGCCGCAGTATCCCCTCGGGGTAGAGATACGCCTTGTCCAGGCGCGCCCCCTCGTACGCGTCGAGTTCGCTCGCGAGCGCCGCGAGGTCGACGCTCGTTAGTTCCCGCTTTTGTTCCATACATCATATTTCCGTACTGGCCTCAAATGGGTTGTCACTGCGTGCCGGCGACACCCGTGGACAGCAGGTTATCGAACAGTTCGCGGGCGTGCCCGTCGGGGGTGACCAACCCCTCGACCGTGTGTCCCCGACTCGTAGACACTGCCGGCCCGTTCCCCCGACCGGCTGAACTCGGGGCTACTTGTGGCTCCAGTCCGTAGCGTGGTCGATGTACGACCAGATTCTCGTCCCGACCGACGGACAGCCGGGAACCGACGACGCCGTCGCGCGGGGGCTGTATCTCGCCCGGACGTTCGACGCGACGCTGCACGCGCTGTTCGTCGTCGACACGACAGTCGACGGCGACCTGTCCGACGGGGACGACACGGCAGTCCGCGACCAGCTCCGGTCCCGGGGTGAGACGGCTCTCGAAGACGTGCGCGAGTGGGGCACGGACCTGTCGGTCGAAGTGGTCACCGAACTGCGCGAGGGTGAGCCACAGGCGGTTATCTGCCGGTACGCCGCCGAGACGGGTGTCGACCTCGCCCTGATGGGGACCCGCGCCAGAAACACCGAGGAGAGCTACATCGGTAGCACCACCCAGCGCGTGCTCGCCGGGTCGCCGGTGCCGGTCGTCGCGGTCGCACTCGACGACGACAGCATCCCGGACCCGGGGTACGGCGCGTTCGACCAGGTGGTGATTCCGACCGACGGCAGTGAGGCCGCCGAGCGGGCCGCGGTCCACGGGCTCACGGTCGCAGAGCACTACGGCGCCGACATCCGGGTCGTCTACGTGGTCGACACCACGACCCACGAACTCGCCGACACCTCGCGGAGCATCCTCGGCCCGCTCCGGGAGGGTGGTCGGCACGCGGTGGAGGCGATCGCCGAGCAGGCCCGCGACCGCCATCTGCCGGTCTCGACGGCGATGCTCGAGGGGACACCGGCGACCGAGATACGGAGCTACGCCGGCGGTACCGGGGCCGACCTCGTCGTGATCGGGACACACGGCACCGGTGGGAGCCGCAAACAGCTCCTCGGCAGCACCGCAACCCGGGTGCTCCGGGGGTCGACTGTGCCGGTGCTGACGGTGAACGAGCGGGTGTGACCTGCGCCCGGTCGCTCGCCCAGGCCCTCCGATGTCGAACGGCACCACCGCTCGAACGTCCAGAAAACCACCGTCACGCGCCACCCCCCGTGGTGGTCACGGGGTCTGTCGGCAGTCGCGTGACCGGCGGTCGTGTCTCTACGGTGGTGGTGGCTGAGGGGAGTAAGCCCCCTTCTGTTCGATCCGGCATTCAGCTGAGCGTCCGAACCAGCGTCCGGGCTACCATGTGGTCCGGACTTGCACCGGTGAGGGTTCGCCGTTCCATCCGTTCTCCCCGGTTGCCGGGAGTCAAGTCCCGGAGCCCTCGGCGGGTTAACGCCCCCTCACTTCCCTCTCGGTCGCTCGGGGTCCGCACGCCTCATCGGTCGCGGGGAGTGGTCTCGTTTCTGTTCCAGAGCCGACGGTCTCCCGCCCCGGGCTTGCACCCGGTCACCTGCCCGGACGGTGGGGGGACTTTCCTCGTTGGACACGGGAGCCGGACTCCCTCTGCCACGTGAGACTACACACCCGACTGTCCTAAGGGTTCTGTCACGGTGACGCGCCGACATCGGCCCGGGTCTGTCGGTTCGACTGACCGGTCCGGGGCTCAGGTTTCGGTGCCGACCAGCGGGAACCGGGTGCCGATGCCCTCTGTGGCGGCCCGCTCGTAGACGACGTGGGCGGCGGCAACGTCCTGGATTGCGAGGCCGGTGGAGTCGAAGACGGTCACACCGTCGTCGCCGGTCCGGCCCTCCGCGTTGCCGGCGACGATATCACCGAGTTCGGCGTGGATGTCGTCGTCGTCGAGCAGGCCGGCCGTCCAGGGAACGTTTATCTCGCCGGAGTGGGTGCACTGCTCGTAGTCGTCGATAACGAGTTTCGCCCCCTGGAGCAGCTCGGAGGCGAGTTCCTGCTTGCCGGCGGCGTCTGCACCCATCGCGTTCACGTGAGTCCGGTCACCAACTGCCTCGACAATCGGGTCGCGCACCGGGGTGGTCGTCGAGACGACGGGACAGGCAGCGGCCGCCTCGACGGAACCCGAGCGGATGTCGTAGTCCTCACCGAACCGTTCGCGAAAGTCGGCGATAGCCTCGTCGTCGACGTCACTGACGACGACAGAGTCGATCGGTCGGACCCGTGCGATGGCCCTGAGCTGTACGTGTGACTGGATACCGGCGCCGACCAGACCGAGCGTCGTGGCGTCCTCGGGGGCGAGATGCCGGGTGGCCACGGCGGCCGCGGCACCGGTCCGCAGGCGTGTCAGCACGGTCCCGTCGATGAGAGCGAGTGGGTAGGCGGTCTCCGGGTCGGAGTAGACTATCGTCCCCATCACCGTCGGCAGGTCGTGGCTGTCCGGGTTGTTGACGTGTGAGTTGACCCACTTGACCGCGGCCGCCTCCCAGTCGTCTGCCTCGACGTATGCCGGCATCGAGCGGAAGTCGCCGTCGTACTGTGGCAGATCTATGTAGGACTTGGCCGGCATCTGCACGTCGCCGCGGGCGTAGGCTGCAAACGCGCTCTCGACGGCGTCTACCACCGCCGGGAGCTGTACGCTCTCCCTGACTGCATCGGAACTGAGAAGCAACGACTCCATGTGTACTCTGTCGCCGGCAGGCACTTAGGGGCAGTGACTCGACCGGCCCGTGCTGGTAGCCCCCGGTCGGCCCGTCGACCGCAGGTTCTTCCGCCGGGGCTGTCAACGTGATGCATGGAGGAGTCTGTGAGCACCGACGACGAACAGGAGCCGCTCACGGTCGTCGGGGTGCCGATGGACCTGGGCGCGGACAGGCGTGGCGTCGACATGGGGCCGTCGGCGATCCGGTACGCCGGCCTGGCCGACCGGATCGAGGGTCTCGGCTACACCTGCACCGACGACGGTGACCTAACCGTTCCACGGTCGGAGCGCCACGACCCCGACGCGACGGACCCCTCGGCGAAGTACGTCGACGAGATCGAAACGGTGTGTGAACGCCTCGCCGACCGGGTCGAGACGATCAGGGCGGCCGGCCGGCTCCCGCTCGTGCTCGGCGGCGATCACTCGATCGCTGTCGGCACCGCGAACGGTGTGGCCCGTGGCGGTCGCGGGTCGACCGGGGTGCTCTGGGTCGACGCACACGCGGACTTCAACACCCCGGAGACGACCCCGAGCGGGAACGTCCACGGGATGCCACTCGCGGCGACACTGGGTCGTGGCCCGTTCACGGACAGGCCGTGGACGGCCACACCCGGTATCGCACCCGAGAACGTCGCACTGGTCGGCCTCCGTTCGGTCGACGAGCGGGAGTCGGCGGCGCTCAGCAGGAGTCCGGCCGCCACCTACACGATGACCGATATCGACAGGCGCGGCATCGCGGCGGTCGTTCGCGAGGCGCTCGCGACCGCGAGCAACGGGGTCGACCAACTGTACGTCAGTCTCGACATGGACGTGCTGGACCCCGACGAGGCACCCGGTGTCGGGACGCCGGTCAGGGGCGGGATGAGCTACCGCGAGGCCCACACTGCGATGGAGCTGGTCCACACGGCGGAGCCGGAACTCGGGGCGCTCGAACTGGTCGAGGTGAACCCGGTTCTCGACACGCACAACCGGACCGCAGAGCTCGCCTGTGAGCTCGCCGCGAGCGCACTCGGCTCCCGCATCGTGTAGCTGTCGAACCGACACGCAAAAGCCGCTGTGACCGCCAGGGAAAGTATGGGTAACGCGGACCTGCGCGACCTCGCAGCGATCGAGACGACCCCGTTCACGCAGCTCGAGGGTTCGGTCGTCGCGGTCGACGCGCACAACTGGCTCTACCGGTATCTCACGACGACGGTAAAGTGGACTTCGAGTGACGTGTACACGACAGCGAGCGGCGAGGAGGTCGCCAATCTCGTCGGAACGGTCCAGGGGCTCCCGAAGTTCTTCGAGCACGACCTGACACCGGTGTTCGTGTTCGACGGCGCGGTCGCCGACCTCAAGTCCGACGAGGTGGCCCGCCGCCGCGAACAGCGTGAGTCCTACGAGGCGGACCTGGCGGACGCCCGGGAGCGTGACGACCCGGTTGCGGTCGCACGGCTCGAGTCACGCACCCAGCGGCTCACCGACACCATCGTGGAGACCACCCGTGAGCTACTCGAACTGCTCGACGTCCCGGTGGTCGACGCACCCGCCGAGGGGGAGGCACAGTGTGCACAGATGGCCCACCGCGGCACCGTCGACTACGCCGGCACCGAGGACTACGACGCGCTCCTGTTCGGTTCGCCACAGACACTCCGCCAGCTCACCAGCTCCGGCGACCCGGAGCTGATGGACCTGTCGGCGACACTCGCCACCCACGACCTGAGCCACGAGCAGTTTGTCGACGTCGCCATCCTCTGTGGCACCGATTTCAACGAGGGTATCACCGGTGTCGGCCCGAAGACGGCCGTCTCGCTGGTGAGCGAGCACGGCGACATCTACAGCGTGCTCGAGCACCGGACCGAGACAATCCCGCACGTCGACCGGATTCGGAGTCTCTTCTTGGACCCCGCGGTCGTGGATGTCACCCCGGAGACCGAGATCCGGCCGGACGTGGCGGCGGCACGGTCGTTTGTCGTCGACACCTGGGGGGTCGAGGCCGCCGAGGTGGCCCACGGGTTCGAGCGTATCGAGGCCTCGACGGTACAGACCGGGCTGGACAGGTTCACCTGACACCGGAGCCAACAGGGAGACTGTCTCCCTGTGTCTCGAAAATGATAAGCCACGGGCGAGAGAATAACGCTGTATGTCACTCTCACAGAGGCGGTCTCTCTCATGAGTATCCTGCAGCGGGACCCGACTGACCAGGTCCAGATACTCGACGACGAGGGCCAGGTACGTGACGAGGCGACGGTGCCTGACCTCTCGGACGAGCGGTTGGTACGGATGTACAGACAGCTCAAACTCGGCCGACACTTCGACGAGCGGGCGGTGAGCCTGCAGCGGCAGGGCCGGATGGGGACCTACCCCCCGCTGTCCGGGCAGGAGGCCGCACAGATCGGCAGTGCCCACGCCCTCGACGACGACGACTGGGTGTTTCCGAGCTACCGCGAGCACATGGTCGCCTACGAACACGGCTGGCCCCTGGAGGGGATCTTGCTCTACTGGATGGGCAGCGAGGAGGGAAAGGCCCCACCGGAGGACACCAACGTGTTCACACTCTCGGTACCAATCGCGACACAGGTGCCACACGCGACAGGGGCGGCCTGGGCGTCGAAGCTCCAGGGTGAGAAACGGGCGTTCGTCTGTTACTTCGGGGACGGTGCGACCTCCGAGGGGGACTTCCACGAGGGGCTGAACTTCGCCGGGGCGTTCGACGTTCCGGGGGTGTTTTTCTGTTGTAACAACCAGTGGGCGATCTCCGTGCCGCGGGAGCGCCAGACGGCCAGCGAGACACTCGCACAGAAGGCCCACGCCTACGGGTTCGAGGGGATTCAAGTCGACGGGATGGACCCGCTCGCGGTGTACGCGGTGACCGAGGCGGCCGTCGAGAAGGCAAAGAACCCCGGTGACCCGAACGAGGCACTGGGCAGCGCCACCCGGCCGACGATGATAGAGGCAGTCCAGTACCGCTTTGGCGCACACACCACCGCCGACGACCCCTCGGTGTACCGTGACGACGAGGAGGTCGAGCGTTGGCGGCAGAAAGACCCGATCCCCCGGATGGAGACGTTTCTGCGGAACCGCGGACTGCTCGACGACGAGCGTGTCGACGCCATCGAGAGTGACGTCGCGGACGAGGTGGCAACGGCGATCGAGGCCGCGGAGAGCCGGCCCCGCCCGGAGCCAGCGGAGATGTTCGCCGACGTCTACGCGGACATGCCACGACGGCTCCGCGAACAACAGGAGTACCTGGAGGAACTGCGGGCCCGTCACGGCGACGAGGTGTTACTGGAATGAGCCGACCACACGGTGTGACGACCAACCGACCCCGGAGGTGTAACTAACATGAGTCAGCAACAGACCGAGAGTGAACAGACACAGAGCCTGACGCTCGTCCAGGCGGTCAGGGACGGGCTGTACACGGAGATGAGCAGCGACGACGACGTCGTCGTGATGGGCGAGGACGTCGGTGAGAACGGCGGTGTCTTTCGGGCCACACAGGGGCTGATAGACGAGTTCGGCGCCGACCGTGTCATCGACACACCGCTCGCCGAGTCGGGCATCATCGGCACGGCAATCGGGATGGCAGCCTACGGCCTGCGTCCCGTTCCGGAGATACAGTTTCTCGGGTTCATGTACCCGGGGTTCGACCAGATCGTGAGTCACGCCGCACGGCTGCGGACGCGCAGCAACGGCCGGTACACCTGTCCGATGGTGATACGCGCACCCTACGGCGGTGGCATCCGTGCACCCGAGCACCACTCCGAGTCCACCGAGGCGTTTTTCGCACACAACCCCGGGCTGAAGGTCGTGCTCCCGTCGACCCCGTACGACACGAAGGGGCTACTCATCTCCGCGATCCGCGACCCCGACCCGGTTGTCTTTCTCGAACCGAAGCTCATCTACCGGGCGTTTCGCGAGGACGTCCCCGAGGGGAGCTACGAGGTGCCGCTCGGCGAGGCGGCGGTCCGACGCGAGGGGAGTGACGTCTCTGTGTACACCTACGGTGCGATGACCCGCCCCACGATGGAGGCCGCCGAGGACCTCGCCGAGGAGGGTATCGACGCCGAGGTGGTCGACCTGCGGACGGTCTCACCGCTCGACGAGGAGACAGTCGTCGAGTCCTTCGAGAAGACCGGGCGCGGGGTCGTCGTCCACGAGGCACCAAAGAGCGGTGGACTGGCTGGTGAGATCACCGCCACCATCCAGGAGGAGGCGCTGCTCTACCAGGAGGCGCCGATAACCAGGGTCACCGGGTTCGACGTTCCGTTTCCGTTGCACGCACTGGAGGACTACTACATGCCCGAGTCGGCGCGGGTCGCCGACGGCATCCGGGACGCGGTCGAGTTCTGACCATGTTCGAGTACGAACTCCCCGACGTCGGCGAGGGTGTCGCCGAGGGCGAGATCGTCGTCTGGCACGCCGAACCCGGCGACCACGTCACCGAGGACGAGGTGCTCGCCGAGGTAGAGACCGACAAGGCGGTCGTCGACCTGCCTGCGCCGGTCGACGGTGTCGTCGCGGAGCTGCGCGCTGACCCTGGCGACATGGTCCCCGTCGGTGACGTGGTGGTTCTCATCGACACGGAGGCCGACGATAAGGACACTGTCGACACGGAGGCCGACGACGGGAGCCCGTCGGCCGGCGACACCACCGACACGACGGGAGCCAAGACAGCCCCGGACACGGGTGACACCACCGACGCGATAGAGGGAGCCACCGGGCAGGTGGCCGAGAACGGGGCTGCCGGGCAGGTGGCCGAGAACGGGGCCGTCGAGGGCGAGGTGAGCACCGCCTCGGGGCGGGTGTTCGCACCGCCTCACGTCCGTCGGGTCGCCCGCGAACTCGGGGTCGATATCGACCGTGTCGACGGCTCTGGCCCGGGTGGACGGCTCACCGAGGCAGATGTCCGCGCGACTGCAGAGTCCGGTGGCGAGGAGACCGATACGGTCACCGACTCCGGCGGTGACGGAGCTGCCGCGGGTGTCGAACCCGGACAGACAGCGGCTACCCAGGAGAACGGCCAGCACAGGTCGGCGGTCACGCCCACGGGCACGGCAGACGGCACCACGACCGATGCCGGGGCGGCCGACCGCGACCGAACCCTCGCTGCGCCGGCGACACGGGGTGTGGCGCGAGAGCTCGATGTCGACATCGACGAGGTGCCGACCGAGCGCCACCGTGACGACGAGGCGTTCGTCGAACCGGAGGACGTCAGGGCGTACGCGGAGGCACAGCAGGCCGCACAGACGGCCGACGCTGACACCGCGAGCGCACCCGCCGAGACCGGCTCTACCCAGACCGAATCTGCGGTGGAGCCGGTTACCGCGACCGCGGGAACGGAGACCGCCGCGACCACGGGAACGGAGACCACCGAGGCGGACACGAGAACAGAGCCGTACCGCGGGATTCGCCGGACGATAGGCGACCAGATGGCCGAGTCGGCGTTCACCGCCCCTCACGCCAGCCACCACGACACGGCGCGTGCCGGTGGGCTGGTCGACGCCCGTGAGCGGCTCAAACAACAGGCCGAGGCGGCGGGCGTCCACCTGACGTACATGCCGTTCGTGATGAAGGCCGTCGCGGCGGTGCTCCCGGAGTACCCGGCGATGAACGCGGAGCTCGACGAGGAGGCCGGCGAGATCCGCTACCACGACCGGTACCACATCGGGGTTGCAGTGGCGACAGACGCCGGCCTGATGGTGCCGGTGGTCGAAGACGTCGACCGAAAGGGGTTGCTGGAGGTCGCCGCGGAGGTAAACGACCTCGTCGAGCGGGCCCGCGGCCGCGACCTCGCGCCGGAGGAACTCCAGGGCAGCACGTTCACCATCACGAACTTCGGGGCCATCGGGGGCGAGTACGCGACCCCGATTCTCAACCACCCCGAAACCGGTATCCTCGGGCTCGGGGAGCTGACACAGCGGCCCGTGGTCGAGAGCGGCGAGGTGGTCGCGGCCCACACGCTGCCGCTGTCTGTCTCGATCGACCACCGGGTCGTCGACGGCGCGGTCTCGGCCGGCTTCTGTAACGACCTCAAAACGTACCTCGACGACCCGATACACCTACTCCTATAGATGGTAGTTGGCGATGTCACGACTGGCACGGACGTACTGGTTATCGGCGGCGGTCCCGGCGGCTACGTGGCGGCGATACGCGCCGCACAACTCGGCCGCGACGTGACCGTCGTCGAGATGGACGACTACGGCGGCAGCTGTCTCAACCACGGCTGTATCCCCTCGAAGGCGCTCATCTCGGTCTCGGGGCTGGCACACCGTGCCGGCGAGGCCGAGCGGATGGGCGTGTACGCTGAACCGGCCGTGGACATGTCTGCGATGGTCGGCTGGAAGGACCAGATCGTCAACCGGCTCACAAAGGGTGTCGAGTCGCTGTGTGAGCGGGCCGGGGCGACACTGATGACCGGCCGGGCCGAGTTTGCCGGCGACGGCGAGGTGCGGGTGGTGAAAGCCGGAGACGGACAGGGCTCCGAGACAGTGTCGTTCGAGCACGCTATCGTCGCGACGGGGAGTCGTCCGGTCGAGATTCCCGGCTTCGGGTTCGACGGCGAGCACGTGCTCTCGTCGCGGGACGCCCTGGCGCTCGAGTCGGTTCCGGACCGACTCCTCATCGTCGGTGCGGGCTACATCGGGATGGAACTGGCGACGGTGTTCCAGAAGGTCGGGAGTGACGTGACCGTGATCGAGCAACTCGACGGCGTGTTGCCCGGCTACGAGGCTGACGTGACAGACGTGGTCCACGACCGCGTCGAGTCACTGGGTGTCGACTTCCACTTCCAGCAGACCGCCCGGGAGTGGGAGGCGACCGACGACGGCCTGCTCGTCTGGACCGATAGCGAGGCCGAAGGAAGAGCGGAGAAACGGTTCGAGGCCGACAGGTGTCTGGTCGCGGTCGGCCGCCAACCGGTGACGGACACCCTGAACCTGGCGGCGGTCGACGTCGAGACCGACGAGCGCGGATTCATCGAGACCGACGACCAGGCCCGGACGAGTGTGGACTCTGTGTTCGCGGTGGGTGACGTGGCGGGCGAACCGATGCTCGCACACAAGGCGTTTGCCGAGGGTGAGGTGGCGGCGGAGGTGATCGCCGGCGAACCGGCGGCGCTCGACCACCAGGCTATCCCGGCGGCAGTGTTCACAGACCCGGAGATCGGAACGGTCGGGATGACCGCAGACGAGGCCGCCGAGGCGGGGTTCGACCCCGCAGTCGGGGAGATGCCACTCCGGGCGTCGGGGCGGGCGCTGACACTCGACGAGCGCGAGGGGTTCGTCCGGATTGTCGCCGACGGCGAGACCGGGTTCGTCCTCGGCGGGCAGATCGTCGGACCGGAGGCGTCCGAACTCGTCGCCGAACTCGCACTCGCGGTCGAGATGGGTGCGACACTGGAGGACGTCGCCTCCACGGTCCACGTCCACCCCACCCTCTCCGAGGCGGTTCACGAAGCCGCGAAGGGTGCTCGCGGGGCCTCTATCCACTACTGACCCGGCCCCGGTGTCAGGTTACCGCTTCGAAATCCTTTTAGCCGATTCGCCGAGATATACACCTAATGGATATCGTCATAATCAACGAAGACGAGAACCCGATGTTACACCGGCGTGACGTCACCTTCGAGGTGACCCACGAGGAGGCCACCCCGGAACGGCTCTCGGCGCGTGACTCGCTGGCCGCAAAACTGAACAAAGACTCCAAAGAGGTCGTGGTGCGAAACCTCGACACGAAGTTCGGTATGCGAAAGACAATCGGAACCGCCCGGGTGTACGACAGCCCCGAACACGCACAGGATATCGAGCAGAACTACATGCTCGAACGCAACAAGATAACTACCAACGGAGAGGAGGCCTGATGGCGCGACACGAACTCTACAACGACGACGGGTCGACCGACCGCGAACAGTGTCCGCGGTGTGGTGACACCTACCTCGGTGACCACGGCGACCGACTCCACTGTGGCGCGTGTGGCTACACCGAGCAGACGTAATATCTTCAGTGTGTTTATTATGGCTCCGGTCGAAGATGACAGCACACTCGACAGACGAGTGCAGACGGACCACACGGGCCTGTAGCTCAGTCAGGTAAGAGCCCCCGGCTCATACGGTACCGAGACTACTCGGTGCCTGGGACACCGGGTATGCGGTGGTTCAAATCCGCCCGGGCCCATGCCTGCGAGGAAGAACGTGACGAGCAGTGCATAGGCCACGGTGGTTCGAACCAGACGAGTCGCGCGCAGCGAGCACGTCTCGGCGCGGTTCAAATCCGCCCGGGCCCACTTCTGACGGCGACTGCGACGAGCGAA
>JAQCNM010000113.1 GCA_028275025.1 Halovenus sp.
ACCGTTCCGTCGTCGGTTGCGACACTCGCCGTGTCGATACGCAGCGCCCGGACCTTCGTGCCGGTGCCGCGCACGTCGACGGTCTTGAGTTTCGTCTCGCCGACCTGCGGTTCGGTCGGTTCGGAGCCGATCTCGTGTTTGCGTCTATCGCGTTTCGGTCGCAATCGACCACCTGTGCGCTTGCGCAGGGAACGTCCGTGGTCTGTCATACCTGTATCACCGGGCAGGCGACACTTGAACCTCTCGACTCCGTGACCGTCACACCGCCGAGAGCCGGTGTCAACCAGTATCGACCGGCTTTTGCGTCTCGCAGCCGAGTTGTACACATGCGAACGGTCGACGCCGCAGGGCTGGACATCGGAGACGACTCCCCGCCGCGCATCATGGGCGTACTGAACGTGAGTCGAGAGTCGCCGTACGACCCGTCTGTGTTTGCCGACCCGGGGGAGGCCGCGGCCTACGTCGACGATATGATCGCCGAAGGGGCGGATATCGTCGACATCGGGCTGGAGTCGGCGAACAAACGCTTCGAGGTGCTCTCGGCGGAGGGCGAACTCGAACGGCTCGACACCGCCGTCGCGGCGATGGAGTCGGCGAGCGGCGACGCCGTGTTCTCCATCGAGACGCGCTACCACGAGGTTGCCGAGGCCGCACTCGAACGGGGGTTCGACATGGTAAACGACATCTGCGGGTTCGCCGACCCCGAGATGCCCCGTGTCTGTGAGGCACACGACGTCGCGGTCGCGAAGATGGCGAGTCCACCGGACCTCGAGCGGCCGGGGGCTATCGAGGACGTCGACGACATCTACGCGGCGCTGGGCCGCAACGGGCTGACCGACAAGACGATTATCGACCCGGCGTTTGGCGGGTGGAGCGAGCAAAAGACCGTCGCGGACGACCGCGAGACGTTCCACCGTCTCCGTGAGTTTCGCGCCGTGGGTCACCCGGTGCTTGTCTCGATAAACCGGAAGAACTTCCTGCGGGATATCGCCGGCCGTGACACCGAGGACGCGCTACCGGCCTCGTTGGCCGCTACCGCGATGGCCGTCGAGCGGGGTGCACACGTCGTTCGGACACACGACGTCGCGGAGACACGTGACGCCGCGCTCGTCGGCGACAGCTTTACACGTGACCGGGTGACCGAAACCGTAGCGGGCGTTGCAGTCGAGGAACTCGACGTCACCACGGCAGGCGAGGCACAGCGACACCTCGACCGGGTCCAGACCGGACCACCCGAGCCCGGAACGGCCGGGACCGAACCGACAGAGGGCGACGGAACCGCCGCCGTCTCCCGGGTGTACAGTCTCTCGGGACTCGACGAACAGGCCCGACAGCGCCTGGCCACGGTCGCGGCCGACCGTGACGTGCTCGTCACCGGCGGCGACGAGGTGCTACTGGCCGGGTCGGTCCGGGGGTTGCGCGACCTCGCGACAGCAGTCGAGAAACCGGCGGAACTGCGGGCAGCCCTGCAGGTGATCTGATGGAGTTCGACGCCTGGGAGCCGGCCTACGAGGCAGTGCTCTCGGCGTTTGGCTACGAGCGGGCGGGCGACGAGCGGGCGCGAGACAGCCTGGCAACCCTGCTTCCGGAGTCGGTCGGGAGCCCGCCACAGTTCGACGGCGAAGCACCGACAGTCGCAGTCGCGGGCGGTGCCGACCGCCTGGTCGACGACCTCGCAGTCGCCCGGCGTGCGGATATCGTGTTCGCGGCGTCGAACGCGGCCACGCGGCTCCGCGAGCACGGCGTCGACGTCGACTGTATGGTGACAGACCTGGACAAGCGTCCGGACACCGCACGTGCGCTGAGTGCAGAAGGGACACCGGTGGTGGTTCACGCCCACGGTGACAACGCGGCGACGCTACGGGCGGTCGTCCCGGAGCTACGGTCGGAGGCGGTCGTCCCGACGACACAGGCCCGCCCGACCGGGGTCGTCCGCAACTACGGCGGGTTCACCGACGGCGACCGGGCGGCGTTTCTGGCCGACACACTCGGGGCCGGACGGCTCCGCTTCCCGGGGTGGGCGCTCGACGACCCGACTGTCGGGCCGGAGAAGAAACGAAAACTCGACTGGGCCGAGCGCCTGCTGTACTGGCTCGAACGCCGCCGCGACGAGCGGTTCGAACTGCTCGACGGACGCCGGGCCGAACTCTCCGTACCGGACTGGTGACGCAAACGACCCGACACCGGCAGGGCTCCCCGGCCGTCGGTCCCACTGACCGCAATCTTTTCCTGGGAGAGCAACGGAACTGTACGTCGAGTGAGTTTTGTGAGAAAGCAGCCACCGACAGCAACGCTTAAAACCCGTCGATACTAGTTAACATGTGCCATGATAGACCGACTGGAAAAGGAAGTAGACATGCTGGAGCGGCACCTGCAGGTGTTGCAGATGGTGATCAAAAACGAGCCGATAGGTATCGTGAAGATGTCCAACGAGACGGGCTACCCCCATCACAAGG
>JAQCNM010000116.1 GCA_028275025.1 Halovenus sp.
TGCGCCGGCCGGGAATTGAACCCGGATGCAAATCCTCGCTATCGCTCGGATTTGCGTGATTCAATTCCCTCGTCTCGCATCACTTCCTCACGGCTCACTCGTCGCTACCGCTCCTCGTTCGCGGTTCAGAAGGATGCGCCGGCCGGGAATTGAACCCGGGCTATGAGCTTGGGAAGCTCATGTCCTACCACTAGACCACCGGCGCTCACTCGCTTTGCTCGTTCGCGCCGTCGTTCGCGGTCCGCTGAACCGCTCACCACGGGCGCGCTCGTTCGCACCGAGACTCGCAAATCTTTCAGATCTGCTCACCACCGGCGCTTGTCTTTTGTTTCCAGGGTGGTCCACTTGAGTGTAGCGCTTCGGGAAATTCGACGCGTGTCCAGCCTCGCCGACCCGTCAGGGGGTATTAGTTCGTCCAGCCCGTTCAACTGTGTATGTCACAGGTTGCGAGAGACCGGAAACTTGACTTGACCCTCTCCGAGTCTGAACTTGAGCACCACCGCGAACACATCACCGAGTTCATCGCGGAGACGGCCGAGAACGCCGGCGTCGACACCGCCGTTATCGCCCTCTCGGGTGGGATCGACAGCACACTCACCGCCCACCTCGCCGTCGAGGCACTGGGAGAGGAGTCGGTGTACGGGCTCGTCCTCCCCACCGAGGTCAACCGCCGGAGCAACATGAGCGACGCCGAGCGAGTCGCCGACGAACTGCTCGACATCGAGTACGACGTCGTGGAGATCGGGCCGGTCATCGACGCCATCACCGAGGCCATTCCCGGCACCGACCCCACCGATGCCCCGGCAGACGAGGCGGAGCAGGTCGCCGTCGGGAACACCCGCGCCCGCGTGCGCTCGGTGTTCAACTACTTCGTCGCCAACCGCGACAACGGGCTCGTCCTCGGGACGGGCAACAAGTCCGAGGCGCTGGTGGGCTACTTCACGAAGTACGGTGACGGCGCCGTCGACTGTCTGCCTATCGCGAACCTCTACAAACAGCAGGTCCGCCAGCTGGCCCGTCACATCGGCGTGCCCGAGGACCTGGCGAGCAAGACCGCGAGCGCCGAGCTCTGGGCCGACCAGACCGACGAGGCGGAACTCGGCCTCGACTACGACACCCTCGACGGTATCCTCGCGTTACACGTCGACGGGCCGCTGTCGGCCTCGGCGACGGCCAGCCACCTGCGTCTCGACGAGGACGCCGTCGAGCGGGTCCGCGAGATGTACGAGCAGAGCGCCCACAAGCGGGCGTTCCCGCCGGGTCCGGAGCCGCTGTACTGAGCACACTGTTGATTATCGACCGCCGGAGACCCGGCTCAGGACCCATCCGTCCGGACGACAACACGGACCCGGTCACCCTGTTCGGCGGCACTCGCGTCGGATGCACCCTGGAGGACGTACTCCCCGGGGTCGACGGATTCGCCGTTCACCTCGACGACCACCTCGGTGCCCGGGTCGCTCGCGCGGTAGGTTGTCCCGTCGACGGTGACACTGTCCTCGCTGACCTGGATCCCGTGGACAC
>JAQCNM010000190.1 GCA_028275025.1 Halovenus sp.
ACTCTCGTTCCGATAGACGATTCCGAGATGGCACAGCGGGCGCTCGAGTACGCCCTCGAGAACCACCCCGACGCGGAGATCACCGTTCTGCACGCCGTGGGTGGACCATCGCCCTGGGGAACAACGGCGACGGCACTCACACTCGAGGAAGATATCCAGGAGGCTGCCGAAGAGCGTGCAAAACAGGTGTTTGACGACGCCCGGGCACTCGCCACAGAGTACGATATCGAGATCACCACCGAGGTGCAGCTAGGACACCCGGCCCGGGCGATTCTGAATCGAGCTGATGATTTCGATCTGGTTGTAATCGGGAGTCACGGTGGTTCGTTGACCGACCGACTACTCGTCGGAAACATCACGCGGAAGGTGTTTCGCAACTCCCCCGTTCCTGTCACCGTTGTTCGGTGAGTGGCGGCGACCGAGGCTGGGTCTGCCCCGCGTCGGGTACGGACACAGCCGGATTGCCTCTCAGACCCGTCCGATTGGTCGCGTCGTTACCGTGAAACTGTCTCTGTCTCAGTGAGTCGGCTCCGACGGTAGTGAAACCGGGACATTGAATCCTGTCAGCAACAGACGGGTGGTATGCTCGTCGCACTCGACTTCGACGGGACGCTGTCGGACTCGGAGATGACGGTCCTCCTGGGTGAACAGGTGGGGGCCGCCGCGGAGATGGCGGCCATCACCGAGCAGGCGATGAACGACGAACTCGCGTACGCCGCGAGTCTCCGGCGACGGTGTACCCTGCTCGCCGGACTCGGCCTCGACACCGCCCGGGACGCCCTGGGAGCGGTCACACTGCGGCCCGGCACGAGGGGCGTGCTCGACGCGCTCCGGACGGCCGGTGTCGAGACGGCCATCCTGACCGGCGGGTTCGAGCGCGGTGTCGAGCGGGCACTGGCCGAGGCGGGAACCGGTGTCGACACCGTCGTCGCCAACCGGTTGCTGGCCACCGACGGGGTGCTCACCGGTGAGGTCACGGGCCCGCTCGTCGAGGGAACAAAGGACGACGCACTCACGATTCTACAGGCCGCGACCGGCGAGACCGAGACTGTCGCTGTCGGCGACGGCGCGAACGACCGTCCGATGCTCGCGGCCGCCGACCTCGCCGTTGGATTCGCCCCCAAACCCGCTGTCGAACCGGTCTGTGACGTGGTCGTCGACTCGATGACGGAGCTACGGGCCGTTTTCCAGACCGAAGGCGTTCTGCCCGAACGGGCCTGACGGTGAACAGACCGGTGGCCCCGGACCCGCGCTGCTTCTCCGTCGGACACCGGGGTTTCTCCTCGACCAACTCGTGGTCAGCCCGTGGCTACCAGGGCTCGTGAGCGGTGTACAGACAGCCGGGTCAGCCGTCGAGTGATCCTTGTCGGATCCGTTTCTCGGCTGCCGTGCGGGTCGCCGCCGGGTCGAACCCCGCGACGACAGCCTCCAGGTCGGCCCCCGTCTCGCGGAGGTCGCGGGCGTGTGCGGTCACGTTCGGCAGTGCGCGAACGACGTTGTCGACAATCGGAACGGCGGCAACGGCCGCCGAGCGCGACAGCGGGTTCAGGTCGACGACGAGTTCGGTCTTCCCCATCTCGCCGAGTGCCGCCGCCCGGTCGCCGTCTTCCAGCGGGACCAGCACCACGTCGGCGGCGTAGATGCCGTCGGCGTCGACCTTTGCCCGCTCGTGGTCCAGTCCCGGGATACGGGCGTCGGCTGTCAGCCCCTTTACCTCGTCTGCACCGTGCTCGGAGAGATGCTCGGCGATGGTCTCGATGCGCTCGCGACTCCGATTGAACAGATTGACTTCCAGGGCCGCACCGGTCGTGTCGGCCAACTCGACCACCGCGTCGGGCACGAGCGCGGCGACGTTCCCGTTGACCGAGACCACCGCGTCGTCGGCATCTAGCAGGTGTGCGGCGGCGACCCGTTCGGCGGTGTCGGCACTGGGGGTCGTCTGCTCGCCGAGCAGGTAGTCGAACGCCTCGCCACGGCCCTGCGCGACCAGCCCCTGCGGGCTGGTGAGCCCTGCCTCGACACCGGCCTCGATGCGGTGTCGCTGCCGCAGTGACTCGTACCGAGGGTGGCTCTCCGGTAGCTCCTCCATACCCCCATCTCGGCGTCTGTCGGGGAAAACGCGTTGCTTCGAGCGCCAGCGATATGTCCCACCCCGCGCTAAGTCGGGTATGCCCGGACTGGTGTTCTTTCGGACGGCAGCGCGTGACCGTGTCGTCACATTCTACACCGACCGCCTCGAGTTCGAACCCTGGCTCGAACAGGCGGCTGGCTGTACGATTCTCCGCCGTGACAACCTCCTGCTCGGGTTCTGTGGAGCCGACCAGTCCGAGACCGAGGGGACTGTCACCGTCGCCGTCGACGACGAGGCGGCCGTCGACACGCTGTACGGTGATCTCGAGGATGTCGCCGACGGACCGCCGACGGCAAACGACGCCTTCGATATCTACCAGTTCTTCGCCACCGACCCCGACGGCCGGACCGTCGAGGTCCAGACGTTTCGCCACCCCGTTCCGTCGGTGTGACCGGTGACACCGGACAACCCCGAGTCACCCCCGACCGCCGGTCGGCACCGACGGGACCGTCAGTCGGGGAGCCGTCCGCCGGATCGCTCCTCGATATCCACCTCGGAGAGAATCTCCTCGAACCGGTCGTGTGCCCGGTTCAGTTCCTCGACGGCGGGGTCGTCCTCGAGCAGTTGCTCGGCGTCGTCGACGACACGTTGGAGCCCTGCCGCGACCGCCTCGTCGGGGTCACTCTCCAACAGTCTCCGGGTCCGGCCGATTGAGTCCTCGACCCGGTTTTGCGCCTCGATTCGCTGTCGTCGGCGTCTGTCTGCCGTCTCGTGCCGGCGTGCCTCCTCGCGCATGGACTCGATCTCCTCCGCCGGGAGTCCAACACCCCCCTCGATTGTTATCCCCGCGGCGGTACCGGTGTTGACCTCCTCGGCACCGACCTGGACGATGCCGTTCGTGTCGATGGTGAACGTCACCTCGATGCGGGGGACACCGGCCTCGGCAGGCGGAATCCCCCCGAGAGTGAACTCGTCGAGCAGTGTGTTCTCGGCGGCACGCTCGCGCTCGCCCTGGTAGACCCGGATCTCCACCTCGGTCTGGCCGTCACTCGCCGTCGTGAAGTCCTTTGTCGCCCGTGTCGGGATGGTCGTGTTCCGGTGGATGACCCGTTCGAAGAGGCCGCCGCGCACCTCGACACCAAGCGAGAGTGGTGTCACGTCGACCAGCAACACGTCCTCGACGTCGCCGCCGATGACACCTCCCTGGATAGCCGCGCCGAGTGCGACTGCCTCGTCCGGGTTGATACCCTGTCGTGGCTCTGTGCCGGTGAGTCGCTCGACCGTCCGTCGGACGGCTGGCATCCGTGTCGACCCACCGGTCAACAACACCTCGTCGACACCGGCCGGTGAGACACCGGCGTCTGCCATTGCCTGCTCGGTCGGACCGATTGTCCGCTCGACCAGGTGGGCGGTGCGCTCCTCGAACTCGCTTCTGGTCAGGGTGTACTCGAGGTCCTGTGGTCCCGCCCCTGTCGAGGTGATAAACGGCACCCGCAACTCCGTCTCCACCCGCGAGGAGAGTGCTACCTTCGCGCGCTCTGTGGCCTCTGTCAGTCGCTGCAT
Organism: Halovenus sp.; assembly: GCA_028275025.1. Classification (GTDB taxonomy): domain Archaea; phylum Halobacteriota; class Halobacteria; order Halobacteriales; family Haloarculaceae; genus Halovenus. The sequence goes on from JAQCNM010000190.1 coordinate 3,635, forward strand.
CGCCTCGCGGTCCTCGCGCAGGTCGACACCGTGGTCGCGCTCGAACCGCTCGACCGCCCAGCCGATGAGTTCGGCGTCCCAGTCGTCGCCGCCGAGGTCTGTGTCTCCGCTCGTCGCGACCACCTCGAACATCCCCTCAGTGACCTCGAGCACCGACACGTCGAAGGTGCCACCACCGAGGTCGTACACCACTACTGTCCGCTGGTCACCCGGTGACATCGTCTCGCCGACACCGTAGGCCATCGCGGCCGCCGTTGGTTCGTTCACGATGCGCTCGACGTCGAACCCGGCGATCTCACCCGCATCCTTTGTCGCTTGTCGCTGCCTGTCGGTGAAGTACGCCGGCACCGTGATAACGGCCCGTTCGACCGTCTCCCCGAGGTACGCCTCTGTGTCACGTCTGATCCTCCGGAGAATCATCGCCGAAACCGCCTCGGGGGTGTACCGGTCGCCGTCGAGTTCCACGGTCACACCGGTTTCTCCCATCGAGCGCTTGATCGACTGGACGGTGTTCTCGCAGTTTCTCACGGCCTGGTTCTTTGCCGGTCGACCGACGAGCCGTCGGCCGTCGTCGACCGCGACGACCGACGGAACCGTTCGGTCACCCGCCGCGCTCGGGACAATCTCGGGTTCGCCCGCCCGCACGACCGCAACCGCGCTGTTGGTGGTCCCGAGATCGATGCCGACTACGCTGGCTCCCATCGTCATCTGTTTGTTCCGGGCTCGTATATAAACGCTCCCGTCGTGCGGTCTCGCCGGTTCCAATCGATGAATTTAAATAATATTGGTACATACTCACATACATGGAGTCCGACGCTGTCGACCCGACGACCGCGGAAACGGGCACCGAAGCGATGGCCGCAATAGAGCAGGGCTCGGTCGACCGGCTGGTAATCGCCGACGTCAACACAGACGAGGCGTATCTCACAGTCCCACTCGGCGAGGCAGCGAAGCTTCCGGACTGGCGGTAACGGCATCTTCTCCGGTGAGTCACCGAAGAACAAGGGTTATGGCCGGTGGCTAGTTTGCTACGGATATGCATGTGCTGGTCACGGACCCGATTGCCAACGCAGGGCTGGCGCTCCTGCGCGAGGAGGGACACACCGTCGAGACGGCGTACGATCTGAGTCACGAGGCGCTGCTGACGGCCGTCGACGGCGTCCACGCGCTGGTGGTCCGCTCGGGAACCGAGGTGACACGTGACCTGTTCGAGGCGGCTCCGGACCTGCAGATTGTCGGCCGCGCCGGGATCGGTGTCGACAACATCGACATTGAGGCGGCCACGGACAGCGGTGTCGTCGTCGCGAACGCACCCGAGGGGAACGTCCGTGCGGCGGCCGAACACACCGTCGCGATGGCGTTCGCGACCGCCCGGTCTATCCCACAGGCCCACGCTCGGCTCCAGGACGGAACGTGGGCGAAGGGTGAGTTTCTCGGAACCGAGCTAAACAACAACACCCTCGGTGTCGTCGGGTTCGGTCGCGTCGGCCAGGAGGTGACAAAGCGTCTGGCCGGCCTCGGCATGACGGCCGTCACGTTCGACCCCTACATCAGCGAGGACCGGGCGACCCAGCTCGGCGCGGAGCTGGTCGACGACCTCGACACCTGTCTCGACCGTGCGGACGTGGTCACGATTCACACGCCCCTGACCGACGAGACAGAGGGGATGATCGGCGAGGCCGAGCTCAGACGGCTGACCGACGGGTACGTGGTCAACTGCGCCCGCGGGGGTATCGTCGACGAGGCCGCGCTCGCGGCGGCCGTCGAGAACGGGACTCTCGCCGGGGCGGCCGTCGACGTCTTCGCGGACGAGCCGGTTTCGCCGGCGAACCCGCTTCTGAGCGTCGACGACATCGTCGTCACCCCACATCTCGGCGCGTCGACGGCGGCCGCACAGGAGAACGTCGCCGTCTCGACCGCCCAGCAGATACTCGCCGTGTTCACGGGCGAACCGGTCAGTAACGCACTGAACGCCCCCTCTGTCGACGAGAGCTCGTTTCCGGCCATCGAGCCGTACATCGACCTCGCAGACACCGCGGGCGAGATTGCGGTGCAGCTTTTCGACGGCCGTGTCGAACGCGTCGCGGTGACCTACGCGGGCGATATAGCCGACGAGGACATCGACCTCGTGACTGCGAGTGCACTAAAAGGTGTGTTCACTCCCCTGGAGTGGCGGGTGAACGCGGTCAACGCAAACCAGGTGGCGAGCCAGCGCGGTATCGACGTCACCGAGTCAAAGAGCCCGCAGTCCGAGGACTTCCAGTCGCTCGTGACCGTCACCGTGGGACGCGGTGAGAAGTCTGTCAGTGTCTGTGGCACACAGTTCGCCGGCGACGACGCCCGTATCGTCCGTGTCGACGGCTACCGTGTCGACGCGGTTCCGTACGGCCACATGCTGGTTGCCTACAACAGGGACGAACCCGGTGTCATCGGGTTCATCGGGACGGTGCTCGGCGAGCACGGCATCAACATCGCCGGTATGTTCAACGGCCGAGAGACGTTCGGCGGCGAGGCGCTCTCGGTGTACAACCTCGACGACCCGGTGTCGGACCCGGTGCTCGCCGAACTCGAATCTGACGAGCGTATCGTCCGCACGAAACACATCTCACTCGACAACGGCACGTCGCTCGACCGTTGAGGGCGCTCCGGGCGGTGTGGGTCACGTCCCGGTTCGTTCGACGGTCACGGTGACCTGTTCCCCGACGTCGAGGTCGACTGTCTCGCCGACGAGTTTGACCCCGAACACATCGCGTGCACAGAAGAGAGCGAGCCCGCGTACCGGGTCGTTGTTCGCCAGCACGGTGCAGTCGTGCCAGGCTACCGTCCTGTCCCGAACAGTCCCGACGGCCGTTCCTGCGATGTCGACAGCGTCCCGTTCGACCGGGTCCGGGCTCCCGTCCCCGAGCAGGCCGCCACCCTGATAGTGGGGGACGCCGCCGTCGAGCACACCGCCGCCGCCGTCGAGACCGACGAAGCACTCGCCGGGTGCGGGGTGTTCCGGCTCGTCGAGTCGTGCCCAGGTGTCGCCCGCCTCGACGACCGTTCCCGTTCCGTCCCAGTCGAGCGGTCGCGGTTCGACACCGGGTTCGAGCGGGAGTGACCCGGCGGCCCGGTACTGGTTTGCCCCCCGCGGGCGAAAGCCCAGGTGGATGTGGTTCGGCACCCACGGGGCAAAGAAGCCGGCCCGCACGAGACCACCGAGTGGGTCGCCGACCGCGACGCGCTCACCGGTCTCGACCGCCGGGTCGACGTGGAGCAGGCGGGCGACGTGCTCACCGGTGTCGATCAGCAGCAGGTAGTCGTGCTCCGCGGCGTACGGTTTCGGCGGCGCACGGACCTGCCGGACCTCGAGCACCTCGCCGGCCACCGGCGAGACTGCCACCCCGGTCTCGGGGTCGGGGTAGAGGTCGACCGCACAGCCGCGGTCGTGGGCGGCAAACGGCGAGTTGTAGAGTGTGAACCGCCGGTACCGGGAGAGCAGGTCTCGGTCGAGCGTGACAGCCATCCGGTGTTCTGTTTGCCCTGAGCAACAAGTGTCCGTCGGTCCCGACTCACCCCCGGAGTCTGTCCACCAGCAGCCACCCCGCCACCCCAACGACGGCGCCGAGCCCATTCATCATTACGTCACCGGTGCTGTACGCTCGCCCGGGAACGAGGCTCTGTCCCGCCTCGATGAGGGCCCCGAAGACCACCGCCGCCAGGGTCACCCCCACGAGTCGCACCCGACGCGGCCGGTCGACACTGTCGGTGGCGACGGCGAGACTCGCAGCGAGCGCCGCGTAGCCGAGCAGGTGGGCGAGAACAAACGGCGACTGGCTCCCCCTCCCACCCGACAACGGCACCAGTGACGCGACCAGGACCAGCCCCGCGACAACGGCGGCGGGCCGCCACCTGACCGATGTCACCGGCTGTCACGGCCCGGGGTCACGCGTCCCCGTCGGCCATCGCCATCTCCAGACGCTCTACGAGCGGGTCGTTCCCGACGAACACCGGCGAGCGCTCGTGGAGGCTGTCGGGCGACCGCTTTAGCAGCGACCTCGTCCCGTCGGTGGAGGCGCCGCCCGCAGTCTCGACGACGTATCCCATCGGGAGCCCCTCGAACTGGAGCCGCAGTTTCCCCTCCGGTCGCCCCTGGACCATCGGGTAGCCAAAGATACCCCCGTAGCTCAACACCTGGTTCACGTCGGCGACCATCGCACCGGCGTACCGGAGTTTCAGCCGGTCGCTCTCGATATCTTCGACGTAGTCGGCAAAGTCGGGCAGCCAGTCCGGGATGCGACCGCCGAACCCGTAGGTGACGGGGTCCTCGGGGATAGTCAGGTTGTCGTTGAGCACGGTTCGGTCTCCGTTCTCGACGAGACACTCCGCGACGGTCCCGTCTCGGGCAGTTACCATCGTCGTGACGGGGCCGTAGAGCACGTAACAGGCCGCGACGAGGGCACTCCCTGGGGCCGGTAAGGGCTGGTCGTAGACACCCACGATGGTCCCCATCGCGTTGTTCGAGGTGAGATTCGAGGAGCCATCGAGCGGGTCACAGGAGACGTGGTGTGGGTCTGCTGCGGTGCCGCGTCGCTCGACCGTCTCGCGCTCCTCGCTCGCGTACGTGGTGACGCTGTCGAGTTCGAGCAGGCGCTCGCCGAGTAGGTCGTCGGCGTAGACGTCCGCCGCGAGCTGGCGCTCGCCGCTTGGGTTCTGTTCCTCCTCGTAGGAGCGTCGCTCTGCAAGGGCGTCCCGTATCTCGCTGCCGGCCGCCGCGACCGCCTCGAACACCGGCTCGACGCTCATCGCTGTGCGGCGGCGAGTGCTGTCTCGACCGAGGCCTCCTCGAAGATTACCTGTTCGAGACCGTCGAGGATGCGCTCGGGGTGTTCTCGCTGGAACACGTTCCGCCCGACAGCGAGACCCGCGCCGCCGGCGTCCATCACCTCCTTCACGCTCCGGAGAAACGCCCGGTCGCTTCGCTTGGACCCGCCGGACATGATGACCTTCGTCCGGCCGGCCATCTCGACAACGGTCTCCATTGCCTCTCTGCTTCCGGGGTATTTCACCTTCGTGACGTCGGCCCCGAGTTCGAGCGCCTGCCGGGCCGCGTAGGCGATAGTCTCGGGCTTGGTGTCGTTTTTCACCCCCTGTCCCCGCGGATAGGACCACATCACGACGGGCAGGTCGTGCTCCCGGGCACGCTCCTGGGCCTCGCGAAACTCCTCGGCCATCTCGACCTCGTGGTTCGACCCGCCGTAGAGGGTGAACCCGACGGAATCGGCACCGATGTCGGCCGCGTAGTCGACCGACCAGTTCACCGCGGAGTCGTACTCACCCATCCAGAGGTTCGAGGTGCCGTTTAGCTTCGCCAGCAGTGCCACGTCCTCCTCGTAGGAGGGGTAGTAGGCTTCGGCCAGCCCCTTCTGGACGGCGAGACTCGTCACGGCCGGGTGGGTCGCAACGTCGAAGACCCGTGCCGGGTCCGCGCTCTCCGGCACCGCCTCGAAGTCGACCGGGCCGTGCTCCAGTCCGTGGTCGTACGCGAGGATCAGGATCTTGCCGTCCCGCGTGAGTGGCGTGTCGTCGATTGGTCGCATATGTGCGTGTTTGCGGTGACTACCGATAAATGTCTTACCAAAGACCTGACCACACGCTCTCTCCGGCACCGATTGCGTCGCGCGCGGAGGCCGGGCGACCCCCACCGGGCCGGGCGACCCCCACCGGGTTAGGCGACCCCCACCGAGTCGGGCGACCTTTCCCCGAGAGCCAAACCGGTCAATCAAAAACGGTTAACTATCGACCCTCGAACGTGGGGTATGGACTCCGAGACGGCTGGCGGGTTGGCGACCGACGTGCTCGCGGCGCTGAGTGAGACCGTCGTCACCGACCGCGCGTTCCTGGAGACGACGCTGACCGGGGTACTCGCCCGGGGTCACATACTGCTCGAGGACGTGCCCGGAACGGGCAAGACACTGACCGCTCGCTCGTTTGCACAGGTGCTCGGGCTGGAGTTCTCGCGTGTCCAGTTCACACCCGACCTGCTCCCGGCCGACATCACCGGGTCGAGTATCTACAACGAGGCCCGCGGGGAGTTCGAGTTTGCCCCCGGACCGGTGTTCGCGAACGTGGTGCTGGCAGACGAGATCAACCGCGCCCCACCAAAGACACAGGCTGCGTTGCTCGAGGCGATGGGCGAGCGACAGGTCACTGTCGACGGGCAGACCCACGACCTGCCGGAGCCGTTTGTCGTCATCGCCACGCAGAACCCGGTCGAACAGGAGGGCACGTTCGGTCTCCCGGAGGCACAGCGCGACCGGTTCATCGTGAAGACCTCGATCGGCTACCCCGACGCCGACGGCGAGCGACTGCTCCTCGACCGGCGAGCAGAGCGGACCGCCCGGATGCCGGCGGTCGACCCCGTGCTCGCGGGCGAGCAGGTCCCGGAGTGGCAACAGACTCCGGAGCAGGTGAGTGTCGACCCGCGTATCCGTGACTACATCGTCGAACTCGGCAGGCAGACACGCACCGACGACCGTGTCGAGGTGGGTGTCTCGCCCCGCGGTACCCAACGCCTGTTCGAGGCTGCCCGCGCCGCGGCGACGCTCGACGGCCGTGACTACGTTGTTCCCGACGACGTGAAGCGACTCGCGGTTCCGGTGTTCGGACACCGGCTGGTGCTGGCCGCCGACGCGAATCTCCGACAGACCACGCCGGAGGCCGTCGTCGCAGACGTGCTCGACCGGGTGGCCGTGCCGGCGGTCGACACCCGGGGCGTATCCTGACTCGGTGAAGACTCCGCCGTCGGGTACACCCGACTGGCCGAGGGGCGTTCTGTTCACGCTGCGGACTGTCACCGTAGTGCCAGAACGAGTGCGAGCAGGCCGACCACCACGCTCGACAGGGCGACAGTCTCGACCGGGGTAGTGTCGACGGCCCCCGTCGGGAGCTGTCCGACGACGACCAGCGCGCCGGCGACACCGCCCACACCCACGAGTGCGGTGCCGCCGAAGTGGACAAGTTCCAGCCGACCGGTGTCGTGGGTCCCCACCTCGCGGGCGAGTGTCTCCCCGAACGCACCGGCGTCCCAGACGAGCATACTCGCCGCCACACCGCCGACGACCAGCACAGTTCCGGCACCGATTGTCGCGGCGGCGACGACACCGAGAAACGTTCCCGCGGCGGCGAGAGAAGCACCGATTCGCCGTGCCGAGCGCGACCCGGCAACCTGTCCGAGATACAGCAAGAGCAAGACGAGCCCGACCGAACCGAGACAGCCGACCAGTGCCGTCAGCACCACGGCCGACTCACCAACCGACGTCGTCATATCCGTCGAGAGCTCTCCGATATCGGTCTCTATGTCCTCGGGGAACCGCCGGAGCGCGACCGCGATGGCCTCGGCGTACACCCACTCCGCGAGGGCGACCGCCCCGACCGT
>JAQCNM010000002.1 GCA_028275025.1 Halovenus sp.
GGACTGGAGGACCTGACCGACGATTACCGCGAACACAAGCGTGAGGCCGACGAGGCGCTCAAGGACGCGTTTGCCGACGACACCGAACAGTTGGCTACCGTCCCGGAGCTGGCAGAAGTCGACAAGGTGAACGTTCACCGCAACGGGGAGGACGTGCTGGTGCCCGTGGTCACCGTCGTGTTCGCCGGCGCGGGCGAACCCCGTCGGAGTCGTGTCTGGGAGATTACAGGAACAGTCTTCCGGGCGGTATACCCGGTGTTCGACGCGGCGTTCGTAAGACACATCGACGTACAGTGTGCCTACGCCGACAGCGACGAGACGACTGCCATCTTCCGCCGTATCACCGCCGCACAGAACCTCCTGGACGCGTTCGTCACGGACCCGACCATCGACACTGCCACCTTGCGGACACGCGTCGAGGAGGGCGACAACGGGGACGACGGTGTACCACCGGTGGACTGGCAGCAGTTCGACGCCAGTTCGCCGGCAGGTTCCGGTGCGTACGCCGGCCCGGCGCCGGTCCACGACGCGGCGTCGCGGGCATCCGACAGTGTGGTCAGCCAGTGTGTCGACGACTCCCAGGTGGTGTACAGCGCGACGACCGGTACGTTCTGACCGCGGTGGTGACACCGGTCGACGCTCACCGCACCCGCCCACGGTGTACCCGACCCCCGGTGACACGCACTCGGTGACGGGTCGGTGACCGCCGGTGGCTACGGTGCTCGAACAGCAGACACGGGCCCGGGACCGGTTCACCGGGACGTCGATACACCCACCCACCGGCTCCCTGTCGGGCAGATTGTCCCCACCACGTTTTTCTTTGCCGACGGCAACAGGAAGATGGCAGGGTCGTTGCGCCACTACATCTTTTCTCTCAGATATCTGTGACTGCTGGGTGCGTCGGAGTCACCGACCGGGGGTCACCAGTCGTGGTCGACGTACGCCTCGTCACGGCTGTCGCTGACGAGGTTGACGGCGGCCTTTGCGCCGTCGCCGATTGCGACCGCAGTCTGGTACTCCCAGGTGTTCGCCAGTCCGGCGACGTACAGGTTCTCGGTCGCCCGATTGGCGTCGTCTGTCCTGACGTGTCGGTCCATCGTGAACTCCCCCTCGCGTCCGTCGGTGTACACGATCTCCTCGCTCAGCGGTTCCAGAAAGTCGAGATTACCGGCTGTCGCAACAACGACCCGGCTCCCGGTGTGGGTCTCGCCACTCTCCGTGGTGGCGGTGAACGGTCCCGGTGTCCCCTCCCGGGTGAGGTCGGTCACGGTCGCCTCCTCGATCTCACCACCGAGTGCCCGCACCCGTTCCCGTCCGGTCTCTACGATCTGGTCGCCGGCGACCCGCTCGTGTGTCACCAGATTCTGGATCTTGTCCGTGCGACACACCAGTGGGTCACCACTCGTCAAAACGAGTGTCTCAAGCCCCGCCTTCGCGGTGAACACAGCGGCCTGTAGCCCGGCGACACCACCACCGACAACGAGTGTCTCGTACATACCCCCGGTTGTACTGCCAGAGACTACGATGTTTTGTTTTCAAACTACGTGGCGACAGATTCCCCGCCCCACCGTGGGGGGCAGTTGATACCGACAACCGGTCTCTGCCTCTACCGTGTCCCAGGCAGACCACCTGGTCGTCGGACCCGGGGGTCTCCGAGCGTCGTCTGCAGGCGGAGGAGTGAGTGGCCCGAACCACCTGACCCCGAGGCAGTTCAGGCGGGTGATGCGGGGACTGTCGAGACTCCCTCTGCTGGGGAACGGCGCTGCCCGAGCGGCCAAAATATTAGAGATAATTCACTACCCAAAGTGGCGAAATCTGCCCCACGTTGCCGTTAGAGAGACGTACCACTGTTAGACTCATACACCAAACGACACTTTACCGTGGGGGGACAACGTGCATGTGGAGGCAACAGAAAATGAAACTCGATCGAACGCTGCTTGGAGCAGTCGCGGTCGTCGGACTCGCGCTGTTCGCAATCGGCGGTAGCGGCTTTGCACTCGCACAGGACTCCGGACTCCCCATGTCGGGAGAGAACGAGGAGAGCATCTCACCCGGTGACGTCGGCCTCTCGGAGGAGGACGCGGTCGGTATCGCGACCACCGAGGCAAACGGCACCGTCGAGGAGGTCGAACTCGAGAGTGAGGGCGGCACGCCCGCCTACGAGATCGAACTCGTGAGCGCGGACGGTTCGGAGACCGAGGTCACTGTCCACGCGGACGACGGGACGGTGCTCGATTTCGAAACCGAAGACGAGTACGAGAACGAAACCGAAGACGAGTACGTCGCACCCGGTGACGTCAGCCTCTCGGAGGAGGACGCGGTCGGTATCGCGACCGCCGAGACAAACGGCACCGTCGAGGAGGTCGAACTCGAGAGCGAGGGCGGCACGCCCGCCTACGAGATCGAACTCGTGAGCGCAGACGGTTCGGAGACCGAGGTCACTGTCCACGCGGACGACGGGACGGTGCTCGAGTTCGAAACCGAAGACGAGTAAACACGGCGACACGAGCGACCGTGTCGTTCCCCCCGGTCGACACGCTCGAGAGACACGACGTCCGCGCTGTAGCGGTTTCGGACGTCACCGCTTTTTTCAGTAGTAGTCGCGTCGCCACTCGCTGTCGCGGTGGCTCTCGGCGTGTCGGTCGGGTTCCCCGACACCGGGACTGACGAGAGTCTCACCCCACTCTCGCGTGACAGGTGTCCCTCGGGACACTGAACACCCCGATTCGAGCGTCGGGAGCGCGGGTTGCTGTGGGTACGACTGGAGTCACGGTCGCCGGGGCGGGAGACTCGCTCGTAGCTGTATCGCGTGGCGACACGAGTCGGGCCACCCGTGCACCGGGGGACACCTGATGGGCGTGTAACAGTCGTGGAGGTGCTACATCAGACCGAGGGTTCTGTTCAGGAGAACGGCGGTCAGCGCGCCGAATGTGAACATCAGCACCAGGGCCGGAACGGCCAGCAGTGCGACGAACACCGGGACGGCCATCGCGTAGACCAGCAGGCCACGGGTGCTGTACGTTTCACGAGCGGTTCGAGCGTGGGTCGTCGGGTTGTGAGTCGTCGGTGAGATCGTATATATACCCACGGGCCCTACCCAATAAAAGATAATCTGAACGCCTTTTCTTTAACCGGGGTTACTTAAATCGTATTCACCCGCGCGGGGTCCGGACAGCCACGCCGTAGTCGTCTCCCCCCCCCCCCCCCCCGGTCGTGTCGATACCGGGTGCCTCGTTCAGCCCGCAAGACGACGTTGTCACGGTCAACTGCCCGCCCTACTTCGCTCACCCCGACAGGTTCGCTCGTGGCGGGTGGAGCTTTTTTTGAACTCGGTCTGACCCTTCCGGGGAGGCGGTGAATCCGCCACTCGGCGTCACCGTTCCAGACG
>JAQCNM010000006.1 GCA_028275025.1 Halovenus sp.
GGGTTGACCAGCCCGTAGTACGGCCGGTCGATGCTGAACTCGTAGCCGAGAACGGCCGTCCAGACGGCGCGGTACTCGACAGACTCGACGGCGTCGACGAGCGCCGACCGGTCGGGGCTCTCCCAGTCGGCCCCCCGGAGCAGGGCCGCGGTCTGTGGCGCGGGCGGGTTGCAAAGCAACACGTCGAACGGGCCCCACTCCCCGCCGTCGGCGTCGGTCACCAGCCACGCCGAGTCGACACGCTCGATAGCTGTGACCCGCGTGTGTCGATGGACCGTGGCCTCTGTCTGACCGAGCAGCCGCTTTGCGAGCTGTGTGAGCCCCTGCCGGTACGTCCACCGTCGGTCGTCCCCGTTGCGACCCTCCGAGACAGCCCCCGACCCGTCGAACACCCAGACGGGGTCGTCTATCGTCTCCAACCCCTCGGTGTCGAGTGTCTCCGTGACGAGGTCGACGACACGCTCGTCGTCGTCCTTGAAGTAGTTCGCGCCGTGGTCGTAGGTGATCGGGCCGCGGCGGCGGGTTGCCGCCCGCCCGCACACCCCCCCGGACTTCTCCAGAATGGTTATGCTCGCGTCGGTCGTGTCGTCGATGACGTGAGCCGCTGCACTGGCGGCCGCACCCGCGCCGATGATACCGACATCCATACACCAACATTGGGCCGTGGGCACTAACCGCCTGCGGTCCCTTCCAGCGGTCTACCGACACCGCCGCCGGTCACCCCCGACATCCCGTCCGGGGGTTAGTACTATGTTCTGCGAGCACGGACACGAGAGTATGCCGGGAAAAGTTACACGCTGTGAGGACTGTGGCTATCGGGTCCGGTGGAACCCCGAGACCCGCGAGGGACCGACGGTCTTCTTCGAGAGGGGTGTCTGTCCCAGCTGTGGCGAATCGTTCGAGGACCGCGCGCCGGTCTCTGCACGCCGTGGCCAGAAACGCCGGTGACGAGCGCGGGACATCCCGCGAGCCCGACTCACCGGCCAGACCGGTTGGTACGCCTTTTTTACTGCTCACCCCGTAGAAACAGACATGACAGAGGAGACAACGAGGCGGGTGGACGGTCTGACGACGGTCGACCGCTTCGACGGCGGCGTCGGCTGGGTGGCCGCCCCGGACGAGCAGATGCAACGTGCCAGCCACGCGCTCGTGGCCGACGGCGATGTCTGGGTCGTGGACCCGGTCGACGTGGAGGGGGTCGACGACCTCCTCGCGGAGCTCGGGACGGTCCGGGGTGTCGTGGTGTTGCTCGACAGACACAGACGCGACAGCGCGGCGCTCGCAAACCGTCACGACGTTCCCGTGTGGCTCCCGGCGTTTTTCGACGGCGTTGCGTCGGCGCTCGACGCGCCGGTTGAGCGGTTCGAGGCGGCGCTCGCCGACTCCGGGTTCGTCGCCCACGAGGTCATCGACAACCGGTTTTGGCAGGAGGCCGCACTGGTCGACCGGGACCGCGGGCTCGTGGTCGTCCCCGAGGCGGTCGGGACCGCCGACTACTTTCTGGCCGGCGGCGAACGACTCGGTGTCCACCCGATGTTGCGTCTGACACCACCGTCGGCGCTGGGCGAGTTCGACCCCGACCACGTTCTCGTCGGACACGGCACGGCTGTCCACGAGGACGCCTCTGTCGCACTCGACGTGGCACTCCAGGGCTCACAGGCCCGGACGCCGGCGCTCGTAGTCGAGAGTGTCCGCTCGCTGTTGCCGATCTGAGTCTGGTCCCCGGCGACTCCGGAGACCACCCACATCCGACGAGTGAACCGTCGGCGACCCGGCACACCGGTCAGTTGTCTGCTAGCCGCCCCCGTACACCGCGGTTCGTCTCCACTCGATGGAGCTCAGTGGCACTCGATGGTGCCACGCACAACAGTTATAGCTACGGCCGGCGTACACACGGTAGAACTACGATGACAGAGAACACTAACCCGATGGAATCCGTTTTCGAACTACAACGCCAGTCGATGGAACAGAGCCGGGAGGCACTCGAGCAGACGATGCTCGTTCCGACGCGACTCGGCGAGGCCACTGTCGACAGCCTGAGCAGCCAGGAGTCGACACAGCGCAACGCGGTCGAGCTCCAGCGGGAGGCGGTTCTCAGCCTGCTCGACGCCGTCGACGACACCGTTCCCGGTGTTCAGGGCTCCACCGACCAGGTACGCGGGGTCGTCGACGACCAGTACGGGGCGCTGCTCGACGCCCACGCGGAGCTGTTCGAGAACGTCACGAGCAGTATCGAGGAGAGTGTCGACAGCTACGACGACGCGAGTGACGACGCCATCGCGGCGCTCGACGAACTCGCCGACTCGGTCATGGAGGCACAGGCAGAGCTCGAAGACCAGTCTGTCGAGGCAACCGAACAGCTCGAAGCGCAGTTCGCCGAGCTACAGACACAGATCGAGGAGCTACAGGGACAGATACAGGATGTCTCCGGGAGCACCGACACGGCGGAGAGCTGAACCAACTTCCCTTGCTCTCGGGTGCCGTCTCTCCACCCGCATCTGACGCCCGGCTGGACACCGTTTCACACCCGGACGGTCTTTTTGTGCCGGAATCTGCTCACAGGAGAACAAACGGGACGCCGCCGCCAGGACTCGAACCTGGGACAACCACGTTAACAGCGTGGTGCTCTACCACCTGAGCTACGGCGGCACGCACGAACTCGTAGTGGGAACTGTCTCAAAGGCGTTTCGTTTCGGCCGTACGCCCCCTTGCGTTCTGCCTCGCTTGCGTTTATTCTGACTTGCGTTCTGTCTCGCTTGCGTTTTACTCCGGCTTGGGCCGTACGCCCGCCTGCGTCTCTCCGGTTCGGCCGAGTCTGTCCCACATCGATACGCTTTCACCTGTCTGCCGGCAATCGAGAGCCACATGGACGAGGTCGATGCCGTCGTCGAGCGGGTGCGTGACCGTGTCGAACCCGACGAGAACGAGCGGGCGACACTCGATTCGGCCATCGAGCAACTGCTCGAGCGGGCCGAGACGGCCACCGAAGACCTACCTGTCGAGGTCGATGTCGTGCTCGCGGGGTCGACCGCTCGCGACACCTGGCTCACCGGCGACCGGGATATCGACGTCTTTCTGCGGTTTCCAACAGCCCTGGACCGGACACAACTGCGCGAGTACGGGCTCCAGGCTGGCCACGCGACACTCCCGGAGAGCCGCGAGGACTACGCCGAGCACCCGTACGTCGTCGGCGAGTTCGATGGGTTCAGTATCGATGTCGTCCCATGTTACGCTCTCGACGACGCGACCGACATCCGCTCGTCGGTCGACCGGACCCCGTTTCACACCCGTTACGTGTCGAACCGGCTCGACGACGCGGTCGCGAGCGACGTTCGCGTCTGCAAGCAACTGTTCACGGGAATCGGTGTGTACGGCAGTGACCTCAGGACACGCGGGTTCTCGGGGTATCTCACGGAGCTACTGGTGCTCGAACACGGCGGGTTCCGGCCGCTCGTCGAGGCCGCGGCGAGCTGGCAGCCGCCGGTCCGGTTCGACCCCGAGGACCACGGCACGGCGACCTTCGACGACCCGCTCGTGGTGATCGACCCGACCGACCCCGAGCGCAACGTGGCGGCGGTACTCTCGGCGACCAATCTCGCTCGGTTCCAGCACTTCGCGCGTGACCTACTCGCCGACCCACGGGAGGAGCTGTTCGTGCAGACAGAGCCCGACCCGGTCGACGCCGCGACGGTCCGTGACCGGTTCACAGCCCGCGGCACCACCCCGGTCGCGCTCCAGTTTACTGTTCCGAACGTGGTCGACGACCAGCTCTGGCCACAGCTCCGGCGCTCGGTATCGGGGGTCGGCGGTGAACTCGACCGTCGGGGGTTCGACGTGCTCCGGGCAACAGCCGTCGCAGACCCCCGCGAGCCCACCGCCGGGACCGACCCCGAGGAGGGCGACACACCCGGTCCGGACGACCGCACAGCCGCGCTCCTGTTCGAGCTGGCGGTGGCCGCCCGGCCGACGGTCGAGCGTCACGAGGGCCCACCGGTAGCGGTTCCAGAACACGCACAGTCGTTCTACGAGACCTACGCCGACAGCGACGCCGCCGGCCCGTTTCTCGACGGTGACCGCTACGTTGTCGAACGACCACGCGAGTTCACCACCGCGACGGGGTTTCTCGACAGTGATGCACTGCTCGACGTGGCGCTCGGCTCGGATATCCAGCGGGCGCTGACCGCGGGCTACGACCTCCTCGTCGGTGATGAGGCCGCAACGCTGGCCGACAGGTTCGGGCGCCAGTTGGCACGGTATCTCGACCCGACGGTACGGGGACGGTAACAGCTCCACGATCAGGTTTATTGTCTGGTCTGTGCCGCGCGGCCGACCGGGTGTCTCAGAGACGGGGAGGCGCGGGACGAGTACGGTGCTGCCACCGGCCCGGACAGCACCGTACGACGGGACGTACCGGAGCGGCCACAGATGCCGGCTGCGACGTGAAAAGCGTCTGTGCCGGCAATCATATGTTGTGCTGGCAGACACATAAACCCACGGCGTCACCCGGTCACAGGAGGGATGAAACGAGCCATTGCGGGTCGACACCGCCCGATGCCCCCTTCGCCTCGGTCTCGTGGGCGCCGAGTCAGGCTTTTTGCTCCGCCGGTCTTGGTCCGGCGTATGCACACGGTGGTTGGTTCCGGCCCCGGAGCAGAGGCGGCAGCGGCAGGTCTCGCCGACGCCGACATCGAGACGACACGCGAGGTCGAGCACGTCGAGCAGGCCGATGTTGCACTCGTCGTCGGGAGGGCAGGTTCCAACCTGTTCGAGCGGGCCAACGAGGCCGCCCTCGCGGGTGAGACAGCCTGGCTGGCGGTCGAACTCGGCGGTCTCGGCGGCTACCCGGTCGTCGACGCGGCCGTCACCGGACTCGCCCCGGGTCGGGGCTGTTACGACTGTCTCCGGTCACGGGCCGACGCGAACCACGGAGGTGACCGGGGGGTAGACAGCAGCCCGGACCCGGCGACGGCACGGCTCGCGGGCGCGGTGGCCGGCCACGAGGCAGTCCGTCACGCGAGCGACGGTGCCGACATCTTCGGTCGGGTCGTCGTTGTTCCCTACACAGAGCGGCCACTGCTCCCGGTTCCGACCTGTGACTGCGGGTCGAAACCCGGCTGGTCGGTCCCGCAGGGCCACACCGAGCGGGGCCTCGAGGAGGCGCTGGCGCTCGCCGAGCGCAGTCTGGACGACCGTGTCGGCCTCGTCCAGGAGGTCGGCGAGGCCGAGTCGTTTCCCGTGCCGTACTATCTCGCACAGCTCTGTGACACGTCTGTGTTCAGTGATGCGACCGCCCCACAACAGGCCGCCGGTGTCGACCCGGACTGGAACCGTGCGTTCATGAGAGCACTCGGCGAGGGGCTGGAGCGCTACTGTGCCGGGGTGTACCGCGAGGACGACCTCCTCCAGGGTCGGCCAACTACGGTCGAGAGTGCAGTCGACCCGGGGGCCTTTGTCTGCAGGCGTGACCCGGCCGGCGAGTCGATCCGCTGGGTGCCGGGAACGAACCTGCACAGTGACGACCCGGTTGCGCTCCCGGCGGCGTTTGTCTGCCAGCCACCGCCGGTCGAGCGGTACCGGCCTGCGGTGACGACCGGTCTCGGGTTCGGGAACTCCGGGGCCGAGGCACTACTCTCGGGGCTGTACGAGGTTATCGAGCGGGACGCGGCGATGCTCGCCTGGTACTCGTCGTTCGAACCGCTCGCCCTCGCGGTCGAGACCGACCGCGTCGAGACGATGCGCTCGCGGGCCGCCTCGGAGAGCCTGGCCGTGACCCTGCTCCTGTTGACCATGGACGTGGACGTGCCGGTCGTGGCGGCGGCGGTCCACCGGGAGGCCTGGCCGCGCTTCGCGGTCGGAACGGCCGCCGACCTCGACGCCGGGGTCGCCGCAGAGTCGGCACTCGCCGAGGCCCTGCAAAACTGGACAGAGCTCAGGGGGATGGGTCCCGACCGCGCCGGGGCCGCCTCCGGTGCAATCGGTCAGTACGCAGACCGCCCCGACCCTGCGGAGCGGTTCATCGACGCACCGGTGACTGTCGCTGCGACGGACGTCTCGACGGCCGACCTGAGCGGTCGGGCCGAACTCGGTGCCGTTCTCGACCGACTGGCAGACGCCGGCCTCGACGCCCACGCCGCCCGGACAACAGCCCGTGACGTGGCGACACTCGGGTTCGAGGCCGTTCGGGTGCTCGTCCCCGAGGCCCAACCGCTCGCGCTCGGCGAGCCGTACTTTGGCGAGCGGGCCGAGACAGTCCCCGCCGCGCTCGGGTTCGAGCCACGACTCGACCGCGAACACCACCCGTTCCCGTGAGCTCTCGCCCCGGGGCCGGCCTCACGCGCCGTCGAGCAGGCGCTCGTACACCGGCCACGAGGCGTCCCCCGCCGGTCGCGACGCCACCTCGCCGTCACGTTCGACCCCACGGCCCGGCGTGACCCGACCGACGACTGCCGCCGCCGTGTCCCGCTCGTTGAGTGTGTCGACGACACACTCCGCGTCGCCGGGGTCGACAGCGACGACGAGTGTCCCACCGGTCGTCGCGCGCCACGGGTCGATATCCAGGGCCTCGCAGGTCGCCTCGACACCCGGTAGCAGGGGGGTCGCGTCGGAGTCGACCACCATCCGGACGCCGGCGCTGTCGGCCATCTCGAACAGCGCGCCGAGCAGACCCCCCTCGGTAGCGTCGTGCATCGCCGACACCGACCCGGCCGCGGCAGCCGCCAGCGCGTCACGAACGACACCGGTCTCTGCGAGTCGCTCCTGTGCGACCGCGAGTTCGCCCTCCGACAGCGGAATCTGGTCGGGAAACAGCGTGGTCAGCAGACCCGTTGTCTCGACGGCCGGCCCCCTCGTCACGACGAGCGCGTCACCGGGTCGTGCGCCGTCGGGCGCAACGAGGTCGCCGTGGTCGCCGACCCCGATTGCGGTGCCCCCGCCGACCCAGGGAAACGAGCACCCGGCGTAGCGCGCGGTGTGACCGGTGACGACCGCCACCCCGAGGCTCCGACACTCGCTGTCGACACCGCGCCAGACGGCCGCAAACGCCTCGTCACTCATCTCCGGCGGGAGGGTGAACGACACTGCGAGGTGGCTCGGGGGGACACCCGAGACGGCGACGTCGGCGAGCGCGAACCGGACGGCGAACCGGCCGGCCCGCTCGAACCCCAGCGCCGGTAACACCGATATCGGGTCGGTCGCCAGCACGAGCGCCCGCCCGCCGACGTCGACGACACCGTGGTCGACACCGTGTGCCGGCCCCGTTCGGACGTCTGTTCGCTCCGCACCGAGACGCGAGGCGACGTACTCGGTGAAAAACTCCCGGTCGATCTTGCCCGTCTCCGACATTACTGCCTCTGTTCTCGGGGGTCGACGGTCGTAGTTCTTCGGATGTTCCCACACTCGCGACGCGGTCGGCGGCCCCGGCGACGACCTGTGTCGCCGTCTTCACACACGCGGCCCCGCAGTCACCTGTCGGCCGACAGGGGTTACTTTTGTTGCTCGGGCGTCTACTCAGGGTATGGACATCCTCGTGGCCGGCGGCACGGGATTCATCGGCCGCCACCTGTGTGCCGAGTTGCACGACCGCGACCACGACGTGACAGCACTGGCACGGGACCCGGACAACGAGACACTGCCCGGCGGTGTCGAGAGGTCAGTCGGCAACGTGACAGCGTACGACTCTATCGCCGGCGCGTTCGTGGGGCGTGACGCGGCGGTGAACCTCGTCGCGCTCTCGCCGCTTTTCGAGCCCGGCGGCGGCAACGAGATGCACGACCGGGTCCACCGCCAGGGGACCGCAAACTGTGTCGAGGCCGCCGAGACCGCCGGTGTCGACCGATTCGTCCAGATGAGCGCGCTCGGAGCCGACGCCGAGGGGTCGACCCACTACATCCGGGCAAAGGGTCGCGCCGAGGAACACGTTCGCGAGTCGGCCCTCGACTGGACGATCTTCCGGCCGTCGGTGGTGTTCGGCGACGGCGGCCAGTTTATCTCGTTCACACGGACGCTCACACCGCCAGGGGTGGCGCCGCTGCCCGGCGGCGGCCGGACCCGTTTCCAGCCGGTTCACGTCGAAGACCTCGTCGTGATGCTCGCAGACGCAGTCGAGGACGACGCTCACGTCGGCGAGACCTACGACATCGGCGGTCCGTCGACACTCACGCTCGCCGATGTCGCCAGACTCGTTCGGGAGGCCCGTGGTGAGACGGTGCGTGTCGTCCCGGTGCCGATGGCGCTCGCGGGTGTCGGGATGACGATCGGCGGACTGCTCCCGGGGGTCCCGTTCGGGCCAGACCAGTACCGTTCGCTGCAACTCGACAACACCACCGACGACAACGACATCGACGCGTTCGGGTTCGAGACCGCAGACCTGACCACACTCCCGACGTATCTCGGTGTC
Source organism: Halovenus sp. (assembly GCA_028275025.1). Lineage (GTDB taxonomy): Archaea > Halobacteriota > Halobacteria > Halobacteriales > Haloarculaceae > Halovenus. Next base: position 8,396 of record JAQCNM010000006.1, read on the forward strand.
AGCGACCGGCAGGCGGGGGTGGTCTGAGTGTACCGGTGTGTCGACTGTGGCCGGGACTACCCCGAGCAGGCCACGACCCCATACCGGTGTGACTGTGGCGGGTCGTTCCGGTTCGCCGACCCGTCGGTGCCGGCGTCGGCCCCCTCCGCCGTCGACCGCGACGCGGGGCTGTGGGCGTTCGACGACCTGTTACCCGTTGGACGGCGTGTCACCCTCGGCGAGGGTTGGACACCGCTGGTGGCTGCACCCGACCGGAGGGTGACGTACAAGCTGGAGGGGCTGTTCCCGACGGCGAGTTTCAAGGACCGCGGTGCGGCGGTCACACTCTCACAGGCCGACGCCCTCGGGGTCGACCGTGTCGTCGAGGACTCCTCGGGCAACGCCGGCGCGGCAGTCGCCACCTACGCCGCCCGGGCGGGTATCGACGCCGAGATATTCGTTCCGGCGGACACAAAGGCCGGCAAACTCGCCGCTATCGAGCGTGCCGGGGCGACCGTCCGCCGGGTCGAGGGGAGTCGGGCCGACGTCACCGACGCCTGCGTCGGGGCTGTCGAGGCGGAGAGCGACTCCGGCGACGTGTGGTACGCCAGCCACGCCTGGCAGCCAGCCTTTCTGGAGGGGACGGCCACGTTCGCCTACGAGGTGGCCACACAGCGTGACTGGACTGTTCCGGACGCGGTGGTCACGCCGCTTGGACACGGCACCCTGTTTCTGGGCGCCGCGCTGGGGTTCGAACGGCTCCGGGCGGCCGGGTGGACCGACCGGGTGCCGCGGTTGTACGGTGTCCAGGCAAGGGGTGCCGCCCCGGTGGTGGCCGACCGGCACGGCCCGGCTGCCGCGGCCGGTGACAACAGTCTGGCGGACGGGATACAGATCCGTGACCCCGCCCGCCGGAGCGAGATTGCCGAGGCGCTTGACTCGACCGGGGGAGACGTCGTCGCGGTCGACCGTGAGACGACCGCCGAGACACACCGGCGACTCGGCCGGCGCGGTCTCCACGTCGAGCCGACGTGTGCGGTCGCCCCCGCCGGACTGGACATCCTCCGTGACCGAGGGGCTATCGGCTCGGAGGAGGATGTGGTCGTGCCGCTCACCGGCCACGGCCTGGCGACGTAGAGCAGTCGAGACGCTTTTTTCACCGAGAGGCCTCCGGGAAAGTATGAAGCTCGAAGAGATAGAACAACGCATCGAATCGGCGATCCCGGAGGCAACGGCCGAGGTACAGCGAGCCCGTGGTGCACACGACGACGACCACCTGGCCGCGACGGTCCGGTCACCCGCATTCGAGGGTGAGTCACTCGTCGACCGACACCAGCGCGTCTACGACGCGCTCGACGAGTTGATGACCACCGACATCCACGCGCTCGAACTCACGACAGAGACCCCGACCGAGTGACAGGGGGACTCAAGACCCCAGCACACGAACAGCCGATGATGGGAGAGACACACGTCATCCAGGCCGGCGAGCGGGAGCCCGAGGAGTTGATGGCCGCGCTGGAGGCCGGGGACCGCATCGTCGTTCAGACCGAGTTTCTCGGCACCGAGCACGAGGTGACCCTCCGTCACGACGGCGACACCTACTACTGCGACACGCCGACACGACTGCACAAACACGACAGCAAGGCCGAGATGCGGAGCTGTCTCGAGAACCAGGGGTACGCATCCGCCGACGGCAGCGGCTGACCGACCCCGGACCGGTCGACCCGTTCTGTCCCACCCGCGGCGCGTGTCCCCGTGTCGCTGCCCGGACCAGCCTTGCCCCACTCCGACTGTACTGCCCGTCTACAGAGACACCGGGACCCCACACCAGCCGTTTCGCCCGGTCTACCGAGACTCACATCACCCAGCGGTACCCCCACTGCGCCAGGAAGAACGTCCCGAACGCCGCCCCGAACACGGTGCTCAGCGCCTCCATCGCGGACAGTGTGATGACGTCCTCTCTGAGTCCGAACGTCAGGGTGAGGTACGTCACGAACACTGCTATGAGCGACATATACGACGCCCGATAGTAGATCCGTTTCTTCCGCTCCTCCAAACTGTATTGCAGGTGCGCGCCCCACGCCACACCGATAAAGAAGAGAACCCCCCGGTCGCGAACGCCCAGGTCTGGACTGAACTGTCCAGCGAGTCGCCGACCGTTGAAACACCGAAGACTGCGGCCACGCCGACCACCGCCAAGAGGCCAGCGAGGGCGTTCTTTGCTCCGTGTGGTGCGATCCAGTTGATGACGCTATCTTTCGCCGACATCGTGTTTGGCTGCATCGCTGGCTACTATCATAGTTGTTGTGTATAGTTTCCGGGCGAGAAACACCACAGCCGATGCGTCGCGGGGGCTACGATGACGGCGTCAGGTCGAACTGTTCGGCGGCGGTGCGCATGTCCTTGTCGCCGCGGCCACAGAGATTGATCAGAAGGGAGTCGTGTTCACCGGACTCGGCAAGTTCGATAGCCAGCGCGATGGCGTGGCTGGGTTCGAACGCCGGGATGATGCCCTCGCTCTCGCTGAGTTCGCGAAACGCCGCCATCGCCTCCTCGTCGGTGACCGCGCGGTACTCCGCACGACCGGAGGCCTGCATCGCGGCGTGTTCCGGCCCGACAGACGGGTAGTCTAGCCCGGCGCTGATGGAGTGGTTCTCCGTGTCCTCGTCGATGACCTTCGTGCGCATCCCCTGGAACACCTCTACGTCCTCACTCGCCGACAGCGGTGCCGAGTGCTGGCCCGAGTCCACCCCCTTGCCGCCGGGTTCGGCCCCGTAGAACTCGACGTCGTCGTCACGGAACGCGTGGAACAGGCCGATAGAGTTCGAGCCGCCGCCGACACAGGCGACACACGCGTCGGGCAGGTCACCGTGTAGCTCCTGAATCTGGTCGCGTGCCTCCCGACCGATAACGGACTGGAACTCCCGGACCATCCGCGGGAACGGGTCCGGCCCGACCGCGCTTCCGACCAGGTAGTGTGTGTCCTCTGTGTTCTCGACGAGGTCTCCGAGCGCGGCGTCGACAGCCTCGGCGAGCCCCTCCCTGCCGCGGGTGACCTGTTCGACCTCGGCACCGAGCAGCCGCATCCGGAACACGTTCATCTCCTGGCGCTGGATGTCCTGACGACCCATGTAGACGGTCGTGTCGAGGTCGAGCAGGGCCCCGACCATCGCCGTCGCGGCACCGTGCTGGCCGGCACCAGTCTCGGCGATGAGCCGGTTCTTTCCGGCGCGCTTGGCCAGCAACCCCTGTCCGAGCGTGTTGTTCAGCTTGTGTGCACCGCCGTGCAGGAGGTCCTCGTGTTTGAGGTAGATCTCGGTGTCGTAGCGCTCGCTCAGCGTCTCCGCGTGGAACACCGGGGTCGGGCGACCGCCGTAGTGCGCCAGCAGGTGCTCGAACTCGTCCCAGAACGCCTCCGACTCGATTGCCGCCTCGAACCCGGCAGCCAGTTCCGCGAGCGGTTCCTCTAACGGTTCGGGGACGTGTCGTCCCCCGAACTCCTCGAACCGTCCCTCTGTTGCCATGCTACCCGGTTCGTCGCCCACGCTAATGAAGGTTTCCGAACACTGATGTACACGTCTGACGGCACTCTGCCGGTATCAACCGGCCCGACCTACTGTGCCCGCTCGCCGTCCCAGGCGAGTCGGCCCTCGACAGCGAGCTTCTCTACGTGTGCTATGACCGTCGCCCGGGCGAGGCCGAACACCTCGGAGACGTTCTTGTCGTAGGCCGCTCTCACGATGGCGTCGGGACGCTCGTGTCCGTCACGAACGGCCGCGAGCACGCGCCGCTCCCGGTGGCGGCGGTGTCTCAGGAGCCGCTCACAGACGGCTCGCGGGTCGTCGATGACCGGTCCGTGAGCGGGCAGTAGTCGTGTCGGATTGCTCGCGTGAACCCTACGGAGCGAACTCAGATACGCCCGCATGTCCCCTTCCGGTGCCCCGACGACGACACTCCCCTCGGCGACTGCGAGGTCACCGGTCAGCCAGCCATCACCGGTCACGAAGGCCACGTGCTCGGGGGTATGGCCCGGTGTGTCCACCACCGGTATCTCGGTGCCGGGGAGTCGCTGACCGGGCTGGAACTCCCGGTCCGGGGCGACACCAGTCGCCGACTGGAACGGCCCGGCTCTGCCGGTCCGGGCCCAGACGGTCGCACCTGTTCGCTCGGCGTACGCGGCGACTGCCCCGACGTGGTCGGGGTGGTGGTGTGTGACCGCGACGTGTTCGACGCCGTGTTCGTCGACGGCAGTGTCGAGGCTGTCCGACCGGTCTGCGGGGTCGACCAGCAGTGTTTCGCCCCGTCCGGTTCCGACGAGATGCGCTGTCGTCTGTCCGGTGGGGGCCCGTGTCTCCACCTCGACCCCGACCCGAACCACCGACCGCGAGAAAGGGCTCACGGCCACGGTGTCGGCACGTGACGGCGACTGTTGGCTGATGCGTACACACCTCCGTTCAGTGTGTGAGGCTGTAAACCTGTTTTCGTGCGTCCTGCAGGTTGTGGCGGGCACTGACCAGTTCCGCCTCCTCGAGCCGGGTCAGGGCGTACCGTACGGTCCGGCCTGGCAACAGTGTCTCCTCGGCAACGCGAGCCTGCGAGAGACCCCCGCCCCCCTCGAGCACCTTCGCGACCAGCTTTGCACTGGGAGGGAGTTCCCGCAACCGCTCGCGGTACTCCTGCTCTGACAACCTCGTCTCGGTGCGCCCCGATCGTTCCGCAGTACTGCCCATAGCTTTGTCTGGTGGAGTGGGAGTCGTAAACGTTGGCTATATCCACATTAGAGAGGTACAGATTGTTAATATCTGTTCGAACTCCTTGCACACGGGCGTCCCGTCGCGGTCGGCGGGTTCGACAGTTGCGAGGCGGGGCAGTTCCAGTAGCATTTTAATCCCCGCCCCACGAGTGGCAGACGTGAAAGGTGAGGAGTGGTACCAGGCCGACGATGTGGCCGAGTCGTACGACGAGAAGCGGTTCTCGCGTGGCGGACAGCTCATCGACAAGCGGGAGAAGCGGGCGGTACTGGACGCACTCAGCCCGGTCAAAGACAGAGAGATACTCGAGATTGCCTGTGGAACGGGCCGGTTCACGACGCTGCTGGCCGACCGCGGGGCGAACATCGTGGGACTCGACATCTCGGAGCCGATGCTCCAGCAGGGCCGTCAGCGCGCCGGGTCTGCGGGTGTTGCCGACCGACTCGAACTGCTCCGCGGCGACGCAGAGCGGCTCCCGTTTCCCGACGACAGGTTCGACGCGGTGCTCGCCATGCGGTTTTTCCACATCGCCGATACGCCGACCACGTTTCTCTCCGAGATGCGCCGGGTCACCCGTGAACAGGTCGTGTTCGACACGTTCAACGACTACTCCACACGGATGCTGTACAACTGGGCGCTCCCGATGGGGTCTAGCCTGTACACCGCAGACGAGGTAAACGGCTGGGTCGAACGGGCAGGGCTCGAACTCGACGGGGCCGACCACGACTGGATTATCCCGTACGGGTTCTTCCGGCAGGCCCCGAGCAGGGTCGCCTCGGCGTTCCGGGCACTCGACCGGGCCGCCGTCGGCACCAGTCTCGGTAGCCGTCTGGCCTCGGTCTCGTACTGGCGTGCACGAGTTCCAGAGTAGCTCTCGCCGTGAACTCACCCCGGGGTCAAGTGGTTCGAGAGACAAAGTCTTTCGTCAGCTGCTCGCGGGCATCGCCCGCTCGCAGGTTCGGTAGACGGTGTCCACCGTTCATCACGGAAATCTTCGATTTCGCAGACCCCGGGGCAGTCGCCTTGACCGCCTGTACACCGGCTCTGTTGTTCAGCCCCGAGTCGAGCCCTCCGACACCGGCTCTGTCTGCTCAACTCCGGGTCGAGCCCCCGTCGACCGGGACCGCCGCCCCGTTGATGTAGCTCGCCCGCTCACTGGCGAGAAAAGCGACCACGTCACCGAGTTCGCGTGGTTCGCCGATGCGGCCGAGCGGGTTGTCGGCGGCCCACTCCTCGTAACCCGCCCGGTAATCGGGCACGTCCCCGCGGTCGACCGCTGCCTCGATGAGTTGCTCGATGCGTGCGGTCTCGTGTGGGCCTGGCCGGGCCGTGTTCACCCGAACCGCCGGGGCGAACTCCCTGGCGAGTGTCTTTACCAACCCCTCGACCGTCCGACGAACGGCGTTCGAGAGCACCAGGTCGTCTGCCACCTCCTGGGTCGTCCGGGAGGTGATGGCGACGACACTCCCACCGGAGCTCTGGAGATGTGGGTAGGCCTCGCGGAGCGTCCAGACGACGCTCATAACGAGCAGGTCGTAGGTCTGGTACCAGTCCCCGTCGTCGGTGTCCAGAAAGGGCCCGCTCGGGGGGCCACCGGCGCTGGTGACCACGTGGTCGAGACCGCCGAACACCGCCACGGTTCTCTCGACCAGCGCCGCAATCTCTGCCGGGTCGGTGATATCCGCCTCGACAGTCAGCACCTCGCCGTCGCCAGCCTCCCGAAGTTGCTCGGCGGCGTCGTCGAGGCGTGTCTCACTGCGCCCACAGACCGCGACGTCTGCCCCCTCCTCGGCCAGCGCCGTCGCGCTCGCCAGACCGAGACCGCTGCTCGCTGCTGTACACAGTGCGATGTTGTCCTCCAGTCCGAGCTTCATACCCCCGGTTCGACCGGGGCCGACTTATCTCTGCTCCAGCCGGGAACCGCTGTTCAGGTCTGTGGTCGGAAACGAGACGGGTCAACTCTGTCTCGGCCCGGGCCGTCCGGCGAGGAACTGCTCCTCGATGTCGGGTGTGGGCCTCATACAGTTGTCCCGCCTGCCGAACAGCCTGTAACGGTGCTCGGCGACGAGGTCGTACGCTACGTTCCGCAGTCGCTCCGGCAACACCCCGGCAGGCCGTAGCAGACTGTACGGAGTCCCGAGGTGCTCCGTCGCGCGGATGACCGCCTCCGACTTCGCGTAACACTCGCCGTTCTCGACCAGCACCACCGAGTCCATCGGCTCGCCCCCGTACTCACAGCTCTCGAGCAGGTCCTGTGCGACCGCCGACTGGAGCGGCGCGAAGCGAAACGACCCCTCGGGGTCGTGCTCGACGAGAAACTGGACCGACCAGTTGCAGAGGTTGCAGACGCCGTCGAACAGCAAGACCGGGTGCTCCGCCGAGACCGCGACCGGGTTGTCTCCCCCTCGACCCGGGGTCTGCGTGCTCCTGCCCGGACCCGCGTCGTCACGGTCGGCCCCCGTGTCGCCGCCGGTCTGGTCTGTCATCGTACTCGCGTATGGACTCCCGGTTATTTAGGGTTGTGTACCCGGGCCACCCCCCGCAGTGTACACGACCCGGTGGCACGGGACCTCGACACAACACCTATACCGGCCCCTCGCCGACCACGAACCGGTGTTCTACCCGACACATCTCGTCGCAGGCTATCTGGTCGGCCAAGTGGGGACGCTGTCGGTCGCCGCAGTTGTCGCGGGGACCGCGCTCCCGGACCTGATCGACAAGCCACTGGGAGTAATCGGCATCACCGCCCAGTACCACACCGTCGCACACTCGGCACTGAGCCTGGTCGTGCTCGGCGTGCTCGCGACCCGGGGGTGGGTGTGGCTCGCCGTCGCCGTCGGCTGGGGCTCGCATCTCGCCCTCGACGCGCTCCACATGGTCCTCAACGGCCGTCCAGCCGACGTCCAGTTTCTCCTCTGGCCGGTCGTCGAGCACGAACCACAGGTGTCACAGCCACCAGTCGAGTGGGCGCTCTCGTATCTCGGCTCGCCCTCGTCGCTCGCCGAACTCGCTATCTGGCTGGGCGCGCTCACCTTGTTCGTCCGCAGTGGTGAGACAGACTCCCGCCGGAGTCTCTCCTGACCGGCCTTCGGGTCCCGGGCGAGTTTTCTGTCCGGACACACAACCCCCGCCGTGAACCATCTCCCCACCGCCGGGCAGCAGGCCTGGAAGCTCCCCCGGCACGCTCACATCGTCGTGCACGAGCGCGACAGGAGTGACGGACTGGTCACCGTCTACGACTGCGGGGCCGCACAGAAACCGCCTTCGGCACAGCTCATGGGGACACTCGGCCGCGTCGACGCCGACCACCGCCGTCGCCCACAGGCGACCGGCTATACGCTCACTCCAAGAGCCCGCGCGACTCGAACGCCGACCACGGAACCGCTGGGTCGTCCGTGTCTGAATCGGTGTCCGGACGCCCGGCTCAGAACTTCTCTAGTAGCCCGTTGTAGAACCCGTTTGCGGTGCTCCCGCTGTCGGTCGCGAGCTTCTCCACGATGAGTTCCGGTGTCGACCTGGCGAGTGACCCCTTTACCGGCGACCGGTCGACCTGAAGTTCGCCGTTCTCGAGTCCGCGGGCCTCGATACCGTCGACGGCGAGTTCGGTGTCGGCGGCGTCACGGATCTCCCGGGCGAGGTGGGAGACGAACACCGCTGTCGCCCGCCGTTCGCCGAGCGCCTCGAGGATACCCGCGACGATACGCGCACTCGCCCCCGGTTCGGTGATGCTCTCGAGCTCGTCGACCAGCACCAGCACCCGGCGGCGCTCACTCACCTCCGTCACCAGGTCACCGAACTCCCGGAGTGTCGACTCGAACGCCCCGGCGTCTAATGTTCCCTGTGTGCTGTCGTGGTAGTGGAGTTCGTCGACGCGACCGACACGGGCCGCCGCCGCGGGAACCGGCAACCCCATGTGTGCGAGCGTGACCACGAGCCCGACCAGGTCGAGCAACGAGGTCTTTCCGCCGCTGTTCACCCCGGAGAGCAGAGTCACACCCTCGACCCGGTAGTCGACCGGCTCGACCGCCTCGAACGGGACGTCGAGAAGCGGCGACCGGCCGGCCTCGATCGTGACCCCTTCACCCTCGATTGTCGGCATCGTGCAGTCGAACGCCCGAGCGAACCGGGAGACGGCGAGCTCCACGTCGAGTTCGAGTGCGCGCTCGACGAGTTCCTCACACGCCGGACGGAGCCCGGCGAGCTGTTCGGCGGTCTCGCGTTTGCGCCGCTCGGCCCGCCGGTCCCGCATAGCGGTGAGCTCCTCGCGAAGCCGACCGACGGTCGATTCGTCGCGTTCTATGGGGTAGGTCGGCCGGTCGTCGAAGACGCGGCGTGCGAGCGCCTCGGTATCCTCGAGTGCGAGCGTCTCCACGAGCCGGTCACGAGCCCGCTGGACCGCGGTTTCGAACTCGTCTGCCAGCTCCCGCTCCAACAACGACTCCACACCGGCACCGCGCTCTGCGAGCGAGAGGAGGTCGGTTCCCTCGATGGTGACGTCGCGTGCCTCGATGGCCGCTCGGAGGTGGTCGTTTGCGACCCGCTCGGCCTCGCTCACTGCCGCGTCGACGTCGTCGACGGCGTCGGTCAGCCGGTCGAGCTCCTCGTCACCCCGGACCGAACCGTCGGACTCGAGTACGGTCAGGGCTGTCTCCAGCGTGTCCAGGTCACACGGTGGCTCCAGGTCGGCCTGCCGGTGGACGGTTGCCGCCGCGCGCAGGCTGTCGCGGTTTCGGGCAAAAAACTCGAGTGTTCGCTCGGGAACCACCGATACGGGGTTCTCTAACGCCTCCGGCTCGACACGGACCTCGCCCGAGACGTCTGTACCCGCAAACGCCCCGTCGAGCGCGATGACGGTCGCGTACCCCCTGGCCAGCTCTGCCAGTTGCCGGGTGTCCTCGACGAGTTCGACCGACAGCTCCGGCACGGCGTCGCGGGCCGCGGCGTATCGCTCTGCGTCGGCCGTTGCCAGACACCGCTCGCGCACACGGACATCTCCCGGGTCGCTCAACGGTTCGACAGAGCCAAGCGCCTCGAGCAGCTCCTGTTCTGGCATCCGCTCCATCGCCTGCCGTGAGAACGCACGGACCTCCTCGATACGGCTGTCGACCGTCGCGGGGTAGAGTGTCTCCAGCCGCCGAGCCGCGTAGTCGGTGACCGCCCGCTCCTGGAGCAGGGCGAGAGCGTCGCGGTGGATGTCGCGTGCCCGGTCGGTGGCGAGAAACCCGCCGGGGTCGTCGTGGCGCTCGCGGATCGCCGCCCGGGCGACACGCGCCGCCCGACCCGGGCTGACACCCGGCGCCCGGGCGAGTGCTGCCACGTCACCCTCCCGCAGTGCCCGCTCGGGGTCGTCCAGGTGAGAGAGCGCCTCGGCAGTCTTCGGCCCCACACCGGGTACCGACTGGAACTCCATCGCCTTTCCGTTCGGGCGCGAACACAAAAAGCCGACGGGCCCCCGACTGTTCCGTTTCCCTGCCACTTAATCCGGTGCACCCCGAACCGGTGTTTATGCAGATTGGTGTGGTCTCTGACATCCACGGGAACAAGGTCGCACTCGACGCGGTGCTCGAGGACATGCCGGCGGTCGACACGGTCGTCTGTGCGGGTGACGTCGTCGGGTACAACCCCTGGCACGGTGCCTGTGTCGACGCGATGCGCGAGCGGTCGGTGCCGACGGTGATGGGCAACCACGACCGTGCGGTCGCCGGCGAGACGACGTTCGGGTTCAACAGTATGGCCGGTGCAGCCGTCGAGCACGCCCGCGAGACGCTGACCGACACGCAACAGGCCTGGCTCGCGGACCTGCCAGACCGGCGCAGACTGTTCGACGGCCGTGTCAGCGTCGTCCACGGTCACCCGAACGACCCGGACCGGTACACCTACCCCCGCGACTTCGACGCCCGACTCCTCGACGGGGCGGACGTGCTCGTGCTCGGTCACACCCACGTCCAGGCCCACGAGGAGTTCGAGGAGGGTATCGTGATGAACCCCGGCAGTGTCGGCCAGCCCCGGGACGGCGACCCCAGGGCCGCCTACGCCGTGCTCGACCTGGAGACACCGGCGGTCTCCGAGCACCGCGTCGAGTACGACATCGGCCGGGCCCAACAGGCTGTCGACGACGCCGGACTCCCGACCGGTATCGGCGACCGGTTGGCCGAGGGACAGTAGGCGACGGGCGGCGAGGGGCCGATAGGGACCGCCCGTGCGTTGTCAGATGACGTCGTGGACGACCGCGAGTGCCTCCTCCCGTGCGGCCCAGTCGACGAAGACGGTGACCGACGTCGCGCTGGTGACGACATCGTGGACGAAGATGCGTTCCGTGGCGAGTGCCGCGAGCAGGTCGTTTATCGACCCCGTCTGGCGCTCCATCTCACCGCCGGTGACCCGGACTGCGGCGATGCTTTCGTCGACGGTGACACTCGACAGGATATCCTCGCCGATAACCCGCTCGTGGAGCAACGTCTCCGTCTCCTCGGCGTCGGTTTCGTCGACGTAGAACGTCACCGAGTCGAGACCGCTGGAGACACACTGGACGTTGATACCGGCGTCGGCGAGCGCAGTCGAGAGCGTCGAGAGGACACCGGGCTGGTTGCGGATAGCCCGTCCGGCAACGGTGACACAGGCCAGTGACCGCTCCTGCATGTCGACCAGACTCTGGAACTCCCCCTCGATGTTTGTGCCGCCGGTCAGCAGATCGGTGTGCTGGTGATGGAGCACCCGGACGTCGAACCCGGTGGTCTTGTACGCGAGCGCGGACGGAGCAACGACCTCCGCCCCCCGAAACGAGAGGTTCCGGAGTTCGTCGACCGTTATCTCGCCGACGTTGCGTGCCCCTTCGACGACGTTCGGGTCGCCGGTCATCACCCCCTCGACGTCGGTGACGATGACCACCTCGTCGGCGTCCGCGTAGTTGCCGAGCATCACGGCCGTCGTGTCGCTGCCGCCGCGTCCGAGTGTCGTGATGGTCCCGTCGTGGTCCTCCGCGAGAAACCCCGTAATGACCGGCACGACCCCGTCGGCCATCAGCGCCGTGACCGCCTTTGCTCGCCGCTTGGTCTCGGGAACGTCGACCTCCCCGTACGGGTCGGTGATAATCGGCCAGTCCTCGCGACCGGGCTCCAGAAACACCGCGTCGATACCCCGTGCCTCTAATGCCCCCTTGAGCATCCTGACGGCGGTGCGCTCGCCCATGCTCACAATCTCCGCCCGGTCCCGTTCGCTCGCGTCGAAGCGTATCTGCTCGAGTAGGTCGTCTGTGGCGTCGCCCATCGCGCTGACCACCACCGTCAGTTCGTGGCCGTCGGCGACTGCCGACGCAATCGAGTCTGCGGCCCGTCTCACGCGCTCGCCGTCGGCGACACTCGTCCCACCGAACTTGGCGATTACCCGCACCACACCACCTCGGGGTCGCTGCTCATACGCCACCTGATTCGACGCCCGTGTGGTTAACTGTGTCCCTCGTTCAGCCCGAACACCGACCGGAGTTGAGTCTCCAGTTCTACGCGATACCGGTCGAGAACAACCCCGAGTTTCTCCTCGTCGACGACGACACCCGAGAGTCTGTCTTCCGGGTCGGCCGGCAGTTCGACCCGGAACCGGCCGTCACCCTCGTAGAACGGCTCGCTCTCGGCGAGCACCTGCTGGTCGATCGCGTGGACCAGCTCCGAGTCGTAACGGTCACGCATACTCTCGAAGGCCTGTCTGTACGCACGCTGGAGTTCGGGAAAGTAGTGCTGGTACTTGTCCTCGAACTTCTCCGGGTCGAACTCGGTCATCGACGGAGCTTAACATGTCCCTGGTAAAGTGGGTGCCGCTTCGGGTGATGCCGCTCGAAGAGCCTGGACCATCAGCCGAGTTGGTCTGCGACCAGTGTGTCGGCGTGTTCGACGAAGCTCTGCTCCGCTCCGGCCGGAACTGTCGCACCGGCGGCGATGTCGTGGCCACCACCGTCACCACCGACCGCCCGGGCGGCCTCACCCACCACCACCGAGAGATCGAGTCCGCGGCCGACCAGCCGACCGGTCCCACGGGCAGACACCTTCGTCTCTGCCTCGTTCGACTGGCCGTCCTGTTGTTTACGGGCGAAGGCAACAATCGGTCGGTTGGGGTCGACCCCGTCGACACCGAGCGCCATCCCGGCGACGATACCGACGATCGTCTCACGTATCTCGGTGCCTGCGTCGAACCACTGCAGATGTTCACTCTCCTCGACACCCTCTTGTTTGACCACCTCTAGCCCCTCTGAGAGGTTACGCCGGTGGTTCGAGAGCAGTCGCTGTGCCCGGTCGAGTGCCGCCTCCCGGTCGCCGAGACAGACCGCGAGCCCCACGTCACCCCGCTCGTAGCGTGCCGTCGCGTTGAGCAGTGTCGAGAACTCACTCGCGTCGCGCAGCTCTGTGCCGGTCTCCTCGCCCAGGAGCGTGTATGTCGTCCCGACGAGTTGCTCGGTCTTTTCGGGTGGAACGCCTCTCTGGAGGGCTCGTTTCATCAGTTCGCTCACCACGGTCTGTCTGTCGTCCTCGGAGAGGTCGACCCAACGGTGCCAGTCCCCGTCGTCTCGGGCGTCGATATCGAGCTCCTGGAGAAACGACACCGCACCCTGTGGGCTGTTCGAGACACCTGGAATCCGGACCTCGCTCGCGTACTCCAGGAGCTTCGGCAGTGGTCGTGTCTGCTTGCCGTACAGCGCGAGATCTGTACGCTCCTCGAGCACCCCGGCGTCGACACCCTCTTGGACGATGCCCTCGTTTGCCCCGACCAGGCCGTCGTCGGTCGCCTGCATGTCTCCGACCGCACCGACGACCGCAAGCGCCGCCAGGTCCCGGTTGGCTGCCACACCACCGTCGGTAACGGGCCGCGCTGCCGTCCGGTCACCGGCCGCCGCGAGACTCCGAGCGAGTGCGTATGTCGTGCCCGCCCCAGAGAGCTCCGAGGCACCGTCTAATCCGACGAGCAACGGGTTCATGTGATAGTCGGTGGTCGCGTCGGCAGGCTGGTGGTGGTCGACGATCACCGGTTCGAAGCTGCCGTCGGCCTCGTACTCGGCGATGGTGTCGAGCTGCCCGCTTCCAAAGTCGGTGAAAAGCACCGTTTCCTGGTCGCGGGCCGCGATCCTCTCGATCTCGGTCTCGTCGAGCTGTTTCTTGAACACGACCTCGTGGGAGAGACCGGCGCGCGCGAGTGCTGTCGAACCGATTGCGGCGCTGGTTATCCCGTCTGCGTCGATGTGCGAGGCGAGCAACAGGTCGTCTGTCCGGTACAGCCGCTCCGCACAGGCCTGTGCAGGCTCGGCGAGCTCCGGAACCGGTGCGGACTCCATCAAAGGAACGTGGTGCGTCTTCGGATTTAAACGTCCGGTTCTCCACAGTCTACCGTCAGTTCCCGAGCAGGCTCCGCAGGGAGCGTGTCCGGACCCCACACTCGCCGCTGAACTCGCAGGGCTCGCACTTCGAGCGGTTGTCGGTGCGCGGCGGTGGCCCCTCGATGGCGTCGGCGATCCGGAGGGCTTCGCGGTACTCGGCTGTCCGGCGCGCGTCGACCGACACCTCGCGAACGACACCGTGTGTGGGGTACTCCGCGAACACCCGGCCGACATCGGTCTCTGTCTCCCAGGCGAGCGCTTTCGCGGCAGCCATCAGCCGCACGCTCTGGGGGTGCCAGATGCCCGTTTCGGGCGGAGTGCCGGTGAACACCAGCGCCGCTGACGGCGGTGTCGTCTCCAGTCGCTTGTGCACGACACCACGGCAGTCACGTCCGGAGAGCATCACGTCACGCTCTGCCGGGTCGACGAGGCGGGTCCAGTCACCCGTCTCGAGTCGGGCCCGCGCACAGCCCAACCGCGAGCGAAACTGTGTCGGTGTCACCGCGAGTGGTGCCGACCGAAGCGCCTGCTCGTCGTCGAGTAACCGGTCGTAGTCGAACGCTATCTCGCGCTTGGACGCGACATCCTCCGGAACCGTCGGCGGTTCCGCACTCTTACGCCGGTAGTAGAGCTTCCGGGGACAGTACGCCGCGGTTTCGAGCGCTCGAAACGAGTGCATAACCCGGGCTGGTCGTGTCCCGGAATAAAAATCTCCACACGACGGGTGTGGTGGCTACACCCGTCGGCGTAGCCCGACCGCTGCAGCCGCGAGTGCGGCCACGACCGCGAACACCCCGAATCCGGGGCCGCTCGCGTCGTCACTACCGGACTCTGCACTGTTCGTGGTGTCACCGGGGTCGTCACCGCCGGTGTTGGACCTCTCTGCCGCCCCGAGGACTACCTCGAACGAGTCGAGCGACCGGTCGGCATCCCAGACGAGTTGTTCCGCGTTCGTGTCCGGGGTCGGTGCCGTTGTCACGACCTGGCGCTGTTCCGGCGGCCGGACGACGAGCGTCCGGTCGGCGGTGAACCCGCTGTCGAACGGTGCGCCGAGGCGGAGTCGGTCGCCGTTATCGGCCGCCAGCCCCTCCCAGACTGCGGTGAGCACGACCAGTCCGACGTCACCACCGTCCGTGGTGCGGGTCTGGATTGTCGGCTCGGTCACCGTCATCTCGCGGTCGGTCCGGGTACTCGTCTCCGTCGCCACACGGCTCAACCGTGACTGATACTCGTCTACCTGTGCCTGCTGTTGCGCCTCGCTGTCGACGAACGCCTCGAAGTCGGTTCGCTGATCCGTGTCGGTCAGGTCGAATCCGATAGTCAGCGTGACCGCAGCGTCGCCGTTCTCCTGCATCTCGACGATCAGGGCATCCGCAGCCGGCTCCTCCGTCGTCTGTGCACCGGCGGCCGCCAGCAGCGTCGCACCTACGGCGACAACCGCAACCACACACACCGCTACCCGCACCACTGTGTGACGACTGTCCCCC
>JAQCNM010000008.1 GCA_028275025.1 Halovenus sp.
TCGGTCTCTCCGGGTCGAACCCGTCGCCCGTGGACAGTTCGACGGGCTCCGTGTTCACACCACAGGGCACCGCCGGCGGTCACGGCTTCGGGACACACAGCCTACGTGTTCCGAAATACGGTTACCGGTGGTCGGGGAGACGGCTCGGAACGGCTCCGTGGAAACCCGGTTTCACCCGGTGGTGGTCACGCCCGGGGCGGAGCAACTGGCGCTCACACCCGACCGCTCGGCCGCCGTGACTGACGTCGAGCGGGTGTCGACCGCCGGGTAGTCGGCCACCCGTCTGTGACCCACTCAGCGGTCGCCGCCGAGCACCTTTGCGGCGGTCAGTACCGGGTCCCAGGTGGTGTTGAACGGCGGCGCGTACGCCAGGTCGTAGTTGGCGAGTTCGTCGACGGTCACCCCTTCGGTGACGGCACCGACGAGCGCGTGACTGCGGTGGACTGCCCCCTCGCCGTACGCGGAGACGAGCCCACCGCCGAGCACGCGCCCGGTCCCCCGGTCGGCCACCAGTGTGACGTCTATCTTGCCGCCCTCGGGGTAGTAGCCGGCACGTGATTTCGTGGTGATGGTTCGCGAGATGGGGTCGAACCCGGCCGCCTCGGCGGCCTCGGGGAACAGCCCCGTCCGGGACGCCTCGACGTCGAAGCTCTTGACCGCGGCGGTTCCCGCGACACCGCCACCCTCGGTCGGTGTACCCGCCACCGTCGCCCCCACCGCACGGCCGTGTCGGTTCGCCGTCAGCGCCAGCGGTACGTACGCCGGGTCGCCGGTGACAACGTGGGTCGCCTCGGCACAGTCACCGGCCGCGTACACGTCCGGGACGTTCGTCTCCCGGTAGGAGTCGGTGGCGATGGCACCCGTCTCGCCGCACTCGACGCCGGCGGCCTCGGCCAGCGCGGTCCGGGGTCTGACACCGGTCCCGACGAGTGCCATGTCGACAGGCACCCGCTCCGCCTCGGTCACCACGGCCCCGACGGTGTCACCACCGGCGAGCTCTGTTACCGCCGCATCGAGGTGGACCACCACACCCTGGTCGCGGATGTGTTCGAGCACCGTGTCGGCGATATCCGGGCCAAACGGTTTCAGGATGCGCTCGCCGCGCTGGAACAGGTGCACCTCGAAGCTGTTTGCGGCGAGTGCTTCGACCATCTCGACGCCGATGTAGCCACCGCCGACGACACCGACCGGGCCGGCACAGCTCTTTAGATACTGACAGGCCGGCCCCTCGTCGGGCTGTTCGAGATCTCCCTCGGCCCGGGCCCGGGCGACGTACTCCCGGAGGTCGTTGCCGTCCGACATCGACCCGAGCGTGTACACCCCCTCGCGGTCGAGCCCCTCGATGGGCGGTTCGACGGCCGCTGCCCCGGTCGCGACCAGCAGGCGGTCGTACGGCTGGACGGTCTCCCCGTCGGCGTGTGTCGCAGTCACGGTCTGTTCGTCGGTGTCGATGTCGACCACGTCGTGACCGGTCCGCAGGTCGATATCGCGCTCCTCGCGAAACTGCTCGGGGGTCACGGAGACGAGTTCCTCGAGTGACTGTATCTCGCCCTTTACGTAGTACGGGAGTCCGCAGGCGCCGTAGGAGACCCACTCGCCGCGCTCGAAGACGACGACATCGAGCGACGGGTCGTCGCGTTTGGCCTTGCTCGCCGCGGACATCCCGGCCGCGTCACCGCCGACGACGACGAACGTGTCCATACCCTCCAGACAGTCGCCGGCAATATAAACCCGGGCCGGTCCGGTGGCCCGACGACACGGTCGCGGCAACCCGGTATGTACGGACACGTACCCCTCCCGACAGCACACACCGGTTTCGAGTGGTCTGTTCCCCCCCGGTGGCAAACTAGTGACGCTTAACAGGACCCGGTACCAGTTACTCAACGACGTGTGAGACAGCGAGACCACGACAGTGCGACACGCCACCAGTTGTACTGCAGTCTCGGCTGTCTCTGCTGTCTGCACGTCCTGGCAGGTGACCACCGCTGCCAGCTCTCTCCATCTCTCCGGTTTCGCTTGCTCGACGGGCTACCCGACACCCCGTGAGCAGTCCGTCGAGACCGTTCACCCACATCGGGGCCCCGTGTGAGGGCTGTGTACGCCCCTGGGACCGAAATCTGTTTACACCGGTAGGTGGAACTGTTCCCGATGACCGTCACCATCGTCGGTGCGCAGCTCGGGGACGAGGGAAAGGGCGGTGTCGTCGACCTGCTCGGTGAGTCTGCCGACGTCGTCGCTCGGTACCAGGGCGGGGACAACGCGGGTCACACCGTCGTCCAGGGTGGCGAGGAGTACAAGCTCTCACTGGTGCCAAGTGGTGTGGTTCGGAACAAGATCGGCGTGCTCGGAAACGGCTGTGTAGTGAACCCCCGGACGTTGTTCGACGAGGTCGACACTCTCCGCGAGCGGGGGCTCGACCCCGACGTTCGCGTTGCCCGGCGAGCCCACGTCATCTTTCCGTACCACCGCGCACTCGACGGTATCGAGGAGACCGCAAAGAGTGATGAGAACCAGGAGGTCGGCACCACCGGTCGGGGTATCGGCCCGACGTACGAGGACAAGGCCGCCCGCCGCGGGCTCCGGGTCGGGGACCTGACCGACCCCGACCTGCTCCGCGAACGGCTGTCGTACGTCGTCCCGCAGAAGCGGGCGCTCGCCGAGTCGGTGTTCGGTGTCGAGCCCGACGACCGGTTCGACCTCGACGCGCTCTACGAGGAGTACCGCGACTACGGTGAACGCCTGGACCGTGAGGGGATGCTCGTGGACAGCGGTGTCTTTCTCTCCGACCGTCTCGCCGACGGTGACGCCGTGTTGCTCGAGGGTGCACAGGGGACGG
>JAQCNM010000012.1 GCA_028275025.1 Halovenus sp.
CGCTCGGTCGACCGGGAGGCAGGCATCACGAGGACAACATCGTACCCTTTTGCCGCACCGACCATCGCCAGGCCGATACCCGTGTTACCGCTCGTCGGCTCGACCAGCGTATCGCCCGCCGTGAGCTCACCCGCCCGCTCGGCCGCCTCGACCATCGCCCGCGCCGGTCGGTCCTTTGCGGACCCGCCGGGGTTGAACGTTTCCACCTTCGCCGCGATGGTGGTCCCCGGCGGACTGTCGACACGGACGAGCGGCGAGCCGACTGTCTCGAGGATACTGTCTCGCACTACTCGAAGTACGAACTGCGGGGATAAAACGGGTGTCACTCGGCCTCGGTCACCCGGTGCCGGAAACAGTCGAGGAGCAGACGCGGCAGTTCAGTCGTCGCTACTCGAGGGTGCGTTGAACTCGTCGCCACCCTCACCGTCGATGAGTTCGTCGGGGTCCTGTATGTCGGCGTCCGTGTCACCCCGCTTGACCTTCTTTGCCTCCTCTTCCATCTCCTCCAGGTCGACGATCTCTTCCTCGTTTTCGAGTTCGCCCAGAATCTCTTGAATGTCGTCGAGACCGAGCATCTCGCGGGTCTCCTCGTCGAACTCGAGACCCTCGAGAACGTGACCGTTCTCCTTTGCGTCACTGCCCTGGAGGTGCTTACCGTACCGGCCCACGAGCGAGGTCAACTCCTGGGGCAGGACGAACTTCGTGGACTCGCCCTTGCCGATCTCCTCTAAGGTCTCCATCCCGCGCTCGATGACCGCACGCTCACCCATCGACTCGGCGGACTTGGCGCGCAACACCGTCGAGATAGCGTCACCCTGTGCCTCGAGAATCTGGGACTGCTTCTGTCCCTGGGCACGGATGATCTCGGACTGTTTCTCTCCCTGTGCCTCCTCGATCGCACTGCGGCGCTCACCCTGTGCCTCGAGAATCATGGCACGGCGACGGCGCTCTGCGGAGGTCTGTTGCTCCATCGCCTGCTGGACGTCCTTCGAGGGGTTGACCTCGCGAACCTCGACAGACTCGACGCGGACCCCCCACTCGTCTGTTGGTTCGTCGAGCTCTGTCCGGATGCGGGTGTTTATCTCCTGGCGCTTGTTCAGCGTGTCGTCCAGTTCCATGTCACCAAGCACCGCACGCAGCGTGGTCTGGGCGAGGTTCGAGACGGCCTTCTTGTACTCGTCCACCTCGAGAAACGCCTTCTGTGCGTCCATGACCTTTATGTAGACAACGGCGTCTGCGGTCACCGGCGAGTTGTCACGGGTGATCGCCTCCTGCCGTGGCACGTCGAGAGTCTGTGTGCGCATATCGAAGGTGTACGTCCTCGTGACAAACGGGAGCACGATGTTCGGACCCGGTTCGAGGAGCCCCTGGTACTTGCCAAAGCGGGTGTAGGCACGCTTCTCGTAGGCCCGCACGATGACGATACTCTGCCACGCGGTCACCACCGCGATGGCAAACACCACGACGGCGACTAACTGCAGTGTCTGCCCTGTTCCGACCGACAGAACGGTGTCTATCATTACGTATGAGTTTACGCCCGACCGGTGAAAAGCTTTTCAGGTACCAGGTCGACCCCCGGTCGACACGGTGAGAACCGGGCGGTTCGACGACCGGGTCGTGCCGGTGGTCGACCGGGGGTCGGTCAGTACCAGTCGAGGTCGGCGACGAATGACCGCAGCATCGACCGGGTGACGTGGGGCATACAGACGATGCGGAGTTCGCCGGCACCGGTCTTCGAGACGCGCCAACCGCGCTCGCGGAGTTCGTCGGTCATCGGGACGGAGACGTCGGCGGCCACCAGCGGAAGGTGCGGTCCGACCACCTCGTGTCCGCGGCTGGTGAGTGCCTCGGCGACCCACTCGGCGTTTGCCATCGCGCGGTCGTACTGCTCGCGGTACCCCCCGGGCCAGAGTGTCTCCATCGCGGCCAGCGCACTCGCCACGCCGGCACCACTGCGTGTCCCGGTGAGTGTGGCCTGTGATGTCGACTCCAGGTACGGGGTGTCGACCGCGAGTTCGCCGAGCAGAGTCTCGTCACGGACGAGCAACCCGCCGGCCGGGATAGCCGCCTGACCACCCTTGTGCGGGTCGATGGTCATCGTGTCGATGTCGGCGTGGTCGAACCCCCAGTCGTGGTCGCTAAACCGGAGGTAGAACCCACCCCAGGCGGCGTCGACGTGACAGAGCGCACCCGCGTCGGCCGCGAGAGCTGCCATCGCCGGTATCGGGTCGACGGTTCCGTACTCGGTCGACCCGGCGACACCGACGACCGCGACGGTATCCCCGTCGACGAGTTCGGCCACCCCGGCCAGGTCGGCGCGGTGCTCGACGACCGGAGCGGTCCGGAGTTCGACGTCGAGCAGTTCGGCGGCTTTCCGGAAACTGAAGTGTGCACTCCGCGGTGCGACCACGTTCGGGTTGTTCGTCTCGGCCCGGTTCCGGGCGATACGCACCGCCTGGATGTTGGCCTCGGTGCCGCCGCTGGTGATGTAACCGGCCGGGTCCGGGTGGCCGGCGACCGCCCCGAGCAGGTCGACCGCCTCCGTCTCCATCTCGGCGACCGTCTCGTAGGTTCCCGGGTCGCCGGGGTTGGTTGCGAGAAACCGCTCCGCGGCCGCCCGTGCTCTCGGGTGTGGCTCCGTGCACATCGACGTGAGCACCCGGTCGAAATCCTGCGGTTCGGCGTGCTCGACCTGCTGCATACACAAGGGGAGGGTGTGCCGACGTTTAGTGATTTCGAGAGCGAGAGCCCCCTACCGCACGGAGTTCAACAACAGCCGTTGTTCGACCCGCTTGACCTCGTGTTGGACGTCCCGAACGGCGTCGATATTGGCACTGATAGAGGTTATCCCCTCCTCGACGAGGTGGGTAACCATCTCCGGGTCGGAGCCGGCTTGGCCGCAGATACTCGTGCCGACGTCGTGCTCGCGACAGACCTGGATTGTCCGGTTCATCAGGTCGAGCACCGCGGGGTGCATCGCGTCGTAGCGGTCGGCAACGCGGTTGTTGTTCCGGTCGACCGCGAGGGTGTACTGGACGAGGTCGTTCGTGCCGAAGCTCGCAAAGTCGATCCCCTCCGCTATCATCCCCTCGATAGAGAGCGCCGAGGCCGGCGTCTCGATCATCACACCCCAGTTGCGGCGGTCCGCGTCGATACCCGCCTCGGCTATCAGCTCCCGTGCCCGGCGGACGTCGTCGGCGTCGGTCACGAGCGGGAACATGAACTCGACGTTGTCGTACCCCATGTCGTAGAGTCGGCGAAAGGCCTCGAGTTCGTGGCGAAACACGTCGGGCCGGTCGAGACTGCGACGGATGCCTCGGTAGCCAAGCATCGGGTTGTGTTCGGTCGGCTCGTCGGCACCGCCCTCTAGCTGTCTGAACTCGTCTGTGGGTGCGTCGAGGGTCCGGGCACGGACCGGGCGGGGGTAGAACTCGTCGGCGACAGACTGGATACCGTCGACGATCTGGTCGATGTAGGCGTCGACCCCGTTGTCCTCGATGTAGCGGTCGGGTGTCTTTCCCAGCGAGAGCACCATGTGCTCGATGCGCAACAGGCCGACGCCGTCGGCGCCGGTCGCCGCTGCCCGTTCGGCGGCTTCCGGGATGGAGACGTTGACCTTCACCTCGGTGGCGGTCATCGGTTTGACCGGTGTATCGGGCCGGATTGCCTCGACGGGGTCCTGGTCGACCTCGGCGGTGCCGTCACCTTCGGTGATACTGCCCTTGTCACCGTCGACGGTCACGACTTGGCCGTCGCGGAGCCGGGTCGTCGCCGTCTCGACGCCCACGACCGCCGGCACACCGAGTTCACGCGAGACGATTGCGGCGTGTGAGGTCATCCCCCCCTCGTCGGTGATGATACCCGCGGCCCGCTGCATCGCGGGCACCATGTCGGGGGTCGTCATCTCGGCGACGATTATGTCACCCTCGCCGACCTTGTCGAGTTCGTCGAGTTTCTCGACGATACTGACCCCGCCGGACGCCTCCCCGGGGCTCGCGCCGATCCCGGAGAGCAACAGGTCGGTCCGTCCGCCGGCCCCGTCGGTGCGTCCTGTTGTTCCGTCGCTGGTCGCAGCGCTCGCGGCGGAGAGCCCGTCGGCGATGTCTGTCTCGGCCGCCGGACTGTCCCCGGGGGCCGGTGTGTCACCCGACCCGTCGATGGTGGTTATCGGACGGGACTGGAGCAGGTAGATACCGTCGTCGATGGCCCACTCGACGTCCTGTGGCCGGTCGTAGTACGCCTCTATCGCCTCGCCGAGGGCCACCAGTTCGGCCAGGTCCTCGGCGTCGAGCACGCGTTCGGCCCGTCTCTCATCTGGGACGGGCCGCTCGACGGTCTGCCCGGTCTCGGGGTCGCGCACGTGCATCACTTTCTTGTCGGCGACGGTCTCCTCGCGGAGGTCACCGGTCTCGCGCTCGATAACGTAGTTGTCGGGCGTCACGGCACCCGAGACGACCGCCTCGCCGAGCCCCCAGGCCGCCTCGATCGTGACGACCGGTTCGCCGGTCGAGGGGTGGCTGGTGAACATGACACCGCTTTTCTCGGCGTCGACCATCCGCTGGACGACAACCGCGATATCGACCGCGGTGTGGTCGAACCCCTGTTGCTGGCGGTAGTAAAGTGCCCGCTGGGTGAACAGTGAGGCCCAGCAGTCACGAACAGCCCCCAGCAGTCGGTCGCGGGTGACGTTCAGGTACGTCTCCTGCTGTCCCGCAAACGACGCCCCCGGAAGGTCCTCGGCGGTCGCCGAGGAGCGCACCGCGACCGACGTCTCCCCGCCGAAGTCGCTGTAGGCGCCGAGAATCTCCTCGCGGAGCGACTCGGGTAGCGGCGTCTCGCAGACGAGTTCCTGCGCCCGCTCGGCGGCCTCTGCCAGCGCGTGAGAGTCCTCGGCATCGACGTCGATGGCCTCGAACAGTTCCGTCTCGATGCCGCTCTCCTCGATGAACCGGCGGTACGTGCCCGCCGTCACGACGAACGCCGGCGGAACGGGGAGGTCGGCACCGTGCAACTCGCCCAGCGACGCCGCCTTTCCGCCGACTGTTTCGAGGTCCTCGGAGCCGATATCGTCCAGCCAGAGTACGGCCATGTACGTTGATGAATCCGTGAGGAGCGTAATGAAGGTTGCTTTCCGGCTCCCGTTCGACAGACAGTCACCGGACGGGTCGACCACGATACCGGCGTCTGACGGGCGCATCTCGACCCAGGAACGGCACGCTGTCGGACACAGCGCCGATGGGGACAACGTTTTTATTACGTTGTCGTTAGGTGTGAGACGTGTCTTCCGACAGCCCGCTGAGGAGGTTGACTCCGCTGTTTGCCGTTGTCACACTCCCGCTCGGCGTTCTCACCGCCATCCTCGTCGGGCTCCCGGCAGCAGCCGCCGTGTTCGTCGTCGGCTGGCTCCTGCTCACGCCAGCGTCGGCGATACTGTTTGGCTCGCCGAGTTCCTCGCGGGGCGACACCGAGATGCAGGCGCTCATCGAGGCCCAGATCGAAGCCGAGACGAACCAAACCCTCCAGGACACCACCGGAGACCCCGTCGAGGAACTCCGTGACCGGTACGCCCGCGGCGAGATCGACGAGGTGGAACTGGAACGGCGACTCGACGCTCTCCTCGAGATGGAGGATATCGAGGACACTACCGACTCGGAGCGTATCGGCCGGGTTATCGACGGTCTGGACACCGACCGCACACGGGCGGGGCGTGACACGGGGTCGACAGCCGAGTCCGGCCGGCGCGAACCCGAGTACAACCGCGGGAACGAAAGGTAGACACCAGCGGCCGCCCAGCCAAACGTATGGACCACGACCGGATTCACTCCCGGAAACCGACCCACGACATCGAGCGCTGGTCGACGGGGGTCATCGAGTCGGTCGGGACCCGGGACGGACACTGTGTCGTCACCGTCGGAGCCGACGACGGGGGGCAGGTCGAACTCACCGTGACACTCGCCGTTCGTGACCTGTTCGTCGGCCGATTGGACATCGACGACGGGGAGTCACCGGTCGGTGAGCGGGTCTGGTACCGGGAGCGCGGCGGGTGACCTGCCCCGACACCACCGTTCGCGGAGACCGAACTGGCGACCACGGGAGCCGTGTCTCTACGGACGGTGACAACCGGGACCTCGTCTCCACAGGATTAAACCCTGTCCGGCCGTAGCTCTCTACACATCTCGCGCAGGTAGATTCTCATGGAACACAGTCCGACACTCGGTGACGACCTCACACACAGGCGGATCGACAGCGATGACTGGACAGAGATCTACGTCGTCGGTGACGTTCACGGCTGCCGGAGGAGTCTCGAGCGGTTGCTCGACGTGCTCTCGCCCGACCGGGAGGACCTCGTGGTCTTTGTCGGTGACCTCGTGCGAAAGGGGCCAGACAGCAAGGGAGTCCTCGAACTCGTCAGGTCCCGGCCGAACCTCCAGGCTGTCCGTGGCAACAACGAACAGAAGCTCGTCGACGGGCACGAGTCTGTCGACTCGTTGAACAACGAGGACACGGCGTATCTGGACTCGCTGCCGGTCGCGCTCTCCTGGGACGACACGCTCGTGGTCCACGGTGGGGTCGACCACCGGAAACCGCTCGCCGAGCACTCGGTCGCGGAGCTCACGACACTGCGGTCGATAGCCCCCGGGGGTGGGTACGAGCGACCCTACTGGTTCGAGGAGCGCAACGAGCGACCCCGGGTGTTCTTCGGGCACACCGTCCTGTCCGAACCGTTCGAGAGTGAGTTCGCTGTCGGCCTCGACACCGGGTGTGTCTACGGCGGGGCGTTGACCGCCTACGACTACCGAGCAGAGGAGACACTGTCGGTGGAGCCACCGGAGACATACCGGGAACGCTCCGCGGACAGTATCGTCGAACCACAGACCGTCACCGTAGAGTAGATGACCGTGGAGGAACTCCCCGATATCGAGCCGTACGAGCCGTCGGATGTCGACCTGAGCGACCCGGAGCTGTATCTCAACCGCGAGTTGAGCGAGCTCGCGTTCCAGCAACGGGTGCTCCAAGAGACGATTGACGAGCGGAATCCGCTGCTGGAGCGGGTGCGGTTTCTCGCAATCGTGACACGGAATCTCGACGAGTTCGTAATGAAGCGCATCGGCGGGCTCAAACAGCAGATCGAGGCCGGTGTCACCGAGGAGACGGTGGACGGCCGGACACCCCGCGAGCAGTGGGATGCGGTCCAGCAGAAGCTCCGGCCGATTCTGCGGAAACAGGCTGACTGCTATCACGAACAGCTCCGGCCGGCGCTGGCGGAGGCGGGTATCGAGATTGTGGACTACGGAGAGCTGGGCACAGACCGGCGGGCCGAACTGGACGAGTACTTTCGGGAGTCGATCAAACCGACCTTGACACCGCTCTCGTTCGACCCCGCACACCCGTTTCCGTTTATCTCGAACCGGTCGCTGTCACTCGCGGTGCTCACCGGGGAGTCGACCGACGAGGAACCGACGTTCACCCGAATAAAGATTCCGCCGAACAGGCCACGGCTCGTCGAGGTGGCCGAGGGGTCCCGGTACGTGCTCATCGAGGAGGTCATCAGACACAATCTCGACGCGGTGTTGCCAAACGTCGAGGTGCTCGACACGGCGCTGTTCCGTCTGACACGCAACGCCGAGATCAGCCGCGACGAGGAGGTCGCCGAGGACCTGATCGAGATGATCGAAGACGTTCTCGAACAACGGCGGTTCGCGAGTGTCGTGCGGATGGAGATCGAATCGGACGCGAACCCGTACATCCGGGAGACACTACAGGAGCAGTTGGAGCTCGGCGACCCGGAGATCTACCACCTCGACGGGCCGATCGACTACCGTGATTTCGCCACGCTGACCGAACTCGACCGGCCGGAGCTGAAACGAGAGCCCTGGTCACCCAGGTCACACCCCCGGCTCAGCGACGGTCACGGCTCCGTGTTCGACGAGAGTGGGGCAGAACACGACCGGAGCATCTTCGCCGATATCCGCGAGAGCGATATCCTGTTGCACCACCCGTATCACGACTTTGGCGAGACCGTCCAGCGGTTTCTCACGGAGGCGGCAAACGACCCGCAGGTGCTTGCGGTGAAAGCAGCGATCTACCGGACCGCAAGCGACTCGGAGGTGATCCAGTCGCTCATCGAGGCAGCCGACAACGGGAAACAGGTCGCAGTGATGGTCGAGCTAAAGGCCCGCTTCGACGAGCAGAACAATCTCGAGTGGGTCCGACGGCTGGAGGAAAACGGGATTCACGTCGCGTACGGCACTCTCGGGCTGAAGACCCACAGCAAGACGGCGCTGGTCGTCCGGTCGGAGGGGGACGGTGTGACCCTCTACTCGCACGTGGGCACCGGGAACTACCACTCCGGGACGGCAAAGCGGTACGTCGATCTCGGGGTGTTGACCGCGGACCGGGACATCGGGCAGGACCTGGTCACGCTTTTCAACTCCTTTACCGGCCCGGGTCTGGACAAGGAGTTCCGCAAACTGCTCGTCGCGCCGGTGACGATGCGGGAGAAGTTCACCCAGTACATCCGTCGCGAGGCAAAGTACGCACAGGCCGGCCAGCCGGCACGGATTGTCGTCAAGGTGAACAGTCTCGAGGACGGAGCTATCGTCGAGGAACTGTACCGGGCCGCGATGGCCGGTGTCGAGATCGACCTCGTCGTTCGGGACATCTGCCGGCTCCGACCCGGGCTCGACGGTATCAGCGAGAACGTCTCGGTTCACTCTGTTGTCGGCCGGTTTCTCGAACACTCCCGGATATTCTACTTCGAGAACGGCGCTCGGGCGGAGGATCCCGGTGCGGTCGCGACGGCGTCGGAAGGTGGCCACCCCGAGTACTACATCGGGAGTGCCGACTGGATGACCCGGAATCTGGACAACCGTGTCGAGGCGGTCACACCGGTCGAGGACCCGCGGCTCCGCCGGGAACTGAAGTTCAACCTCGACCTGATCCTGGCCGACAACGTGCAACGGTGGGCGATGAACCCCGACGGGAGCTACGGGCAACAACAGCCCGAGGAGGGAGAGCAACAGGTCAGCACCCAGGAGACACTGATGCGAAAGACTACACAGACCGTCGAAACCGACCGCGGGTCGTTCACCCCGGAGTTCCCGACAGACAACGGGATTCTCGTCGAGGCCCCCGAGAACGACGGGTGACCACCCTGGGGTCGACATCTCGGGGTGCAAGAGAGGGTGAGACCGTTGTGATTCGAGCAGCGAAGACTCTGTGTGGCTCGCCGGGCCCGAACCATCGTGCACCCGACGCTCACGGTTCGTTCGCGACAGGACGGGACCGCTCGGATTTGAACCGCGAGGACGTCGCTTTGCTCGTCCTCTGGGCAGAAATCCCCTGTCGTACATCTGCCGCTCACGGTTCGTTCGCGACAGGATGGGACC
>JAQCNM010000022.1 GCA_028275025.1 Halovenus sp.
ATGTGCATGGTGACGATAAACGCCTCACCGGAGACGAAGGTGGACCCGGAGCACTACGAGGGTGAGACGTACCGTGCGCCAAACGGGACCCGGTTCCGGAAGCAACCGGACGGCGCTATCAGGGGGATGGTCGACGAGTTGCTGACCGAACGCGAGGAAAAGAAGTCACTGCGAAACGAGCACGACCCGAACACCGACACGTACGAGCAGTACGACCGGCAACAGCAGGCTGTCAAGGTGATTATGAACTGCTTCACCTCGGATACCGAGGTGCTGACACCCTCGGGGGTCAGGAACATCCGCGAGTTGGAGATCGGCGACGAGGTCTACTCGCTCGACCCCGACACGATGGAGATGGAGCACAAGCCGGTCGTCGAGACACACGCGTACCCCGACTACGGCGGTGAACTGGTGGATATCCGGACGGACACGGTCGACTTCCGGGTGACACCGAACCACCGGATGCTCGTCAGGGAGAACAACGGGGCCGAACAGGAGTGGGAGTTCCTGGAGGCCGGGGATCTGTCCGGGTCCGCCCACTACGAGATGCCACACGGCTGGGGGTTCGACCACGGCGACCCCGTCGAGAGGGTCGACCTCACGCGACGGCTCGACAGCGGGTACGAGGTCTGGGTTCGTCCCTCCGTGCACGGGCACACGTTCACGGCAGAACTGGGGTGGGAGCCACCGACGAGTCTGAACAGTGACATCGGGGTCGAAGGGTACGTGTTCACGGCCGAGCAGTTCGAAGAGCACCGGGCGTACGTCGAGTCGGTCTGCGAGCGAAGCTACGTCCACGGCGAGACAGGCCGGGACTGGATCCCCCGAACGTACGACGGTGACGAGTTCACCGAACTGCTGGCCTGGTACGTCACCGGCGGGGATGTGTACACCACGGGGACAGAACGGGTCGGAGGGAGTCACGGGGAGTCGTCGACCGCCGTCGAGATTGGACGGGAAGCCACGGTTCCCGACGGTGGCGAGAGCGAGCACACGCGAGTCGGCCGACTCCTCGACCGGATGGGGTTCGACCACTACCAGAATAGTCGGGGCTACCGGTTTGGCTCGCAGTTGCTCGGCGAGTATCTCCGGGACGCCTGTGACGAGACGGGTCACGAGAGGCGGATTCCGGAGTTCGTCTTCGGCGCGAGCGAGAAACAGAAACGGGCGTTTCTCGACACACTCCTCGCCGGGGGCGGCGACCGACAGCCCGACTCGTGGCAGTTCACCACGTCGAGTGACCGGCTACGTGACGACGTGTTGCGTCTGTGCACCCACCTCGGTCTGACCGCGGGTTACAGCAAAGACGGCGGTTCCTGGCACGTACACTGTGCCGAGGACGCGACAAACTCGTTCCGGATGGACCGGAGCGGGTCGCGGAGCACAGCCGAAGACGGCGTCTACTGTGTGACCGTCGAGGACAACCACACGCTGCTCGCCGGCAGGAACGGCACGTTCCAGGCAGTCGGACAGTCGCTCTACGGCGTTCTGGGGTGGGACCGGTTCCGGCTCTACGACCGGGAGATGGGTGCCGCCGTGACCGCAACCGGCCGGGAGGTGATCGAGTTCACCGAGCAGGTCACAAACGAACTCGACAAGGAGGTGATCTACGGTGACAGTGTAACGGGAGAACGTCCGGTCGTCGTCCGGGACCCCGACGGGACCGTCCGGATCTGTCCGATCGAGACGCTGTACCGGCGTGCGACACAGTCTCCGGCCGAGGACACCGTGAGCACCGTCGATAGCAGGCCTGTCACCGGTGTCGAACCGTCGAAGCAGTACGCAACCATAGATGGCTGGGACGCGTTATCTGTAGACGATAACGGACAGTCCGAGTGGCGTCCGATCGAGCAGGTCGTTCGCCACGAGACCGACAAACCAGTTGTCAGGCTACGACACGAGCTCGGTGAGTCGGTCACGACACGGGACCACTCCTACGTCGTCGAGAGCGGGGGTGAACTGGTCGAGACACCCCCGGACGAGGTCGAGTCACCGCTCCGCGTTCCAGAGCTGCCGGAGACCGACCAGAGGGAGACAATCGACGTGTACGAGGTGTTGGGCGGGGACACACAGACGTACGCGGACGGTCGGGGGTCGGGCGGGGTCACGGCCGAAACCAGACGCATCTGTGGGGACGAGGAGGCTGTCTGGCTCGGTCACGAACACCGCCGCGGACCGGACGAGAGCGTCGAGGTCGAGCGGTACATCGACCCCGACAGTGAGGACGGCGAGGCGTTGCTTCGTCTCCTGGGTGCGTACGTTGCCGGGGGCAGTACTTCGACCGACAGCCGACCCGGTGTGAGTATCGCCGAGTCGAGACGGAGCCGGCTCGAACAGCTCCGGGACGACTACCACCGACTGTTCGAGAACACGACCGTGAGTGTCGTGACAGGTGACACGCGCGAGGGGCGAACTGTCGGGCATCCGGCAGACGGCAGCGGGACTGTGCTCACACACGACGACCAGACGCCCAGGCTCCAGACGACGAACGAACTCGCCGCGGTGTTCTTCCGGGAGTTCGCCGGACGGGGCTCCCGCGGGAGAAAGATACCGTCGTTCGTGTTTCATCTGCCGACAGAGAAACAGGAGCTGTTCGTCGAGATGCTCGCCGGAGAGGACGGTTCACGTGAGTTTCCGCGGGACTCGGCGGGGTACGGCGGGCGAAACCTCGACTTCGAGACGACGAGTCGACGGCTGGCGGGTGGACTCTCGGTACTGCTCACCCAGCGTGGAACAAAACACGTGGTAAACTATCACCAGGAGGAAGATGCCTACACAGTCCGGACCTGTGAGCAGTACCGTTCGGGCGGTGAACCGGTTCTCACCGAGGTAGCACACGATGGCTACGTCTACGACCTGAGCGTTCGGGAGAACGAGAACTTCGTGGACGCAGTCGGTGGGATCGTTCTCCACAACACCGACTCGGTCATGGTGAGCATGGGAGAGGACGCACAGAAAGCGGAGTCCATCGAGCGCTCCTTCGAGATGGAGGAACGTATCAACGAGGCCTACGACGAGTTCGCTGCCGAACAGCTCAACGCCGCCGAACACCGCTTCCAGATCGAGTTCGAGAAGCTCTACCGGCGTTTCTTCCAGGCCGGCAAGAAAAAGCGCTACGCCGGCCACATCGTCTGGAAGGAGGGAAAGAACGTCGACGACATCGACATCACCGGGTTCGAGTACCAGCGCTCTGATATCGCGCCCATCACGAAGGAGGTCCAACTCGAGGTAATCGAGATGATCGTGACCGGCGCGGACCTGGCCGACGTAAAGGAGTACGTCACAGATGTCATCGACGGGTTCCAGTCGGGTGCAGTCGACCCCGAGGAGATCGGTATCCCGGGTGGCATCGGCAAACGGCTGGACAACTACGACACCGACACTGCCCAGGTCCGGGGTGCGAAGTACGCGAACCGGGTGCTGGGGACGAACTTCCAGCGGGGGTCGAAGCCAAAGCGGCTGTACATCGACCGCGTGCACGCGGGGTTCTTTCGCGAGGTCGAGGCCGAGAACCCCGAGCTCCGGGAGGACCCAGTCTACCAGGAGTTCAAGCGCGACCCGGACGTTATCTGTTTCGACTACGCCGACCAGCTCCCGGAGGCGTTCGAGATCGACTGGGAGAAGATGCTCGACAAGACCCTGAAGGGTCCGATCGCCCGGATTATCGAGGCACTCGGTATCTCCTGGGAGGAGGTAAAGTCCGGTCAGGAACAGACTGGACTGGGCGAGTTCATGTGAGCGTCGGGGGGTCAGTCGCTGGCGCGACGGTCGGCGCGGGAGGGAGGCGGGACACGCTCCTCGCGGGAGGGTGTCTCGGGGAGGAGACAGCGGTCGGGTTCGGCGTTGACGTGGGCGTACTCGCCGGGGGTGTTGGCGAGCGGGTGGGCGGGGTTGTGGCCGCTGTCGATGCGTGCCGCCCGGACCTCCCCGAAGTCACGGAG
Organism: Halovenus sp.; assembly: GCA_028275025.1. Taxonomy (GTDB): domain Archaea; phylum Halobacteriota; class Halobacteria; order Halobacteriales; family Haloarculaceae; genus Halovenus. The sequence goes on from JAQCNM010000022.1 coordinate 3,942, forward strand.
CCGGGTGCGGATACCGCGCCAGTGGAGCGATGTCCGCTGTGGAATCGAAACCCGGTGGTGGTCGTCGAAACGACCCTCGCGGGCGGCGAGAATCGAGACGTTGACGTTCGCGGCGAGGTCGTCGTGGTCGATGAGTACACCGACCCGGGCACCAGGTGGCGAACGGTTCGCAAGTACGTCGAGTCCGAGGTGGAGTGCCCGGTACTCGGCGGTGTTGTTGTCGGGGGCGTCGTTTGGAACCGACAGTCGTGCGACGCGGTGCCCGTCACGTGTCTCGATAACGGCACCGAGTCCGCCGCCGGACTCCCTGAACGAGCCATCTGTCGCCAGATAAAACTCTCGGTGGTGTGTCCGAGGCGGGTGAGCGATGTGGGGTGTCGGTGCCTCGTCGAACAGGTCTCGGAGCGACGGCCGGCCGTATGCGGCCATACAGCGTGATTGTGGCCGGAGTTTCTTAAATTGAGGGGCGGTCACCGCCACAGGGCTGGCGGTTCGCCCGGTGATACGTGGGTTGGAAAGTTTATTCTGCGCGGAGAGTCGACAAAAAGCATGGTGAACCGGCTGGAAACGGGCATCGAAGTGCTAGACCGGAAGCTCGAAGGGGGGATTCCAGCCGGCAGTATCGTGGTGCTCTCGGCGGCGCCGGCGAGTCAGGTGGAGCTGTTTCTGTACGAACTCACCGCGACCAGAGGGACGCTGTGGCTGTCACTCAACCGGACTGCGGCGGCGGTCAGGGAGAGTATCGCGACCACACCCACCGAGACGGGTGACCCGACGGTTCGGCACATCTCCGGTGAGGCGCCGCTGGACAACGCCGGCAAACTCGTCAGTGCGCTCCCGGAGACGTCGAACCTCATTCTCGACCCGGTCGACGTGCTCGAGTCACAGGAGCCGCCCTCGCGGTTCCGGAGTTTCATGAACGACCTCCAGAACCACATCATCAACACCAACAGCCTCGCTATCCTACACTGTCTGGACGGCCGGAGCGTGCCGCCGCTGCGGGACACGACAGAGCATTTCGCCGACGTGGTCTTCCACCTCGACACCGACGCGTCGGGTGACGAGGTGGAGAACCGGCTCTCGGTGCCGAAGTTCCGCGGCGGTCGGGCACCCGTCGAGACGATCAAACTCGACCTCGTCGAGAAAGTCGACGTCGACACCACCCGCGATATCGCGTGACGGGTCGGCAGACACCTGGGGTCCGTGGTTTCTTGTGGCTCGGCCCGCACCGGGCGGGTATGAAGCGTGTCAGATTCCGCGACCCGGCCGGTGCAGTCAGAGCCGGCGAGTGGGTCGAGACCGACGGGACACCGGCGGGAGCAGACACCGCGGGTTCGGGCGGTCGAATCACGTTCGGCGACCGGGAGTACACACCCGAGGAGGTGACCGTACTCCCGCCGTGTGAGCCCACGAAACTGGTCTGTGTCGGCCGCAACTACACCGCACACGCCGAGGAGATGGGAAACGACGTACCCGACCGGCCGTTGCTCTTTCTGAAACCGCCAAACACCGTCGCCGGCCACGGCAGCGACGTGACACCGCCGGACAGGGGCCGCATCGACTACGAGGCGGAGCTGGCTGTCGTCGTCGGCGAGCAGTGCCGGAACGTCGACCGGTCGGCGGCAACCGATGTTGTGGCCGGCTACAGCTGTCTGGTCGACCTGTCGAACCGCGAGGACCAGCGGGCCGAACAGAACTGGGTCCGTGGCAAGGCCTTCGACGGTGCCGCGCCGCTCGGGCCGGTGCTCGCCACACCCGAACACGTGCCCGACGACGCGAACATCGAGCTCCGGGTGAACGGTGAGCGCCGGCAGTCCGGGTCCCGGGACCGGCTCATCTTCACCGTGGCCGACCTCGTCGCCGAGATTACGCGTTACCTGACACTCCAGCCCGGCGATGTCATCGCGACGGGCACCCCAGAAGGGGTGGGACCACTCGCCGACGGCGACGAGGTGGCGGTCCGCATCGAGGGTGTCGGGTGTCTTTCACACACGGTGTCGATGGGGTGAACCGCCCGCAGACCGCTCAGTCGCCGGTGTCATACTTGTACGTGGCGTCCTCGGGGTCGATGCCGAAGTCCTCCGGCTCCTCTGTTGGCTCGTCGGTCTCGTCGTCGGCGTACGCACCCTTGAACGCCTCGCGCAGCCGCGGTGGCATCCGGAACCGCTCGGTGTCGATGCGCGTCGGGGCGGCACCGGGGTCGATAGACCGCCGTTTCTCGTCCAACCGGTCCTGGAGAACCGCCGGCAGTTGTCTGCTCCGTATGCGCCCGAACCCGAACTGTGCCAGGTACTCGGGCTCGCTCGTCAGGGCGTACGCGACCGAGTAACCCTTGTCACGGGCAGTCGTGACGAGCCGTTCGACGACGTGTGCACCGACCCCCTGACCCTGCCAGCTCTCGAGGACCCCGAGACTCGTCAGCTCACAGACCTCCTCGTCGTCGGATTTGTGTATCCTGATGCGACCGAATCCGGCACGGTCGCCGGTTCGCTCGTCGATCGCAATCACGTAGTCCCGGGAGCGAAACGCTGTCTCGTCTAGCTCCATCGCCTCGATGTGGTCGAGCAGCCAGACCTCGTCGCGGTTCTTGGCGTCCCGGACGTACATACACGGCAGTTACTCACCGCCGGTCAAAAGCGTTTGTGGCTGTCGACAGGGCTCGGGGTCCCGAGGAGAGAGACGCAAATCTTTTTGAGCGCTGCCGGAGAAACGTTGATATGGTGGACAAAGACGACCTGCGACAGCAGTTCGTAACGGCGTTCGAAGGGGCGAACTACCCGGTCACCAGTGCGATGGACCTCGTGCCCGCGCTGCCCGACGGGCCCGCGACAACCTTCGAATCCGGTGAGTTCTCGATGACAGCGATGGAGCTGAACAGCCAGATCTCGGGGAGCGAGACGGAGTTTCCGTACGAAACTGTCGACGAACTCGTCGACGAACTCATGGACGGGCTCGAAAACGAGGGGATGATTTAACACGGCAGACGGCCGGTTCACACTGTCTCCCGACCGGTGACCGGCTGCGTCGGAGGACAAGACACTTGTAGTAGAACGAGATACTATCGGTTACAGCCCTGTGGTGTAGTGGCCAATCATAGCGGCCTTTGGACACGTACGGAGAACCGTTCGTGGAGGGCAGCCGCTGACGCTGGTTCGAATCCAGCCGGGGCTACTCTGTGTGAAGAAACTGAACACGAGTCACAACTGGAATCGAACCGGGGAACGAACCGTCCTGAGTTGACCACGGTTCGAATCCAGCCGGGGC
>JAQCNM010000042.1 GCA_028275025.1 Halovenus sp.
CCTCGGACCCGGAACGACCACGACAACGACGCTGACACTGGCGGCCGGGTTCGTGCCCGGAACCCACACGCTCGCTATCGAGACACCAGCGGGAACTGCGACCACGACGGTCGCGGTCAGGACGTCGCGGTAGTCGGTACTGCCGAGACAGTCCACCCCTCGTGTCGAGACGGTCGGGCCCCCGTCAGTGTGGTCTCACCAGTTCGACAGTCTTGAGAAAAACGAGTCACGCTCTGCCTCGACATCCGCGGCCACGTCGGGGTGTGTCTCAAGGAACTCGTCAATCAGCCAGCTGACACCCGTCTCCGGGTTGTCGAACCGCCCGTCGAGTTCCTGTTCGCTCATTATCTCCGTGGCTGTTGCGAGCGCGTCGACCCGGGTCGCCGCGTACCGATCCCCGTGGGTGTCGGACCGCACGTAGTATCCCGCCGGTAACACCCCACCTGCTACCTCCGTGCGGTACCGAACCCACACACCGACCTCGCGCACACTCTCTAACCGCTCCGTACAGACCTCACAGTACCTTGTCTCTCCTGTGGCGTCGTCGACGGTGCTCTCACAGCGCACACAGCGGGTCACGTGCACACGATAGATCCCCACGGGAATGTCGGTGTCGCTCTGTGGCACTGACCGGTATCGGTTGCCGAGCACGTTCGTGTACACACAGCGACAGAGCCCGCACCCGGCCTCCTCTCGGCTGTGAGTGTACACGCGGTGTCACGTCTGACTGCTGATGAGACCTCCAGCCACACCGAGCACCAGTGGAAAGAGCAGACCAACGATGAGGAGACTGTCTAGGAGCGGCGGCCCAACCTCGATCCCACCCTGCTCGACGACAAAGAGGAACGTGCCGATGAGCGCGAGCGGAGCCGTCCCGACGACGATCGACCCGCCGGCCAGGGCCCCCTGCTGTGGTGTCTGTGCCGACACCGCCTGTGCCAGCAGAAAGCCGGCCAGCAGGAACACTACGACCGGAATCAGGTGGTACACGACCGAGGGGACGTCCAGTGACACGGCCTGCCCGAGAAAGCTGTCACCGGTAACGATGTTGAGCGAACTGGTGAGCCCCAACCCACTACCTCCGGTTGCACTGACCTCGAGGTCGACAAACTGCGCGTTGTAGAACAGCCACCCACCCAGTTCGATGGCGTCACCGTCGGTGAAATCGTTGCTCTCGACGGCGACTGCGAGCACTAGTGTGACGAGGTAGCCGACGAGAAACGACCCCACACCGGCGACAACACTCTTTACGGGTTCGATAGCGTCAGTTGGACTCTGCCGAGTTCCGACTGCCATGGTACTGGCTCCCCTCGAAAGCAAATATAATTTATTCATAATCGTCTGATAGATAGTCTGTCGGACCGATAGCCCTGTGATTACTCCACTTCGACACAGTGCCCACGTCAAACATCGTGACACTGGCGTCTCGCGGGTCACGACCACGACCCATCCGTCTCGCGGGTCACGACCACGACCCATCAGTCTCTCAGGTCACGACTACGACCCACCGGCCGAGAGGGCACCGACACGTCGGATGCCGTCGAACGCCGGAGTACCGTTGTGACGGTCGTTGCGACACACTGTCACGTACTGGCTGCCCAGTCGGGAACGCCCTCGCGGAGATGTCGACCGGTCCGCCGGGCCGAGCACACACCTGCCCGCCGTCGGTGAACTGCCGAGACGGGCCTCTCGTATTAGCGATTTGGAACGACTGGTGTTACCAGGATTAATCACGAAGACAGCATGCTTATGTTCTCGCCCCCGCTGGGTCGGACAACACGGTGAACACAACTGGTACCGACGGGCCGACGATCGAACCACCGCAACCGGGGGTTGGTGTGTGCTCGGCCGGTCTGACGCTCGTGCTGGTGGGGTTCCTGATCGCAGTTGGTGGCGTGGGCGGGGTGGTCGGTGCCGACGGGGGTCAGGCGACAGTCAGTCCAGTCGTGGCCGACGCGACTGGTGAGCAGGTCGTCGTAGTGGAAGTCGAGTCGGACTGGACCGCGGAGTCGACACCGACGACGGTCGAACAACTCGAACAGCGGGCGGCCCGGAGCCAGGCCCCGCTCAGACAGTACGCCGAACGGACGCCCGGTGTGACCGTCGAGCGCTCGCTCTGGCTCGGCAACCTCGCGGTGGTGACAATCGACCACGGTCGGACCGACGTGACCGACCTCGCCGGTATAACGAACGTCGTTCACGTCGGGCCGAACTTCGAGGTGTCTGTCGACCACGCCGGTGGAGACCCCGATACGGCCGGAGCGGTGGGCTCGCTGCCCGGTCAGACCCCGTCGAGACCACCTGTGACCGGGAGAAACCGGGGGCCGACAGCGACCAACACGACGTACGGGCTCGACCAGATCAGCGCGACCGAGGTCTGGTCCGCGTACGGCACCCGCGGTGAGGGTGTCAGCGTCGCCGTACTGGACACCGGTGTCGACGCCGACCACCCGGACCTCTCGGTGGAGAAGTGGCAGGAGTTCGACGACACCGGCAGTCCGGTAAACTCTCAGCCAAACGACGGTGACGGCCACGGGACACACGTGAGCGGGACCGTGACGGGTGCCGAGAACCCGGCGGGTGGTGTCCCGTCGTTCGGTGTGGCACCCGGGGCGGCGCTGTACGGTGTCAAAGTGCTGGACGACAACGGTAGAGGTTCGTTTGCACAGATAATCGCCGGGATGCAGTGGGCCGTCGACAACGACGCCGATATTATATCGATGAGCCTGGGTGCGGATGGTTTCTACGATCAGTTCATCGACCCGGTCCGGAACGCAAACACCGCGGGAACACTCGTCGTCGCGTCGGCGGGTAACAACGGCGCGGGCTCCAGCGGGTCACCCGGCAACGTCTACGACTCCATCGCGGTCGGGGCCTCGAACTCGAATCAGGGTATCGCAGGCTTCTCCTCGGGTGAGACTGTCGACACGGCTGCGGACTGGAGCAGTCCGCCCGCAGACTGGCCGAGCCAGTACGTCGTGCCCGATATCGCGGCACCAGGTGTGAATGTGCTGAGTTCGGTGCCGGGCGGTGGCTACGACGACACGTACTCGGGAACGAGCATGGCAGCGCCACACGTCTCCGGGGCGGCCGCGCTGCTCCAGTCGGCCACAGCACGGAACCTGAGTGTCGAGCGAATCGAGACCCTGCTGGTCGACACGGCGACGAAACCCGACGGGGCACCCACAGACCCGGACACCCGCTACGGGAACGGTATCATCGACGCAAAGGCGGCAGTCGACCTGGCCACACGGGCGAACGTCACGGTGAGCATCGTCGGGACGACCACTCCGGTCGAAGGCGAACTGTTGAACGTGACGGCAGAGGTCGAGAACACAGGCGACGCTGGGGACACACAGACAATTGACCTGAGCGTGGGTGCACTGGGGAGCGATTCGACGGGCGTGACACTCGCTGGCGGGGCGTCGACGAACGTGACTCTCGGGGTTGGGACGGCTGCCGGTGATGCAGGGGAGTACACGGCGACGGTCTCCAGCGAGGATGACTCGACGACCACGAACGTGACCGTGCTGGAGCCGGCGGAGCTCACCGTGAGTATCGTGGAGACGAACACGCCGGTGGAAGGAGAGACGCTGAACGTGACGGCGCGCATCAAGAACACCGGCGATATCGAGGACACACAGACAATCGACCTGGACCTGGGAGCGCTGGGCACCGATTCGACGAGCGTGACGCTCGGTGGGGGTGCGTCGACGAACCTGACACTCTCCGTTGGAACGGGTGCGGGCGACGCTGGCGAGTACACCGCGACGGTAGCGAGTTCCGACGACACCGCGAGCGTCAACGTCAGTGTGCTGGCCCAGTCTGGATTCCAGGTCAACATTATCGAGACAAACACACCTGTCGAGGGTGAGCCACTGAACGTCACCGCCACCATCGAGAACACCGGCGATATCGAGGATACTCAGACTATCAATCTGAGCGTCGGTGCGCTGGGGTCCGACTCGACAACGGTGACACTCGGTGGTGGAGCGTCGACGAACCCGACACTCTCCGTTGGAACGGGTGCGGGTGATGCCGGGGCATACACCGTGACGGTTGCCAGCGAAGACGACACGGCGGGCGCGAACGTGACGATCAACGAGCCCTCATCGTTCGACGTGACCATCACGAGTGTCGACGCGGCAGTGACGGAGGGCGAGACGATTACCGTCGCCTACGAGGTGACGAACACGGGCGACGTG
>JAQCNM010000046.1 GCA_028275025.1 Halovenus sp.
GAGAAGGCACCCGACACCGGGGCCGACGTCGTGGTGTTCGACCTGGAGGACGCCGTTGTCCCGGACCGGAAACAACTGGCCCGGGAGACGGTCGCCACGGCTGTGGCCGACCTGGAGACCGACGCCGAGGTCTGTGTGCGGGTCAACACACTCGATACCGGCGGTCACGCCGACCTGCGCGCACTCGGCACTGCCCCCGACAGCGTGATGCTCCCGAAGGTCGACCGTGCCGCGGACGTCCGGAGGTTCGCCGACGCGCTCGACGAGCACGGACTCGACATCCCGGTGCTCGCACTGCTCGAGACACCGGGGGGTGTGCTCGACGCGCCGGCCGTCGCCGCTGTCGAGGCGACCGACGCCCTCCTGCTTGGAGCCGAGGACCTCTCCGCGGCCACGGGCGCCACCCGGACTGGGGCGGGCACCGAGATACTGTACGCCCGCGAGCGGGTGGTGCTGGCGGCGGCCCGGGCGGGTGTCGACGTCGTCGACACACTCTACACCGACTTCGAGGACACCGACGGTCTCGCCGAGGACGCCGGGTTCGCCCGTGACCTGGGGTTCGACGGCAAGATGGCTATCCACCCGGCGCAGGTGTCGGTCGTCAACGAGGCGTTCACCCCCGACCCGGCCGAGGTCGACTGGGCCGAACGCGTCCTCGCCGCTCGAGAGGACGCCGCGGCCGAGGGCCGTGGTGTGTTCGCCGTCGACGGCGAGATGATCGACGCACCGCTTGTCACGCAAGCCGAGACCATACTCGAGCGGGCGCGTGTCGCCGGAGTCTACGACGGGTGAGCCGTGTCGGCGGCAGGTCTGACCGCCCGCGGGGCTGGACTCGGCCACAAGTCTTGCGCGCGTGTGCGCGAGACTGTTACAAAAGTTCCGGGGACACGAGACACGGTCGAGAGAGTGGTGTGTACGAACGCCGCGGGACGCGACACGTTTATCACCGCCTCTACCGGGAGACAAGATGTGCAGGTCGGGACAGACGAGGCTGGAAAGGGGCCGGTGCTCGGCTCGATGTTCGCCGCCGCGGTCCGGGCCGACCCGTCGGAGCTACCGGCCGACGTGGCGGACTCGAAGCGCTTGACAGCGCCGCGCCGCGAGGGACTCGCGGCGACGATACGCGACCGAGCGGCGGCAACGAGTGTTGTCGAGATTCCGGTCGAGCGCATCGACGACCCCGAGACCGACATGAACGGGTTGACCGTCGCGGCCCACACCGAGGCACTCGCCGCGGTGGTCGACGGGACCGAGCAGCGCTGGGACGCCGTCACGGGGTTGACCGTCTACCTCGACGCGGCCGACACGAACGCCGTCAGGTTCGAGCGCCGCGTCCGGGATGGTCTGGACGACCCGCCGGCGATGCAGGCCGAACACGGGGCCGACGAGACCTACCCGGTCGTGAGTGCCGCGAGCATCCTCGCCAAGGTCGAGCGTGACGCCCACGTGGCGGAGCTCGCCGCCGAGTACGGCGATGTCGGGAGCGGCTACCCCGGTGACCCGACGACCCGGGCGTTTCTCCGGCGGTTCGTCGACGAACACGGGGAGCTACCGGGGTGTGCGCGGCGCTCCTGGCAGACCTCGGCGGATATGCTCGCCGAGCGCGGTCAGTCGGCGCTCTCCGAGTTCGGAGACGAGGACCGCGACCAGCGCTCACTCTCGGAGTTCTGAGCCGTCAGTCGTCGCCGGCCCCGGTGGCCTGCTCGCGCTCGGCGACGTCGGCGGCGGTGCCCGAGCGTGGCCCCTCGAGGTCGACGTCCGGCAGGAGGTCACGGAGGTACCGGCCGGTGTGGGACGCCTCGGTGCGGGCGACCGACTCGGGCGTTCCCTCGGCGACGATATCTCCCCCGTGTTTGCCACCCTCCGGCCCGAGATCGATAACGTGGTCCGCGTTTTTGACCAGGTCGAGTTCGTGCTCGATAACCACCACCGTGTTACCCTCGTCGGTCAGTCGGTGGAGCACGTCGATGAGTTTGCGCTCGTCGGCGGGGTGGAGCCCGGTCGTCGGCTCGTCAAGCAGGTACAGCGTCTCGCCGGTGTCTTTTTTTCCGAGTTCCTCGGCGAGTTTGACCCGCTGTGCCTCGCCCCCCGAGAGCGTCGTCGAGGGCTGGCCCAACCGCATGTACCCGAGACCGACGTCTTTCAGAAGCTGGAGCCGCCGGCGGAGCTGGCTGTGATTCTCGAAGAACGCGTGGGCCTCCGCGACACTCATATCGAGCACGTCGGCGATTGTCTTGCCCCGGAACGCAACCTCGAGAGTCTCGTCGTTGTACCGCGCGCCGCCACACTCCTCGCAGGGCACCTGTACGTCGGAGAGAAAGTTCATGTCGATGGTGACGGTCCCCTGCCCGCCACACTCCTCACAGCGGCCGCCCTTTACGTTGAACGAGAACCGGCCCTTCTCGTAGCCACGTCGTTTCGACAGCTCCGTCTCGGCAAACAGCTTCCGGACGTGGTCGAACACGTTCGTGTACGTCGCAGGGTTCGACCGCGGGGTCCGTCCGATCGGTGACTGGTCGATGAGCCGGACCGTCTCGATGCTGTCCAGCCCCTCGATGGCGTCGTGCTCGCCGGGGTCGACGCTGGTGTTTTTGTTCATCTCGCGGGCCAGCCCCTTGTACAGCACGTCGTGCATCAGCGTCGACTTGCCCGACCCCGAGACACCGGTGATAGCGCTAAAGGCACCGAGCGGAATCGTGACGTCGAGATCACGGAGGTTGTGCTGGCGGGCACCACGGATGGTGAGTGTGTCGGGATCCGTCTCCGCCTGGTCGGGGACGCGTCGCTCGTCGGGAACGGGGATGGAGCGTCGCCCCGCGAGGTAGTCGCCGGTGATACTCTCCTCACAGTCTGTCACCGCCTCGAGTGAGCCGTCGACGACGACCTCACCCCCGCGCTTGCCCGGCCCCGGCCCCATGTCGACGATGTTGTCGGCCCGCCGCATCGTCTCGGTGTCGTGCTCGACGACGACCAACGTGTTGCCGATGTCACGCAGTTCCGCAAGCGTGTCGAGCAGGCGGTCGTTGTCGCGCTGGTGGAGTCCGATAGAGGGCTCGTCGAGCACGTACAACACCCCGACGAGCCCAGAGCCGATCTGGGTAGCCAGCCGGATGCGCTGGCTCTCACCGCCGGACAGGGTGGACGCCTCGCGGTCGAGCGTGAGATACTCGAGTCCAACCTCACACATGAACCCGAGCCGGGCCCGGATCTCCTTCAGGATCTCCTCGGCGATGGTGCGGTCGCGCTCGTCCAGGCGTGTCTCCAGCCCCTCGAAGTGTGACAGTGCGTCACCGATGGAGAGCCGGCTCACCTCGTCGATGGTCGTTCCGGCGACCCGCACGGCACGGGACTCCGGCCGGAGCCGGGTTCCGTCACAGGCCGGGCAGGTCGTGACAGCCATGTACTCCTCGATGTGCTCGCGAGCACGGTCGCTGTCGGTCTCGACGTGACGCCGCTCTAGGTTCGGGATGACACCCTCGAAGCGTTCTGTTTTCTCTCGGGTCCCGTTCTTTGTCCGCCACTGGAAGTGGACCCGCCGGTCGGTGCCCCACAGGAACTGCCGCTGTATCTCCGGGTCGAGCTCCTCGAAAGGCGTCGACAGCGAGACACCAAAGTGCTCTGCGACGTTGTCGAGTTGGCGGGAGTAGTAGGTCCGGTTGTAGCTCCAGGGCTCGAACACGTGTTTCAGCTGCTTCGAGGGGTCCTGGACGACGAGGTCCTCGCTGACCTCCTTTGTCTCGCCGATCCCCTCACACTCCGGGCAGGCACCGTGGGGGCTGTTGAACGAAAACGAGCGGGTCTCGATCTCGCTGATGTCGATGCCACAGTGTGTGCAGGCCAGTTCCTCGGAGAACTCGACGACCAGGCGGGTCTCGGCCTCGTCGGTCTCGTCCACGGGTTCCACGTCGGTCGCCGAGAGGTCACCGGTCGAGCGAGCCCGGGTGCCGCCGATGTCCAGACCGGCGGGCGGGTCCGGAAAGACCACCTTCAGCACGCCCTCCGCCTCCACGAGTGCCGTCTCGACGGAGTCGGTCACGCGCGAGCGCGCGTCCGCGGACAGTTTCACCCTGTCGACCACCACGTCGACGGTGTGGTCGTAGTTCTCGTCGAGGGTCGGCCGGTCGACGGTGAGGTCGTACCGCTCGCCGTCGACCTCGACGCGAGTGTACCCCTCGGCCACGAGGTCGTCGAACAGCTCCTCGAAGGCACCCTTCTGGTCGCGCACCACCGGTGCACAGAGCTTCGCACGCGTTCCGTCCGGCGCGGCGAGCAGTCGGCGAACCATCTGCTGGGCGCTCTGGTCTGCAACCTCGCGGCCACACTCCGGACAGTGTGGGGTGCCGACACGGGCGTACAGCAGACGCAGGTAGTCGTGCAGTTCCGTGACCGTCCCGACGGTCGAGCGGGGGTTGTTCGCGGCGTTTTTCTGGTCGATCGAGATGGCCGGCGAGAGCCCCTCCACGGTCTCGACCTGGGGCTTGTCCATCTGTCCGAGAAAGTTCCGCGCGTACGCCGACAGCGATTCGATATAGCGCCGCTGGCCCTCGGCGTAGACGGTGTCGAACGCCAGCGAGGACTTGCCCGACCCGGAGAGCCCCGTGACGACGGTCAGTTTCTCCCGGGGAAGTTCGACGTCGACTTCCTTGAGGTTGTTCTCGGCCGCCCCGCGCACCTCAATGTACTCACGGCTCATTCGTTACACCTCGTTGGACTCCACCACAGAAACCCTGTCGGTTTCACACCCACCCCGTGGCTGGTGGACACGGACGGGGAGAACTGGCGGCCGTTGTCTGTATCGGCACGCGGGCGGGGAGTCGTACTGTCGGAGGTAAGCCCCTGAGGAGTTTCCTCACCCCGGGGTGGCGGATATCTTTAAGTCCGACAGTATCACCGGAGTTCGCCGTCTAACCCGATGTGGACGAGACAGCCCAGAAAAAACGTCGCCACGACGGCGACTGCGGCTATCTGTCGTGCTACCGAGAGGTCGCGTGTCACCACGCCGACCCCGGCGGCGAGAACGGCGGTCAACACGAGCATCACCGGGGCGCTGTGGGTCCAGCCGCGGTGCTTCCGGGTGAGAGCACCGAGCACGGGGTCGACCGACCCCGCAGCGGCCAGCGCGGCGACGGCCGTGCCCGCGCCGGCGACGGTCTCCGGAGGAACCTCGGGCCCGCCAGGCGGGTCGGCGACTGTCCCGTCGGCAACGGCAACCAGTGACTCGAAGTGGAGCGCGGCGAGCGAGGCGACGCCCAGGACCGAGAGTAGCCGGATCGCCCTGCTCGCCTTTCGCCGGGGGATAGAGCTGTGATGGTCGATATCGGGAAAGACCGCCCCGACGAACGTCGCGGCGGCAGCCCCGAACGCACCACCCCCCGCGAGCAGCGGGGACTCGAAGACGAGAAACAGACCCGTACCGACCGCGAACCCGGTCAACACTGCCCCGACCCGCCCCCAGCGTGCGTGTGTCGGATAGTTCGGCACGTGCTCAGTTACGCACTCTGGTATATATACGTCCGGGTTCGTCGACGGATTCGGTGGACGTGACGGCCGCGACAGCGTCTTGCGTGCGTCTGACAGAGGGCAGACAGAACCCCGATGTTTCGACTAACCACACCGTCACTGTCGCCGGGATTCGGGAGACAGTTTTACTTTCACTCCGGGCCCCACAGCGTTAAGAGGGTCTGTATCCTGGTGTCACATCCGGATGGCCCACGTCTCTAACGTGGTCCGGGGTACGGCGTACAGACGTCTGCATCGGCACGGGGACGAGAATCAGACCAGAGAAGCGATACTGCAGCAGAAATCGACAGAGGATACTAGACGGATGAGACCAACTGCACCGGCGCGACCGAGAGGGACCGCCGACAC
>JAQCNM010000052.1 GCA_028275025.1 Halovenus sp.
GCTCGTGTGCGCGGGACGTGTTTCTCTCGGGTGTACCGGAGTCGGACCGCTCGAAACCGGCAGCCATCGGGGCCGCGCTGTACGTCGGGAGCCTGGTGACCGGTGACCAGCGCACACAGGGGGCGGTTGCCGACGCCGTCGGGGTCTCCAGACTCGCCATCCAGGGGCGCTGGAAAGGGCTACTGGGGGAGGCGGGGCTCGAAGCGCCGGAGTGGTAGCTACTCGGCGTCGGCGACCCGGCCGTCGCGGTCCGGGGTGAGATTGCCGTGTTCGTCGATCTCGCCACGAACGATACGGGTCGAGGAGAGCATGTCGCCGTCCTCCGCGTGGACAGACTCGACCACCTCGAGCCGAAGCGGCTCCCGACCCTGCTCCCGGCGGAGTTCGTTGATGCGTTTGCCACCGGTTCTGGTCTCCGGCGAGACAACGAGTGTGTCGAACACCGGTTCCGTCGCGATACCCGTGGGCGACTCCAGTTTGCGAACAGTGACCGTGCGGTCGTACCGGTCGGTGTAGGTCGACAGCTCGCTCACGAGCTCGCGCCGACGGACCTCGTACGGCCGTATCGGTCGGTTCTCGTCTCGGGTACGGGACGCGAGGTCGGTGCTTGTCAGTCCGACTGTTAGGTCACCGAGTGTGAACGCGCGGTCGAACAGCGCGCGGTGTCCATCGTGAACCGGGTCGAATGTCCCACCCAGCGCGACGTTCATGCCCGCTGTGACGGCACTGGGACGGAAATGTACTTCGAACCAGTCACTCGTCGCCGGTCCCGTCGTGTCCGTCCGCGGTCTCACCGTTGCCGTTTGGCCGCCTCTCGTGTTCCTCCCTGACGGTGATGGTCACCGGGTCGCTGTCGTCGCTTTCACCCTCCAGATACGTATCGAGATTGAACACGGTGTTGAGTTGTCTCTGAACCTCGTTGACCCTCTCCGAGACCAGCTCACTCGGTGGGAGCGCACTGTACTCGTAGGGGTTGTTGCCGGCGCCGTCGCTCTGGCGTTTGGTCCGTGTCACCTGTCCGTCCTCGTGGAGTTCGGCCAGCGCCTCCCGTACCGTGCTGGGGTACAGTCCGGTTCCCGTTGCGACTTCCTCGCTCGTACTCTCGGGAGTCTCGCAGAGATAGACGTAGATGCGAGCCCGTGTCTCTGTGTCGAGAATCCACGACAGCAGGTCGATGACGTTCTCGTCGAACTGCTCGCGTGCCCGGTCTGCCTCCTGTTCGAGTCGTCCACGCACGTCGGGCCCCGTCTCGACTCCGAGACTACCCGAGTCTGCGTTTTCCTCGTCGTCTTCGGGGGTATCGTCGGCAGACATTGTCCTAGTAGGAGCAACGTGACAAGCTGATAAAAACCTTGGCTCGGGCGTGTCGCAGTCGGCACGCTCTTTGCTCCCCGTCGACGAACTGAGGCATGGACGCGCTGTCAGGTCTCCGCCTGCGCGACCGGGCGGTCGTTCTCGACGACCTGCTGGTGCTCGCGGACCTGCACGTCGGAAAGGCGGCCGCGGCAAACGTCCAGGTGCCGGTCGGTGCCGGCGCGGATATGGTCGACCGTGTCGAGACACTGTGTGAGCAGTTCGACCCCGAGACGGTGGTTCTGGCCGGTGACCTGTTGCACTCCTTCGAGACGGTTCCACACCTCGTCGAGGAGACACTCGACGGCCTCGGAGACGCCATAGACGGCGCCGGTGCGTCGGTGGTCGTCACCCCCGGGAACCACGACACGATGCTCGACGTGGTCTGGGGCGGCGTGACGACCCCCGAACACCGTATCGACGACACCGTTGTCTGCCACGGTCACGTCGAACCTGCGGCCGACGCCGAGCGGTACATAATCGGTCACGACCACCCGACGATCACAATCGAGGGTCACACGCGACCCTGTTATCTCGCCGGCGACGGCGTCTACCGCGGGGCAGACCTGCTCGTCGTCCCGTCGTTCAACCGACTCGTATCCGGCGTCGAGATAAACGAGATGACCGCCGGCGACTTTCTCTCCCCGCTGGTCCAGGACGCCGACGCGCTCGCGCCGCTCGTGCGGGACACGAACCGCGACGAAACGCTGGGGTTTCCGCCACTCGGCGAGTTCCGACACCGGCTCTGAACAACCGCGACACCGCAGAAGCTAACCCTCGCCCAGACGGATCAGACGTATGGACGAGCAACTCCGCGACCCGGCAGTAACGGCCGTCGAGCAGTGTCTGGCGCTCGAACCAGACGAGTCATTCGTGGCTGTCACGGACAGGAAACGCGAACACATCGCCGAGGCGCTGTACGAGGTGGCGAGCGAGATTACCGACGACGTGACACTGGTCCGGTACCCGCCGGGGCCCGAACACGGTGCGGAACCACCGGCACCGGTCGCCGCGGCGATGGCTGGTGCCGATGTCGTGCTCGTGCCGACCACGAAGAGCCTGAGCCACACGACTGCCCGGGCGGAGGCGACTGCGAACGGTGCCCGCGCTGCGACGCTCCCGGGCATCACCGAGACGGTGTTCCTCACCGGGCTAAACGCGGACTACGAACAGATCGCGGCGGCCTGTGAGGGGGTTCTCGCCCAGGTCGGCGACGCCGAGGAGCTCCGGGTCACCTCACCACAGGGAACCGATATCACACTCCGGCCGGGTGACCGCGACTGGCTACCCGACACCGGTATCGTCCACGAACCGGGTGACTTCTCCAATCTCCCGGCGGGCGAGGTGTTCATCAGCCCCGAGACTGCCGACGGTCGGGTCGTCGTCGACGGCACGATGCGCCCACACGGCCGACTCGACGACCGTCAGGTCGCGTTCACCGTCGAGAACGGCCGTGTCACCGATATCGAGGACGAAGCCGTGAGCGAGGCGGTCGCCGACGCCGCAGACCGGGCCGGCGACGACGTCTACAACCTCGCCGAACTGGGTATCGGCACCAACGTCGCCGTGACCGAACTGGTCGGGTCGGTGCTGCTCGACGAGAAAGCCGGCGGCACGGTCCACCTGGCAATCGGTGACGACCACGCCATCGGCGGCGACGTCGCCGTTCCGATCCACCTCGACGGGATTCTGACCGAACCGACGGTGTACGCCGACGGCACGGAACTCGATCTACCCCAGCCCTGAGCCGCCGGTTCCCCCCCGTGCGGTCGGGCCAACCGGTGTCGGCCGCGCCGTTTGGACCCTCGCGTGAGTGTCTGTACGTGACCTGGCGACAGCCGGCCCGGTCCACGGGCAGTGGATGCTCGTCATACCCCGGGGTTTATCTACCAGAACCGGACCAGGGCTGCTCATGCTCAGGAACCTGTGGCACAACGAGCGCGGGATCGAGGGGCTCCCGATCCGGCTGGTGATCGCACTCGTTGTCGGTATCGCCTGTCTGTCGGTCATGATGAACGTCATCGGTGGGTTCGACGGTCTCGGGTCGACGGAGCTCGACACCGACCCGCAACCGGAGATCGTGGAAGCCGGAGAGACGGTCGGTGTCGAGGTGACGGTGCTCGACCCCGGCGGCGACCCGGTCCAGAACGCGACGGTCGTGGCAACCGGCGACTCGGCCCAGCTAAACGGTATTCGGACAGTGGACACAGACGAGAACGGCACGGCGACGTTCGAGAACGTGACCCCGGAACTGCAGCCAAACCAGGACCGCGGAACGATCGAACTCTCGATCAGGCCGCCCAGTGACGGCGACTACACCGACGACCGCGAGAACACGGGGATACTGGTGATCGACAGTTGACCCACTCTACCGGCTGTGGCGGCTTACTCTGTCCACGAAACGGGGATCTCGACGCAGTTAGCCACCTCCGGCATCGGTGGACCGACACGGCCAGAAGTCGGTGCGTATAGGTGAGTGCGACTCGTACGGTCGTCTATGACAGAGCAGACACACGACGACGACACAACAGCAGAATCGGACGCGGTGAAACTCTCGCTGGTCGGCGGGTTCGTCGGTACCGTCGTCGGCTCGTACCGCGGGCGTGCCGGTGCAGTCGTCGGTGGACTCGTCGGCGGGACCCTCGGCTACCTCGCCGGTACGACGGCCGACACCCAAGTCGAGACGACCGAGGACCCCGTCGTGGTCACCGTCGAGGACGCCGACGACACCGACGCACAGACCGAGTGACCAACGGATGCGTGCGTAGGCCGCGCTCGACGAGCGGAAGACCGTCGATGGTCGGCGGGCGAGGACTCAAGATATCGGGGGTAGAGAACAGACCCGGGAGGCACAGTCCACGATGTGTCACGGCAGTATCAGACCCCGGAGAACCGACCCGAGTGGTGTTCGCCCCGGGCACCGGGAAGTTTTCACACTCACGAACCGCGGGCTGTTTCATCGCGGGGACGGGACACGCTCTTCGAACCGACTCGGCCGGCCCCGTCGGTCGGGGCTAGTGCTCGTCGGGTGAACACAGGTCCGCCCTCAGTAGGTGTCGATATCGACGCCGACCGAGCAGACGTACTCGCCGGAGGCGACCTGCGGGAGCCGACGGGTGCGCCAGAGGATGCCGTCCGAGTCTGCGGTGACAGTCGCCTCCGTCGCACCGAACGCGTCGGTGACGGTGTACAGTGTTTCGCCGACGCTGACCCGCTGACCGAGGTCGGCCTTGAAATCGACCAGCCCGCCGGTGGGAGCCCCGTACTGGTCGAACCCGGTGCTGCGGGTCTGGGTGCGTGTACGGACACGACCGGGCAGGAGGCCGTAGTACTCGAGAACGTTGAACACGCCGTCGACCCCGGCCTCCACGCTCGCGGGGTCGAGTCCGACCGACCCACCGAGCTCCGGGTCGATGGTCGGGATACCCTCGTCGGGCGCGGCCCGGGCGAGCTGTCCGTCGGGTCCCTTCTGGTCGAACACGAACCCGCAGTCGAACACCTTCGCGAGCTCGAGACACTCCTCGTGTAGCGAGTGGTGGCGGCCACACCGCACCCGAACCTCCTCGATCATCCGCGAGGTAGACCCCTGGTGGAGGTCGACTACCAGGTCCGCCTCGCTCGCCGCCTCGAAGGTGGCGTTGGCGATACGTTCGGTCGACGTACCCTCCGGTTCGCCGGGGTAGGTACGGTTGAGCTTCGTGTTGTCGACCGGGCTGCGGTGTTCGTTCGCCTGAAACGCAAAGTAGTTTGCGATGGCGACGATCAACACCGTTCCGGAGAGCTCTGCCGGGTCGAGCTGCGGGGCGACCCGACGGACGACCCCCAACCCGTTGAGCTCGTCACCGTCGCTGACTGCCTGGATGTAGACGGTCTTTCCTGCCTGCTGTCCATTTATCACTGCAACCGGGAGTGTGACCGGTCGCCCGTCGCGGTCGCGACCGACCTCCAGCCGTCCGGTATCTCTCTCACCCGGGGCGGCGCTCGCCGTGCCGAGACTTCTCATTGTCCGTACTGGGCGGCCCCACGGTCTTTAGGTGTTCGATTGTCCGGCAGTGGTTGGTGGGCAGACCACGATACAGTCGCCGGGCGACAGCCCGAAGTGGTGTCGACCCGAGTTTCCTGTATGGATTCACAGTCCAGCGCCGACCCCGGAGCGGTCGAGACACGGGTGCCCGGACCCGACCACCCGGTGCTGGTCGACGCCATGCTCGGTACACTGGTCACGTACCTCCGGATGTGTGGCTACGACGCGGCGTTCACACTCGAACGCGGACTCGACGAGGACGCGGCGATCCGTGCGACGGCCCGGGCGGAGACACGAACAGTTCTGACTCGCGACCGGGAGCTCGCCGCGCGAGCAGACGACGCGGTGTTGCTCGAGACGCGGGAGACCGACGAACAGTTGGCCGAACTCGCAGCCGCCGGGTTCGAACTCGAACTGCCGGCGGAGCCACGGCGGTGTGGCAACTGCAATGGCCGCCTGGCACCGGTCGCGGCGACGGAGACGACCGCGGCGTACGCACCTGAGCCCGGTGAGACCGACGTCTGGCGGTGTCGGGACTGTACACAGCTGTTCTGGAGGGGCAGTCACTGGGCAGCCGTGGCCGAGCGACTCGCAGGACATTAGGTGAGTGCCGCACAACGGTGCAGTATGTCGACAATGGAGCGAAACTCCGTTCGGGACCTCTACGAGACGTACCGCGAGGGCGAGATGCTGACGATGCTGACGGCATACGACGCGCCGATCGCCACACAGGTCGACGCCGGCGGTGTCGATATGATCTTGGTCGGCGACTCGGCGGCGGACAACCACCTCGGCCACGACGACACGCTGCCGCTGACGATGGCCGAGGCGCTCTCGAACACCGCCGCCGTCGACCGTGCCGTCGACGAAGCGATGGTCGTCGGTGACATGCCGTTTGGCTCGTACGGCGCGTCGATGGAACAGTCCGTCGAGAACGCCACCCGATTCATGAAAGAGGCCGGTGCGGACGCGGTCAAACTCGAGACTGCCCCACACGGTCAGACGACGATCGACATCATCGACCGGCTGACGGAGCTGGGGCTCCCGGTGATGGGTCACGTCGGGTTCACCCCACAGCGGATGCACCAGATAGGTGGCCCCTACATCCAGGGTCGGGGCCACACGAGCTCCGCCCACGTCGACGCCCTCGTCGAGACTGCCGAGGCACTCGAGGACGCCGGCGCGTTCGGAATCGTGCTCGAGACCGTCACCGAAGAGACCGGCCGACGTGTCACCGACGCTGTCGACGTACCCACGATCGGTATCGGTGCCGGTCGGCACGTCGACGGGCAGGTGCTCGTCACGAACGACCTGCTGGGGCTGGGCGGTGAGGCGTTCAAGCTCTCCAAGCAGTACGCCGACGTCGACTCTGTTGTTCAGGAGGCCGTCGGCGAGTACGTCGAGGAGGTCGAGAACGGCGAGTTCCCCGCCGAGGAGAACGTGTTCGACCCCGTCGAGGAGTGAGACACCAGTCCGTGTGTAGACAGGACAGCCCCGACCCGGCCAGTCGGGGTGGACGGCGAGTCCGAACACGAGTCCGGGGAACCGGACCTGACTGTCGGTCGACCCCGACGAGACCGACCCAGTTTTTACCGCGGGGTGAGGATGTTGTGGTAATGAACGAGGACGTACGCGAGCGCGTCGAGCGTCAGGCCGAGGTCGACGCGCTGTACAACGCGGTGAAACACGAGAGCGAGGCACAGGTCGGGGCGATAATGGGACCGCTGCTGGGTGAGAACCCCGCGTTTCGGGAGTACGGCGACGAGATTCCGGGCGTGATTGCACCGGTCGTCGAGCGGGTCAACGGGATGACCCCGGCGGAGCGCCGGAGCCGTCTCGCGGAGCTCGCCCCCGAGCGACTCGCGGAGCTCGACTCCGAGGACGAGGAGGACGAACGGACACTGCCAGAGCTGCCGAGTGTCGAGGCGGAAACGGTTCGGATGCGTGTCGCACCCAACCCGAACGGACCCTGGCACATCGGTCACGCCCGGATGGCCGCCGTCGTCGGTAGCTACACAGAGCGCTACGACGGCTCGTTTGTCTGCCGGTTCGACGACACCGACCCCGAGACGAAGCGGCCGGATCTCGACGCATACGACGCTATCCTCGACGCCATCGGCTACCTCGGGTTCGAACCCGACACCGTGATCCGGGCGAGTGACCGGCTCGAAACCTACTACGACCACGCCCGGCGGCTGATCGATGCCGGCGGGGCCTACACCTGCTCGTGTCCGGCCGGGGCGTTCTCCGATATGAAAAACGCCGGCGAGGCCTGTCGACACCGGGAGAAAAGCACCGAGCAGGCCCGCACGGAGTTCGAGGCGATGGTCGACGGCGAGTACGGGGCCGGCGAGATGGTGCTCCGGGTGCGAACCGATATCGAGCACCCGAACCCGGCGCTGCGTGACTGGGTCGCGTTCCGGATTGTCGACACACCACACCCCCGGGAGGTTGCTGCCGGCTACCGCTGTTGGCCGATGCTGGATTTCCAGAGCGGTGTCGACGACCACCTCACCGGTGTCACCCACATCATCCGTGGGATCGACCTCCAGGACTCCGCCAAGCGCCAGGGGTTCGTCTACGACTACTTCGGCTGGGAGTACCCCGAGGTGCTCCACTGGGGCCACGTCGAGGTCGACGCATACGACGTGCCGATGTCGACCTCCGCCATCGGGGAGTTGATCGAGGCAGGTGAACTGGACGGCTGGGACGACCCGCGCGCCCCGACTGTCGCCAGTCTTCGGCGGCGGGGTATCCGCGGCGAGGCACTGGTCGAGGCGATGAGCGAACTCGGTCTGTCGACATCCAACGTCGACCTCGCGATGTCCTCGGTGTACGCCCAGAACCGCGAACTGATCGACGCCGACAGCGACAGGCTGTTTCTCGTTCGCGAGAGCAACGGTGGTGCGGTCGAACGACCGGTCGACGAGGGCCCCGCGGTCGGGACCCCGCCGGTGCACCCGGAGTTTCCGGACCGCGGTCGGCGGGAGATACCGGCCGGTGACGGTGTCTTGCTCGAGGCTGCAGACCTGCCGCCGACCGGCGACCGAGTCTGGTTAAAGGGGTTTGGCTGTGTGCGAAACACCGGCGAGCGCCTCGAGGCCGTCGACGCCCCGCTCTCGGTGACACGTGAGGAGAACGTCGATATCGTCCACTGGGTGCCGGGTGAGGAGCACGTTCCGGTGTGTCTGCACACGCCAGAGGGTGACGTCTCCGGCTACGCAGAGCCGGGTCTGCGGGCGTACAGTGCCGACGACACGGTCCAGTTCGAGCGGGTCGGGTTCGCCCGCATCGACAGGACCGACCCGGCTGTTGCCTACTTTGCACACCGCTGAACAACGCCCCGGGACAACGTTAAGCCGCGGGAACCCGGAGTGTTCCGGTATGTTCGACGCCGACGACCTCGCGGAGATACGGTCGGGAAAGGAGCGCTGGGAGGCGGAGACCCTGGAGCCGGTGCTCGACCGGTTCGGCGAGCGGGCGGCCGAGTTCGAGACCGACACCGACGGACAGTCTGTCGACCGGCTGTACACGCCGGCCGATACCGCCGACCAGCGGTACGACGACGAGGTCGGGTTTCCGGGCGAGCAGCCGTACACACGCGGGGTCTACCCGACGATGTACCGGGGTCGGCTCTGGACGATGCGCCAGTACGCCGGGATGGGGACCGCCGCGGAGACGAACGAGCGGTTCCACTACCTCATCGACGAGGGTCAGACCGGTCTGTCGATGGCGTTCGACCTGCCGACGCAGATGGGGTACAACTCCGACGACCAGATGGCCGCGGGCGAGGTGGGAAAGGCCGGTGTCGCTATCGACTCCCTGCGGGACATGGAGCGGGTGTTCGACGGTATCCCGCTGGAGGAAGTCTCGACCAGCATGACCATCAACGCCCCGGCCTCGGTGCTGCTCGCGATGTACATCGCCGTTGGTGACCGTCAGGGCGTCGACCGCGAGGCGCTCCGTGGCACCATCCAGAACGACGTTCTAAAGGAGTACATCGCCCGCAACACGTACATCTACCCGCCGGAGCCGTCGATGCGCATCATCACCGACATCTTCGAGTTCTGTGCCACCGAGACACCGAAGTTCAACACCATCTCTATCTCCGGCTACCACATCCGGGAGGCGGGGGCAACCGCGGCACAGGAACTCGCCTTCACACTCGGAAACGGTATCGCGTACGTCGAGGCGGCGCTCGACGCGGGGCTCGATGTCGACGCGTTCGCACCACAGCTCTCGTTTTTCTTTGCCGCACACAACAACATCTTCGAGGAGGTGGCGAAGTTCCGTGCCGCCCGGCGGATGTGGGCACAGATCATGACCGAGCGGTTCGGGGCCGAGGACCCCGCCTCGAAACAGCTCAAGTTTCACACCCAGACCGCGGGCTCGACCCTGACCGCCCAGCAGATAGACAACAACGTCGTCCGGGTCGGGTACCAGGCGCTGGCGGCGGTGCTCGGGGGGACACAGAGCCTCCACACGAACGGCAAGGACGAGGCACTCTCCCTGCCGACCGAGGAGTCCGTCCGGACCGCGCTGCGAACCCAGCAGATCCTCGCTCACGAGTCCGGTGTCGCCGACACGGTCGACCCGCTCGCGGGTAGCTACTACGTGGAGTCACTGACCGACGAGGTGGAGTCCGAGGCGTTCGACATCATCGAGCGGGTCGACGAGCGCGGCGGGATGCGACAGGCCATCGAGAGCGGGTGGGTCCAGCGCCAGATCCAGGATGTCGCGTTCGAGCGCCAACAGGAGATAGAGAGCGGCGACCGGATAATCGTCGGGGTAAACGAGTTCACCGTCGACGAGGAGGAACACGTCGACATCGAGGAGGTTTCCGAGGCGGTAGAACAGAGCCAGCGCGAACGGATCGCCGACCTCCGTGTGGAGCGCGACGACGAGGCGGTCGAGGCGGCGCTCGGGGCGCTCCGGACCGCGGCACGGGACGGGGAGAACCTCATGCCGCACCTCGTGAACGCGGTCAAGACCTACGCCACGACCGGGGAGATCTGTGACGCGATGCGAGAGGTGTTCGGCGAGCATCAGCCGGGGATCGCCGTATGACCGACGGGCCCACAATCGACCACGCCGGCATCGCCGTCGAGGACGCCGACGCGCTCGCGGAGCTGTACGTCGACCTGTTCGACTGCGAGCGGGTCCACGAGGAGAGCCGCGACGGGGTGAGCTTCGTCTTTCTGGGCTTTGACAACGGCTACTTCGAGTTGCTCGAACCCCGGACCGACGGAACGGTCGCGCGGTACCTCGACGAGCACGGTCCGGGTATCCACCACCTCGCGGTAGCCACCGACGACATCGGGGCGGCACTCGACCGGGCACGCGACTGTGGGGTCGACCTCGTCGACGAGGAGCCACGTCCGGGTGCCTGGGACCACGATATCGCGTTTCTGGACCCCACCTCGACCGGCGGTGTGTTGCTGGAGTTCGTCGAACACTGAGGCCGTGGTGACCGGACAGACACCCGCCGACACGGCGGGTCTGGCCACCCGGAGAGACCCGTGGACGCCGGCGGGTCCGGCACAGCCGGCGACAGCATGGTAGGGAACGCGACAGTCGGACAGATATGGTGGAACCCAGCACCGGGAAGCAGCTCAGTGACGTGTTCGGGCTCGTCGCAAACGACACCCGGTTCGAGATACTCCGCGCGCTGTGGAACGCACGCACGGAGACCCCCGAAGACGTCAGCGGACCCGAACAGGACCCGGTACCGTTCGCGTGACTCAGAGAGCGGGTCGGTGTCCGGGACTCGGGCCGGTTCAACTACCACCTCGACCAGCTCGTACCGGAGTTCGTCGACCGCCGGGGCGAGGGGTACGTGCTCACGTACGCGGGGGCACAGGCGATCGGCGCGGCCGTCTCGGGGGTCTACACCGAGCGGGACGCTGAACTCGGTACGCCGACGCTCGGTGACTGCAACGAACCGGGCTGTTCGGGTGTACTGGAGACGGAGTACGATAGCGGCCACGTTCTCGTCGAGTGTGACAGCTGCGGTCTGCACGTCGCCGTGTCTATCCCGCCGATCGTTGTCGAGACACAGGACGTCGAGACGAGCCCCGACGTCGTCCGGCAGTTCACCGTCACCGAGATACAGCGGGTAGTTCGTGGGTTCTGTGATGGCCCACTGGAGACGGACGTCACCGGGTCGCTGTCGACGGACGACACCGACGGGCGAGTCGGTATCACCCACGTCTGTCAGGCGTGTGGAAACGTCTCGTACACCACCGCCATCACCCTCGTCACCGGTCACCCGGCGGCCGTGTCGTTTCTGTACGACGCGGGCATCGACTACCGGGACATCGCGCTCTGGAAGCGCCCGCAGGGTGTCGAGTTCGCCGAGACGGTCCGGAGCGAGGAGCCGCTCAGGATTGCAGTTACGGTCACCGCCGGCGACGAGACGCTCACGCTCGTGCTGGACGAGCATCTCGACGTCGTCGACCAGCAACGCGAGTCGTGCTGACCGGTGTCGTCCGCGTGACCCCGCGTGAGCGACGCCAAGATTCAGGTAGCCGGGGATAGAGAGGTGTGTATGGAACTGCCCGACGAGGTCGTGGGCGGGGCGTACAGCTTCGATGCCTGGGAGACACTCGAGTCACTAACTGCTCTGGAGAGCCGGATGGCCGGCAGTAACGGCGAGCGGGCCGCCATCGAGACGCTGGCCGAGCGGTTCCGCGACGCCGGACTGCGTGACGTGGCCGTCGAGCAGTTCGAGATACCGGGCTGGGAGCGCGGTGACAGCGCGCTCACCCTCCCGGACCGCCGCTACGAGCACCAGCACCAGCTCCTGGCGCTGCCCGGGACACCGGCGGGTGAGGTGTCGGGGCCGGTCGTGGACGTCGGTCACGGGACACCCGCCGAGTTCGAGGCCGCCGACCTGACGGGTGCGCTGGCGCTCGCGTCGAGCACCACCCCCGACGACTACGACCGCTGGCTCCACCGCCGTGAGAAGTACCACCTCGCTGTCGACGCCGGTGCCGCGGGGTTTCTGTTTCACAATCACGTTCCCGGCTCTCTCCCGCCGACCGGAGATGTCGGAGACCGCGACGGTCCCGGCGCGATTCCTGCGGTCGGTGTCTCGCGCGAGGTGGGCAGCCGACTCGCCCGCCGGGCCGCCGGCGAGACAGTCCAGGCTACCCTCGGGGTCGACTGTCACAACGGCGCGATGGCGTCGGGCAACGTCTCCGGCCGACTCGGGCCGGACACCGACGAGCGGGTGCTCGTGACCGCCCACCACGACGCCCACGATATCGCCGAGGGGGCCGGGGACAACGGCGCGGGTTGTGCGCTCGTCGCGGGCCTCGCCCGGATGCTCGCAGCCGTCGAGGACCGCCTGGACACGGCTGTTCGGTTCGTGACCTTCGGGGCCGAGGAGATCGGTCTGCGTGGCTCTCGCAACCACGTCACACACACGGCTCTCGACGGGGTGCGGGCGGTCGTCAACTGTGACGCGGTCGGCGTCTCGCGCGATCTCGGGGTCTACACGAACGGGTTCGACGGCCTCGCCACGCCGTTCGAGGCTGCCGCCGAGGCGGCCGGTGTCCCGGTCGAGATCGACGGGTCGGTCGAGCCACACAGCGACCACTGGCCCTTTGTCAGACAGGGGGTTCCGGGCGTGATGGTCTACTCCGCAACGGAGTCAGACGACCGCGGCTGGGGGCACACCCACGGTGACACGCTGGACAAACTCGACCGGCGTGACCTGCGTGAACTCGCGGTCCCGGTCGCCGGGGCGGTGCTCCGTCTGGCTACCGGTGAACGACCGGCCGGACACGTCACCCCGGCCGATATCGAACGCCGTGCCAGCGCCGAGGGGTACAGTCTCGACGACCCGGCCTAATAGGTTACTGTGGCTCGTAGGAGACGAGGTCCGGGGCGGCGTCGGCGAGACGGGCGGTGTCCTCGTCGAAGGAGTCGGCGTAGCGGACGAGCAACAACAGCACGGTCTCGGGTGCCGAGACGGTGTAGTCGGCCCGCGACAGCAGGCCGGCCTCGTCTAACTGTGCGGCGTACTTGCTGACCGCCGGTCTGGAGACCTCGAGCCGCGTGGCGAGTTCACCCGCCGTCGTCGAGGGGTCCTCGAGGAGCGCGACGAGCATCCCACGGGGGGTCTCCCGGCGGAGATAGCCGAGCGTGACCTGCTCGAACTCGTCGAACCGACCTGCCGGAAAGTACCGGCTGTAGTCACCGTCCTTGCGGTGTTCGATCGCAGCCTCACGCCCGAGTTCGCGGAGGTGATGTTGGGTCTCGCCGGTTCCGAGTTTGAGTTCGTCACGTATCTTCGAGAAGTGTGCGCCGGGCGTGGCGGCAACGTAGCCGGCGATTGCCTCCGGTGTCGTGCTGTTGCTCTCGGCCGCACCCGTTATCGACACGAGCGGGCTGGCCGCGCCGAGTGCGGCGAAGCGCCGGAGTGTCGACCGCTTCGACTGATCGATCTCCCCGTTCTCACCCATCGGTTCGAACCACGGGGATGACACGTAAAACGGCTTCGGGTGGGTAACACACCACCCTGTCCGGTCACGGGCACGAGGGCTGTCTCAAGGACCACTCACAGTGGTGTGGGCCACCCCCTCCGGTGGTCGCTGTCGGGTCGTGGTGAGCGAGAGACCGGCGGTGTCCGAGCGGGGGGAGCCGTCGCCCGATTCCGCAACGCACAAATGGATAATCTGGTAAAAGGTAGACGAACGAGCGATGCCAGACAAGAAGGTGTTACGACGGATTCAGGAGTCAGAGCAGGAGGCCGACGAGATGATCGCGGCGGCAAAGAAGGAGGCAGAGGAGATCCGCGAACGGGCCCGCGAGGAGGCAGAGGAGATCCGCGAACGGGCCCGCGAGGAAGCAGAACAAGAGACAACAGAGCGTATCGAAACAGCCCGCGCGGAGATCGAGGCCGAGCGCGAGGAGATTCTGGCGGCGGGTGAACAGAAGCGCGAACGGTTGCGGGAAACTGCCGAGGGGAACGTAGACGAGGTGGTCGAGTACGCACTCGACAGATTCAGAGAGGAGATAGATGCTCAGACCTGAGCAGATGTCGAAGGTCTCGGTGACCGGCGCCCGGTCCGTGATGGAGCAGGTCATCGAGACGATGCACGGGATGCACGTCGTGCACATCACCGACTACGACGGCTCCTGGGAGGGGTTCGAACCGGGTGAGCCCCTCCCCGGCTCCGACGAGACGTCGAGCACCCTGGTGACGGTCCGAGCAATCGAGAGCATCCTCGACGTCGAACCCGACGACGCGACCCCGAGGGCAGCACCCGATCTCTCGAACGCCGACGAGCGTCTCGAGGAGATCCAGGTCGAGGTCAACGACCTTGACGACCGGCGTGACGAACTCCGGGACAGACTCCGCACCATCGACGAGCGCCGCGACCGGATGGCACAGTTTGCCGGTCTCGGGCTGGAGTTGGACCTGCTCTGGGGGTACGACTCGCTCGACGTGCTCGTCGGCGAGGGGAACCCGGCCGCTATCCGGGCAGCACTCGCCGAGAGCGACGACGTCGCGGCTCACGACGTGTTCCACGACGGTGACACAGTCGCCGCGTTCGCCTCGACGACCGAGAACGGAACCCTCTCGGACGCGATGGTCGGTGTGCCGTTCACCGCCTTCGAGGTGCCAGAAGAGAGCGGTGACCCGAGTGCGGTCGTCGCGGACCTGGAGAGTGAGCGCCGACAGGTCGAGGCCGAACTCGAGCGGATAGAGAGTGAACTCGAGGCGCTGAAAGCAGACTCCGCTGGCTTTCTGCTCGCGCTCGAGGAGTCACTCTCTATCGACGCCCAGAAGTCCGAGGCACCGCTGCGGTTTGCGACCACGGAGCGGTCGTTCGTCGTCGAGGGCTGGGTGCCGACAGACCGGTACGACGCGTTCAGACAGGAGCTCAGTGGGGCTGTCGACGGCCGTATCGAGGTAGACGAGATCGAGCGTGCCAGGCACACGGGCAGTAACCACGTGGCCCGTGACACGGCCGACGACGCCGGGCGTGGAGCCGGGCAGGCGACCGTGACGGACGGTGGAACCACCTCGACTCGGGAGGACCGACAGGCCACACCCGACGGTGGTCGGGCCGTCGCCGGGGACGGGGTCGTAACCGTCGACGACGACCCACCGGTACGACAGGAGAACCCGGGGATACTCAGCCCGTTCGAGTTACTGACGAAGGCTCTCAACCGGCCAAAGTACTCCGAGTTCGACCCGACGTTCGTGCTGTTTCTGACCTTCCCGTTGTTTTTCGGGTTCATGGTCGGCGATATCGGCTACGGGCTGGTGTACATGCTCATCGGATACGCGGTGACCAGTCGGTTCGACTCCCAGGGTATCGTGAACTTCGGGACTATCGTGGTCTGGCTGGGTCTGTTCACCGCGGTGTTTGGCATCCTGTACGGTGAGATACTCGGACTGCACTTTTTCGAGTGGTTCGACCTCCACGCACCCATCGAGAAGGGTATCTCGGACACTGACTGGGCAATCACGTGGATCATGGTGGCGGTGCTCGCCGGTATCGCCCACCTGAACCTGGCGTACCTGTTCGAGTTCGTCGAGGAGTATCAGCTCCACGGCACGAAACAGGCAATCGCCGAAGTGGGGTCGTGGTTGCTGATGTTGAACGGGCTGTGGATATTCATCTTCAGCAAGACGTTCGCAAAGAGCAAGCCAAACATCCTGGTCGACACCGAGAACGCCGTCAGCGAGGCGGTGCTCGCAAACGGGCCGCTCGGCTTCGGGTTCAACGGGTTCCCAGAACTGGTCGGGTGGGCCGGGTTCGGCCTGTTGATGCTCGGTTTGTTTGTCTTGGTCGTGTTCGGGCCGACATACGAGGCCGTCGAGTTCGCGGTGCCGTTCGCCCACGTCCTCTCGTACACCCGTCTGACCGCCGTCCTGCTCGCAAAGGCCGGGATGGCGCTCGCGGCGAACCTGCTGTACTGGGGTGTCTACGAGGACAGCGAAGGGTTCCACTACATCCACGCGAAAACGACCGAGGAGGTCGCCCAGAACGAGTTGATATTCGGCGGTCTCGCGAACATGGGCACCGGGTTCGACCTCGGTCCGCTCTCGCTGGGTGTCGAGGGTGCACTTCTCGGCATACCGGTGTTCATCGTTGCTCACGCCGTCGTGCTCGCTATCGGCGGCACAGCGGGTATCCAGGCGATCCGTCTGGAGTACTTCGAGTTCTTTGAGAAGTTTTATGAAGGCGGTGGAAGGAAGTATAAACCGTTCGGCTACGACAGAGCGTACACTACTGACACCTGAACGCAGAACCTACAATGATGGAAACACTCCCCGAGTTTGCAAGCATCGTACTACAGAACGGCGACAGCGGCACACCGTTTATCGAAGCGGGCACCGCGGCGGCACTGGCGGTCGGACTGGCAGCACTCGCCAGCGGATACGCACAGCGTGGCATCGGTGCCGCGGCGATGGGGGCTGTCGCCGAGGACGGCGACAACTTTATTCCGGGGCTGATTCTCACCGCCGTTCCGGAGACACTGATTATTATCGCGTTCGTCACTATCTTCGTGGCGTAACTCATCCATGTCACTTGAGACAGTCGTCGAGGACATCAAGGAGGAAGCCCGCGCGCGTGCGTCCGAGATCCGAGAAGCGGCCGAGCAGGACGCCGAGGAGATCCGAGAAGCGGCCGAGCAGGACGCCGAGGAGATCCGTGAACAACGCCTCGCGGAGGCAGACAGAGAGATCGAACAGGAACGTGAACAACGGCTCTCGAGTGCCAAACTTGAGGCAAAACAGGCACGATTAGAGGCGCGTCGCGACGTTCTCGAGTCGGTTCACGAGGAGGTCGAGACGGCGATCGCCGGCCTCGACGGAACGGAACGCAGGGAGCTCACGGAGGCGCTGCTGGACGCGGCCGCAGAGGAGTTCGACGGCGACTCGGTCAGGGTCTACGGCCGTGGCGAGGACCAGGAACTGCTCGAGACACTGCTCGAATCTCACGACGGGTTCGAGTACGCCGGCGAGGTGGACTGTCTGGGGGGTGTCGTCGTCGAGAGTGACAGCTCTCGGGTCCGGGTAACGAACACTTTCGACTCGGTTCTCGCGGACACCTGGGACGAGAACCTCCGCGAGATGAGTGACCGCCTGTTCGAGGAGCATGAGTAGTTCGAGTGAGACGCAGGGGTCGGGGAGTGCCAACCCGGAGTACGTCAACTCGCGGGTGCGTTCCCGCCGTGCGGCGCTGTTCGACGAGGAGGACTACCGCAAGCTCGTGCGGATGGGGACCGGTGAGATCGCCCGGTACATGGAGGAGACCGAGTACGAGACTGAGATGAACGCACTCGGCGCGCGTCACAGCGGGGTGGACCTCATCGAGTTCGCGCTCAACCGGAATCTCGCGAAGCACTTCGGAGATATGCTGCAGTGGGCAGACGGGCGACTCTACGAGCAGATCGCGAGCTACCTCCGCAAGTTCGACGCCTGGAACGCGAAGACGGCCATCCGGGGGGTGTACTCCGGGACCGGCCCCGAGGAGATACAGACCGACTACATCCGTGCCGGCGAGTTCGATGACAGCCTGCTGGACCAGATGGCCGCCGCCGGTTCCGTCGAGGAGGTCGTCGAGTTGCTCTCGGGCACCATCTTCGAGGAAGGGCTCTCGGAGGCTTACGCCGCCTTCGAGGAGGCGGACGTGCTGGTGCCCCTGGAGAACGCAATCGACAAGACGTTCTACGAACACCTGCTGGACGGCACCACTGCCAGCGCCGACCGGAGCTCCCCGGAGGGGCTGTACAGGCAGGTGCTGGAGGCCGAGATAGACTTCCGGAACGCCCGGAACGCGCTGCGGCTCTCCCGGACTGGCACCGACCTGGACCCCGAGGAGTACTACATCGAGGGGGCCAGATTGTTCGAGCCGGGCCAGCTCAGACAGCTGGTCGGCAGTTTCGACGAACTGGTCGAGTACATTCGGGAGAGCACCTACGGCGAGGACCTCTCGGAGGCGCTGTCGGAGCTGGAGCAGGCAGACAGCCTCGTCCAGTTCGAGCAGGCGCTCGACGCCGCACTGCTCGAGTACTCGGACACGCTGTCGTACACCTACCCGATCTCGATCTGCTCTGCGATATCGTACATTCTCGCAAAGGAACGGGAGATAGAGAACATCCGGGCGGTCGCCCGGGGCCGGGAGGTCGGGCTCTCGCCCGAGGAGATCACGAGAGAGTTGATAACATGACCCAGGAGATAGCCGTCGTCGGCAGCCCGGAGTTC
>JAQCNM010000062.1 GCA_028275025.1 Halovenus sp.
TCGCCGCCGTTCCCGTCGTCAGATGAATCGCTGTCCCCGCCGAGACAACCGGCGAGACCGACTGTCGCCACCCCGCCCGCAGTTTTCAGAATTGTCCGTCGTGACGTCCCGCGCCGTTGGTCTTTCTCGGACACGTGTGTGTGATAGGGAAAGGGGGATATAACTCACTCCGAGGCGGCAAGACCGTCGGCATCCAAAGAGTATAGCAGTCCCCAGGGTCGAATGTACGGTTGGTAACAGCCGACTATTGTTCGATACATAGTTCCGGCAGACCGGCTCCTCCGGGGATATGTGAAGTACCTCGGGGTCGAGTGGTTCGAGAGACTTCGTCTCTCGTCAGCTGCTCGCGGGCATCGCCCGCTCGCAGGTTCGGTGGACGGTGTCCACCGTTCATCACGGAAATCTCCGATTTCGCAGACCCCGAGGCACTCGGCCTGTTTCTCTGTAGATTCCGGTGTGGTTGGTGTTCGGTGTCCAGTCGAGGACGAGGTCGACAGTCGACATGGTCTCTGATTCGGGCGGGGAGCCAATAGACCTCCTGTCGTGGCCGTCGACCACAGAGACAGGAGTTCGGCACTTGAACCCGACGTCTCCCGTCGGCCGGTCAGGCAAGCGGTGTCCGCTCGACGACCGTTCCCTCGACGGTCGGGTACTGCTCGACGATCTCCCCCTCCGAGAGGTCACCGTCTGCCAGCATCTCCTCGAGCAGCCACCACGCGAGCTCGACGTGTCCGTTCTTGACACTGTAGTACTCGGCAGGCACACCGAGTGTCTCGAGCCGTTCGGCGGGAACCCAGGTCTTTCCGTAGACGATAGTGCCGTCGTCGGTCACCTCGTCGAACGGGCGACGGACGTTGTGGGCCATCCGCTTGAGACGGTTGCGGTGCTGGGCGGCGTCTTTGAACACCGAGGTGCAGAAGTACACCTTCTCGTGGTCGCCCATCGTCTCCAGTATCTCGTGGCTCCCCTCGACGGCACTCATGTGTCCCTCCTTTAGCTCGTACCCTTGTTCTTGCATCCGCCGGAAATTACCCTGGCTCATCTCGAACTCGTTTATGTTGCAAAACTCCGCGGCCCCCTCGTCGAGAAACTCGAGAAACTCCTCCTCGGCACGGATACCGGGGATCTCGAAGGCGGGTGTCAGCCCCTCCTCACGCGCGACGTGGAGTATCTCCTCCCACTCGGTGCCGTGCAGGTCACCCCACTGCTCGAACGGCGGGTGGAACCGTATCTCGTCGAGACCCGCGTCGGCGAGCCGGCGCATATTCTCCCGACCGCCGGTGATACCCGTGTACAGATGGGTATGATGCTCCGAGCCGAACTCGTCTTTCAGCAGCTCGATGTACCGACAGGTGCGTTCGAGCACCTCCTGTGGCTCGCCCCCGGTGATAGAGGAACCGAGCGCGTCCATCCGCTTTGCCTCCTGTATGATGTCCTCGTCGGACTCGACCGCCCGCTCGTTTGCGTACACCTGACTCACGTTCTTCCGGTTCTCACCGAGCGGACAGTAAAAACAGTCGCGCTGGTCACAGTAGCCGTAGACGAAAAGCACCATCTTGCCACCCTTGGCACACTGCTCACAGCCCTCCGAGATCATTCTACCTCCGGTAAGAGGTCGATTCTCAAAAACTGTGCGGTACAGGCCGACCCGTCGAACGGGGGAACCGGTGTCGGGGGTTTCTGTCCGGTCTGACGTGTCAGTCCATCTTGAGTTCGAACTGTTCGTGTTCCTTTGCGGGATTGAGCACGACACTCGTGTTCGACTCCTTTATCGCCGGGTCGGTGAGGAGGTCTTTTATGCTTGCGTTCATGTCGTCGGTGTCGCGGAACCTGCCGATGGCGATTACGTCGTAGTCGCCGGTTGTCTCGTAGACACTCATCACCTGCCGTTTCTCGGTGAGTTGCTCTGTTACCTCGACGAGAGCGTGACCCTCGACTTTGAGTTGGAGAATCGCGGTGACGTCGTACCCGAGTGCGTCGTAGTCGATAGTCGGGCTGTACCCGTCGATTATCCCCTCTGTTTCGAGCTCGGAGATGTGGTTCGAAACCGTCGTCACCGAGACGTCGAGTTCCTCTGCTAAACTCCGCAGACTCGCCCGGCCGTCCTCGAGTAGCTGGTTGACCAGTTTCCGGTCCAGATTTTCGTACGTCATCACGCTCAAAAGGGTATCCGGGTACAATAACTTTACGAATATCCAGTTCTCGCCGAGAACAGCGATGGTTACGAAGAATGTAAGGGTTTTAGTGTACGGAGATGAGTGGTTCGGGTGTCTAACGATGACAGATTCAAACATCTCACCGGAGGCAGAGACCGTCCTCGGCGTCATCGAGGACGAGGATGTGGATTTCCTGCGGCTGCAGTTCACCGACATACTGGGGACGCCAAAGAACGTCTCGATTCCGGCCGACCAGGCCGAAAAGGCGTTCACCGACGGTATCTACTTCGACGGCTCGTCGATAAACGGGTTCGTGCGGATACAGGAGTCGGATATGCGCCTGGACCCGGACCCGGG
Organism: Halovenus sp.; assembly: GCA_028275025.1. Classification (GTDB taxonomy): domain Archaea; phylum Halobacteriota; class Halobacteria; order Halobacteriales; family Haloarculaceae; genus Halovenus. The sequence continues at coordinate 2,514 of JAQCNM010000062.1, forward strand.
CACGTTCGCCGTGCTGCCGTGGTTGAGCAACGAGCGTGCGACCAGTGCGCGACTCATCTGTGACGTCATCGACACGGCGACGGGTGAGCCGTTCGTCGGTGACCCTCGACAGGTGCTGAAGACCGCGATCGACCGGGCGGCCGATCTCGGCTACACTGTCAACGCCGGGCCCGAACCGGAGTTTTTCCTGTTCGAGGAGGACGAGGAGGGTCGTGCCACTACGACGACACACGACGCCGGTGGCTACTTCGACCTCGCGCCAAAGGACCTCGCACAAGACGTGCGCGGTGACATCATCTACGGTCTCGACGAGATGGGGTTCGAGGTGGAGGCCAGCCACCACGAGGTCGCCCGCGGCCAGCACGAGATCGACTTCAAGTACGACGACGCGCTCTCGACGGCCGACAACATCGTCACCTTCCGGACGACTGTCCGTGCCATCGCCGCACAGCACGACCTACACGCCACGTTCATGCCGAAGCCGATCGCCCACATAAACGGCTCGGGCATGCACACCCACATCTCGCTTTTTACAGAGGACGGCGAGAACGCCTTTCACGACGAGACCGACGAGTTCAGTCTCTCCGAGACCGCGTACGGCTTTCTCGCGGGTATCCTCGAGCACGCACCCGCCATCTCCGCGGTCACCAACCCGACGGTCAACAGCTACAAACGGCTGGTGCCGGGTTACGAGGCCCCCATCTACATCGCGTGGTCGGACGTCAACCGGTCGGCGCTCGTCCGCAAGCCGGCCGCGCGTCACCCCGCGGCCTCTCGCATCGAGTTCCGCGCGCCCGACCCGTCGTGTAACCCGTACCTCGCACTGGCCGCGATGATCCACGCTGGCCTCGACGGTGTCGAGAACGGTCTCGACTGCCCCGACCCCGTGCGGGAGAACATCTACGAGTTCGACGAGCAGAAACGCCACGAGTACGGCATCGAGACCCTGCCCGAGAACCTCGGACAGGCCGTCGACGCACTCGAGGCCGACGAGGTCGTCTACGACGCGCTCGGTCCGCACGTCTCCGAGAAGTTCGTCGAGGCAAAACAACAGGAGTTCGGCGAGTACATCGCCGAGGTCAGCGAGTGGGAGCTCGACCGGTACCTGGAGACGTTCTGAGCCCGAGCCCCACAACCCAGACTGACCACGCCCCCGTCTCAGCCGTCAGCGCGTGCTCAACTCGTCGGCGTCGGCGACGATGCGTGTCTCGGCCTCGCCGCTCGACACCTCGTTGACCAGGTCGTAGAACTCGTTTTGCATCCCGGCGGGAAACTCGACGACACCGATCCACGAGCCGTCGGGCTGCCACTCCTCGCGCTGGAGGTCACCGAACTCCCGGACCTTCGCCTGGCCGCTCCCGGCGTGGTCTGCGGGCAGTTGCGCCGCGACGGTCATCGTGTCGAACCTGATCGGGATGACCGGTCGGAGCGCGTCCAAGGCCTCGTCGACCTGACTCTCGACGCGCTCCATCGGGTCGACCCGGAACTTTGTCTCCTCCAGAGCCGACTCGATGCGCTCGGGCGGGTGCGGGGCGTCGTCCATCTGCGGGTTGACGGCGTTGCGTGCGATACGGTTTATCAACTGTCTGTGTTTCTGTTCTTGCATCTTGCGGCGCTGTTCTGCCGTTATCTGTATCTCGCCACGCTGTATCACCTCCGGAATGATCTCTATCGGGTCGGTCCCCTCGAAGGCGTCCTCCAGGGCAGACTCGGGTGGCCGGTCGCCGCTGGACGCGTCCTCGAAGACATCCTCGGCGGCGATCACGTTCTCTAGCTCCCCCTCGAACTCACCGCGTTTTATCTCGAGTGCGGCGTCCGGGTCCACCAGTACCTCGAACCGCTCGCCGTGGGATTCGAGTCTCGCCGTGACCGCGTCGTCGAGTGATATCATGTCCAGAGATTACCTCCGGGCAGTTTAAAATGTTCGTGACACCTGTCCCTATCCGGAGAGACACTGTGACAAAACTGTTTTTCCAGAGCCACTCTACCAGTGACACGTGGGTGCGGAGAGCCAGGAGTCAGTTCCCGGGAGACAGTTCGAACTGGCGAGACTGTCACTGTACGCGCTCGTTGCGCTGGGTTCGCTGGGACTCGGTGTCCTGCGCGGTGAGGGTCACTGGGTGCTCACCGGTGTGCTCGCGGCGGGCGGGGCCGTGGACCTACTCCCCGTTGACAGGGCCGTGGACCGCCTCTGTGAGACAGACAGAAAACGGCGACAGCTCCGCTGGGCCGGTGCTTTCGCTATCCTGACAGGCGCACTGGCCTACACCGCTCTAAGCCACACGGACACAGCGTCTCTGACCGCTCACGCCACGCTGATGGTCTCCTGATACGACCCGAACTCGTCCTCGAAGACACTCATTATCTCACCCACCGTGGCATAGCTCTTTACCGCGTCGATAATCGCGGGCATGACGTTCTCGCCGTTCTCGGTCGCCGTCTCGAGCCCTGCGAGCGCGGCCGTGACGGCCTCGTCGTCACGGTCGCGCTTCACCGCGTCGAGACGGTCGCGCTGGTGCTCTTGGACGCTCTCGTCGACCGTGAGGAGCTCCGGTTCGGTGTCTTCTTCGGTCTCGTAGGCGTTGACGCCGACGACAGTCTCGTCGCCGGCCTCGACCCGTTGTTGGTACTCGTAGGCGGCTTCCTGTATCTCCCGCTGGAAGTAGCCCTGTTCGATGCCGGTGAGCACGCCCGCCCGCATCGAGCCGTCGCCCATCCCGCGGATCTCCTCGATGTAGGTCATCGCCTCCGACTCGACCTCGTCGGTGAGTGACTCGACGGCAAACGAGCCGCCGAGCGGGTCGACGATGTCGCCGGCTCCGGACTCGTCGGCGAGAATCTGCTGGCTGCGCAGCGCGACCCGGACGGCCTCCTCGCTTGGCAGGGCCAGTGCCTCGTCGTAGCTGTTGGTGTGCAGACTCTGGGTCCCGCCGAGAACAGCCGCGAGTGCCTGTACGGTCACCCGTGCGATGTTGTTCAGCGGCTGTTGGGCGGTGAGTGACTGGCCGGCGGTCTGTGTGTGGAACTTGAGCTGTCTGGCCGCGTCCGACTCCGCGCCGTACCAGTCTGCGGTGAGACGCGCCCAGATACGCCGGGCGGCGCGGAACTTCGCGACCTCCTCGAACAGCGAGTTGTGCGAGTTGAAGAAAAACGACAGCGTCGGCCCGAACGACTCGATATCCATTCCGCGGTCGAGACAGGCCTCGACGTAGGCCATCCCGTCGGCGAGGGTAAAGGCGAGTTCCTGCACCGCGGTCGAACCCGCCTCCCGGATGTGGTAGCCCGAGACGGAGACGGGCTTGAATTTCGGGGTGTGTTCGGCGGAGAACTCGACGACGTCGGTCACCAGCCGCAGTGACGGCTCCGGTGGGACGACCCACTCCTTTTGGGCGATAAACTCCTTCAGCATATCGTTCTGGAGAGTCCCGCGGATCTGCGCTCGGGGGACCCCCTGCTGGTCGGCGAGTGCGACGTACATCGCGTAGATAACCGGCGCGCTCGGGTTGATAGTAAACGAGGTCGACACCTCGTTTAGTTCGATGCCGTCGAACAGAATCTCCATGTCCCGCAGGCTGTCGACCGCGACACCCTCCTTGCCGACCTCGCCCGCGCTCATGTGGTGGTCCGAGTCGAGCCCCATCAGCGTCGGCATGTCGAAGGCCGTCGACAACCCGGTCTGTCCCTCGTCGATGAGGTAGTGGAACCGCTCGTTGGTCTCCTCGGCGGTGCCGAACCCGGCGAACTGACGCATCGTCCACGTCCGGCCCCGGTACATCGTCGGATAGACACCCCGGGTGAACGGCGGCTCCCCGGGGAACCCGAGGTCCTCCTCGTAGTCGATGTCGGCGACATCCTCGGGTGTGTACAGGCGGTCGACCTCGAGGTTCGAGACGGTCGCGAACCGGTCTCGGCGCTCGCCGTACCGGTCCAGTGTCGGGTCGAGAGAGCCACGCTCCCACTCGTCGCGGCCCGCCCGTATCTCGGCAAGCTCCTCCTCGTCGAACATGCCCCGGCGTACGACGGGGAGTAAAAAGAACATTCCGACAGGGGGCCCGTCGAGTCTCGCGACACCCGCACAGTAGGACTGCGAGGGGGTCTACACGGAGCCGAGAGACCCCACGGCCCGACCACTCAGTCCGAGATGAACTCGTTGTCGCGCCAGTCGACACCGTCGTCGGCGTCGTCGTTACTGGGGTCCTCGACGACAGTGACCGAGGCCGGACACTGTTCGCCGTCGACGATACGGGTCGCTTCGAGGTCGCCGTCCTCTACGGCGACGGCGGTCAGGGTTCCCTTTTCTGCTCGCTCGGCAATCTCGCACAGCACCTCGAACATGGCGTACTGGAGTGCCGTGTTCTGGAGAACGGTCTCGCGGTCACCCTTGAAACAGGCGTACTCGACGAGCTCCGACTCGATCTCTTCCTCCTCGTCGAGTGCACCCCACTGTGGACCCGGACCACCGCGGGGTGGCCCCCGCTCGTCGGGGTCCTCCTCGTAGACACGGTTCTCCGAGACACTCGCTTTCAACTGTGCGGTCGGGGTGTACTTGCTGATACTGTCGTCGGCCGGAACGGCACTGATAATCAGCGTGTTGTTCCGTCTCGTTATCTCTATGTCCGCAACCTCGCCCGGCAGGTCGGGTTCCTCGAAGTACTCGTAGACGTCTTCTAGGGGCAGTTCCAGCGTCGAGTGAAGTCTGTATACGCGGCGTGTCATTGTTACTGGGGTTGCCTTCGGTCCACCGCCCTGCACCGTGACCGAATGGTCAGTTGATGCTACGCAACCCACGTATAAAGCACCTGCGCCACGGTGACGGACCGCCGCTGGCGTTCGGTTCCGGGCCAACGACCCTGCTGGTGTACGGCAGTCGGATAGCTTTTGTACGCTACGAGCAAACTACACACGTGCTTTCAGTCGAGCTCCACTGTCACTCCGACCACTCCTACGACGGCCGGGACCCCGTCGACGAGCTTCTGGAGCAGGCCGCGACGGTCGGACTGGACGCCGTCGCGGTCACCGACCACGACGACATCGAGGGGAGTTTGGCGGCGGTCGAGCGCGCCCCGGTGTACGACCTCGTCGGAATCCCGGGAATCGAGATATCGACGGCCGCGGGACACGTTATCGGCCTCGGTATCGAGAGCGCCGTGCCGCCGGCTCTGAGCTTCGGCGAGACGGTCGCTCGCATCCACGACGCCGGCGGCCTGGTCGTCGTCCCACACCCGTTTCAGGAGCTCCGCCACGGGGTGATAGCCAGGGTCTCTCGCGACGAACTCGCGACAGTCGACGCGATAGAGGTGTACAACTCGCGGCTGCTCACCGGTCGTGCGAACCGCCAGGCCCGCCGGTTCGCGCGTGAACACGACATCCCGATGACCGCCGGCAGCGACGCACATATCGCCACGATGGTCGGCCGAGCGGTCACGAAGGTCGACCCCGACGAACCGACTGTCGAGGCCATCCTGACGGAGATTCGCCAGGGTCGGACAGTTGTCGAGGGCCACCGAACGCCGTGGCACGTCAGCGCTCGGCAGTTCGCCGGCGGCGTCCAGCGCCGTGTCGCACGCCGACTCCGTGGGTCCGGTGAGTGACCCACCACAGCCCCTGTCACCGTGACAACGCTTAATTGTCCCCTCCGCGATAGTAGAGTGAGACGGCCCTGACAGAGTGAGACGTCTCACACGAAGCCGGTACCGACCGATCTCCCAGTACATGACAGACAACGATACAGAATCAGGTGACGACACCGAGAGAAGACAAGGGTCCGACAGCAGTGAGGAGACCCCCGAGACCGGAGTACAGGGCGGCGGAGAGAGCAAGACGGACCGGCAGTCCGCCCCCGGGGAGAACGTTGACCTCCCAGACGGAGCGGAGCCGCCGTCCGCACCGGGTGAGACAGTCGAGGGACCGGCCGAGGCGCCGGTCGCGGACGAGGCGTTCGAGGAGGTCGATGTCGACGACCTCGACACCGACGAGGTCTGGACCGACATCGCGGAGGGGACGAGCGACGACACGCCGGTAACCTCAGACGACCAGACCGACGACACGCCGGTAACCTCAGACGACCAGACTGACGACACGCCGGTAACCCCAGACGACCAGACTGACGACACGCCGGTAACCCCAGACGACCAGACCGACGAGGAGGAGACGGTGGAGGTGTCGAAACACGCCTACTGTGAGAACTGTCGGTTTCTCTCGGAGGCGCCGGAGATTCACTGCACACACGAGGGAACAGAGATTGTCGAGTTCATCGACATGGAGACGGTGCGGCTCTCGAACTGCCCGATAGTCGCCGAGCGGGCGGGACTCGACGACGGGGTCTCGGGCGGCGGAACCGACCTGGGAGACATCCAGCGGGGATAGTCGGCAATCCGGCGATGTCCCGGACTCAGGACCAGTACTGGTTGGTCTCGGGCACGGTGGTGTCTTTCTCCTGGCGGCTGGTGTCACTCACGTCGGTGGTACACTCCACGCAGAGGTCTGTTCGCCGGTCGACGTGCCGGTCGCAGACGAGACTCCCACACCGGCCACACGTGTGTTCGACCGTGTTCTCGTGGCAGATCTCACAGAGTCCTGCAACGCTCATACCGGTGGTATGTGAGACAGGCATATACACCTGTTCCCGCCGGCCGACTGGACCGGTCGAGTTCGTCAGGAGCCCTGTGGCCCGGGTGACGAGTCCAATGACGTGGCTTTTTAATGGACGGTGCCGTACGCAGATTCAAGAATGTTCGATGCGATTGTTCGGGCGGACCGTCTGCAGGCGACACTCGACTCGGTCGGTGTACTGGTCGAGGAATGCAAGATTCACCTCGACGAGAGTGGGGTCGAGATCCGCGCGGTCGACCCCGCGAACGTGGGTATGGTCGATCTCTCGCTCGACGAGGCCGCCTTCGAGTCCTACCAGGCCGACGGCGGTCTCATCGGTGTGAACCTCACCAGGCTAGCAGACATCGCGGGGATGGCCGACAGTGACCAACTCGTCCACCTAGAACTCGACGAGGAGACCCGCAAACTGCACATCTCTATCGACGGGCTGGAGTACACACTGGCGCTCATCGACCCGGAGTCGATCCGCGAGGAGCCAGATCTCCCGGATCTCGATCTGCCCGCGACTGTCGTCATCGAGGGACGTGACATCGACCGTGCCGTGACCGCGGCAGACATGGTCAGCGACCACATCGAACTCGGGGTCGACGAGGACGGGCGACTGTTCTACGTGAGCGCCGCGGGTGACACCGACGACGTCCACCTAGAACTCGACGACGACGACCTGGTGGACCTCGTGGCCGGACCCGCGGCGTCGCTGTTCTCACTCGACTACCTACAGGACATGGACCGTGCCATCCCGAAGGACGCCGAGGTCACGCTGGAGCTCGGCGAGGAGTTTCCGATGAAGCTCCACTTCGACATCGCAGAAGGAAAGGGCGCGGCCACCTACATGCTCGCGCCACGTATCCAGAGCAACTAACTGCCGCCCGTGGTCAGGGCTCGACCCGCTCGAGTTCGAACGTGACCGACCCGGACAGCAGTTCGTCGACCTGCTCGCGTGCATCTCCGCGAGAGTTTGCGACCACGACGAGCCCGTCGGCCGCCGACTCGCCGCGCGCCCGGTAGAGCGTCCCGTCGTCGAAGGCTGTCGCGTACGTCCGCAGTGTGCCCCGCACCTCGCGTTCGAGCTCCGGAAGCGACAGTTCGTCCTCCTCGTACCGTCCCAGCGCCTCCTCGACGTTCCGGAGTGCGGAGATACGGTCCATCTATGTGGTGCGCAGGTGGTCGGTGCGGGGTTCGTACACCTCGCCTTTCTGCTTGAGCTTCTTTATCTCGTGTTCTGCCTTGCCGGGTTCGACCCCGACCTCCTCGGCGCGTTCCACGACCACGTTGACCGGTGCCCCCTCGTCGTACTCGGTCTCTATCTCTGCGACGATATCCAGCAGGTTCTTCACCCGGTCGCGCTGGCTCTTCGAGGTTCCTGTCTCGATCACGTCGGCGTCGAGGTTCCCCGTCTCCGGGTCTAGCCCGATCTCCTGGAGACAGTAGTGGGCGATGTCGATCGCCCGCCCGGCGTCCTCTTGCTCGACGGTGTCCGAGAGCCGCACCCGCGCACTGGCCTCTGCGAGTCGCACGAGCGCCTCTAGTTTCCGGGCCGTGACCGGAACCGGTGCGTCCTCGTCGGTCCCCTCGGCACGCAGGTCGACGTAGAACTCCTGTATCTGTTTCTTTGCCGCCTCGGTCATCGTCGGGAAGCAGTTGCGCCGTGCGTAGGCGATGTACTTGCGGAGTAGGTCGGGTTCGATTGTCGGTGCCACCTCGTCGGTCACACGGTCGACCTCCTCCTCGCTGTAGTTCGACGTGTTCGCCTCGGTCCGGTGGGTGTGGAGCTCGCCCGCGTAGTTCGTCTGGAGGATATGCTCGGCGAGTCTGGCGTCCTCCTCGGGCGATGGCTTGTCCGTCACCGTGAAGATGAGGTCGAACCGCGAGATGAGTGGTGGTGACAGGTCGATCTGTTCGGCCATCGACTCGTACCTGTCGAACCGGCCCATCGTCGGGTTCGCCGCCCCGAGCAGCGAACAGCGTGACTTCAGGGTGGCGTTGATACCCGCCTTGTTCACGCTGATAGACTGCTCCTCCAGGGCCTGGTGCATGGCACTCTGGTCGTCGGCGGACATCTTGTCGAGTTCGTCCACGGCCGCGATACCCTGGTCGGCGAGCACCAGCGCACCGGCCTCGAGTGTCCACTGCTGGCCCTCGCCAAAGTCGTCACGAACGGCCGCGGCCGTGAGCCCCGCGCTCGTGGCACCCTTTCCCGAGGTGTACACCGAACGGGGTGCGATGTTGTCGACGTACTGCAACAACGCGCTCTTTCCCGTTCCCGGGTCACCGATGAGGAGCATGTGGAGGTCGCCCCGCGTCCGCGAACCGTCGGGGAGGAACTTCGTGACACCCGAGAACAACTGCAGCGCCATCGCGAGTTTCTCCCTCTCGTAGCCGTAGATAGACGGGGCGATAGCACCCTCGACCTTCTCGTAGATGTCGGGTTCGTTCGAGAGTTCGATTATCTCCTTTTTGTCCTCGTCGGTGATGTCCATCTCTTCGAACTCCTCGTCCTCGACCTCGACGGCGAGCCCCTCCATGTAGACGTCGAACATCGCAGACTTGTCGCGCTCGCTGCCCTGCTGTTCGAGTTTGAGTACCCCCGTGACGGAGACGTGGTCGCCCGGCGTCACCTCGCCGGTGACGTCGTCCTCGATGTTGACGTCGATGCTCTGTGGGGTCTCGCCGCCGCGCAACCCCTCGGGTGACTCCTGTACCCGGAGCTTCTGAGCGTCGATAAACTCCGACTGGTCGTAGTTTATCTGGAACGGCCCCTGCCGTTCACAGCCCTGACACTCGTGGGGCTCCTGGAACTCACCGCTCCCCTGCGGGATGCGGCTGAGTGTCCCACAGCGCTGACACTCGAAGGCGGCCGTGGTGACCTTCGGACGAACGTCGGTGGCCTTGCGGATGATCCCCTGTACGGTGATGAGCATTCCACGGTGGTCCGAGCGGATCGACCGGATGTCGGTTGTCTCGGGCAGCCGCGTCACCCGGACGTGTGCCTGCCCGAGCGAGACATCCACCGGCAGGTCGTAGAGACGCAGCGCCTCCTCCGCGTACTCCCGCAACTGGGCGGGCTTGTTGCGGAAGTCGTCGGCGAGACTCGTGTCGAACCGTGCGAGGTCCTGCCAGTCGATGTACAGTGACTTCTGCTCGCTGGGGTACTTCTGTGCGAGCGCCGCGATCTCGTTGCGGTAGTAGGTCCTGTAGAACTCCTCGAACCTGTCGATGAGCTCTGTGTCGTCCGGACGGGCCATCTGCTGGAGAGGTAGTTGTGTCCCCTCGGTCAAGAAGGTTCGCACACCGGTGTGACACCCCTCGGTCGAAGCGGCTGCCGGTGTGACTCTTCCCGTGTGGTGTCGGCGCGGTTTCAGTAGTCCTCTGGGTCCCTCGGACTGTACGCGCCACAGGACAGCCCCTCGGGACCGATCGTCGTGTCACCGGAACAGGTAAAATCGTCCGAGTCGACGTAGACGTGACCATCGACTGTCACGCCGTCCAGGGTCAGGGTCCCGTCCCGGGCGACAACGGCACCGCCGACCTCGGAGCCACCGTCGATATCGATGTTCGTATCCGGCGGTGCCACCACGTCGCCGTAGACCGTACTCTCGCCCGTCACGGTAATGTCGTTGGCTGCGGTGGTGGTGGTGATGTCCCCGGTCACGGTCGCGCTGTCGATATCGACGTTGCTGTCGGTGTCGACACTGCCGACGAGCACGGCGTCGGTATCAAAGTCGAGAGAGATACTGTTCACACCGTCGTCGAGGTCGACACCATCCGTGATGTCACACCGCAGCACGACCCCGTTACTGAGATCCAGGTCACCCTGGTCGTTTATTCTCGCCTCCGCCCAGGCACAGTCGTGGTCGATACCCGAGACGGAGGTGTTCCCGAGAACAGGGTCGACACTGAACGTCCGGAGCGTGTAGCTCTGCTCCTCGCCGTACCAGACCAGGCGGAGGTTCGACCGCAGCGGAACGACCTCGGCTTCGGCCCCGGCGACGAAACCACGGTCGTGGAGCACCGTCTCGTCTGCGACCCCCTGCAGTTCGGTTCGCTCCCCGAGCGCGGTGGTTCCGCTCTCGTAGGAGAGCCGGTACACCGCCGGGTTCTCCGTCTGTTCGAGTGTGAGTGCCACGGCGGGTGCGGGGTCGTCCGTATCGCCTGCACCGAGAATCCCGTACCCGGCGATGGCGACGATCAGGACAGTTATCCCGAGCAACAGGACACCGCCCACGACCGGTGAGACACCGCGTGCTCTGTTCTGCTCTGACATACTTACCGGAGACAGTAGGGTGTCACAACTAGTTCTGCCGGCACTATCTATCAGAAACGCGGGCTACAGGAACAAGTACGTTCTGTGCCAGTAATCGACTCTGAGAATCAGGGCCGCCACCGCCGAGCTGACAGTGCCGAACACGGACGGGGGCACGGTCGTTTCGGGCGGTTTTTAGGTTGCTCGGCCGTACACAGTATCGATGCGAATCGGCTTTGTCGTGAATCCGGTCGCCGGCATGGGTGGTCGGGTCGGTCTAAAGGGGACCGACGGGAAGGTCGAGCGGGCACGCGAACTCGGCGCGGAGATGCGTGCGCCAGACCGGGCACGCGAGACCCTGACAGAACTCCACGACACCGGCGACGAGGTCGACCTCTACACCTACGGTGGGGTGATGGGGGCGGAGGCGGCACGAGCCGCGGGTTTCAGGCCGACGGTGGTCGGGAGCCCCGAGACCGGGGAGACGAGCGCGGCCGACACCCGGACGGCCGTTCGTGCACTGCTCGACCGGGGGGTCGACCTGCTCCTGTTCGTCGGCGGGGACGGCACGGCCGTCGACGTGGCAGAGACAGTCGAGACCGCGGAGAGCCAGACGCCGATTCTGGGTGTTCCGGCCGGTGTGAAGGTGTACTCGGCGGTGTTCGCGGTGACACCAGAGGCCGCGGCCCACGTCGCCGTCGGTCACGAGAGCACGGAGCGGGCGGAGGTCACCGATATCGACGAGGACGAGTACCGGGAGGGGGCTGTCGACACCGAACTCCGGGCGCTGGCGACGGTGCCGGTCGCCGAGCAACGACAGTCGAGCAAGCAGACACACGCCGGCACCGTCGACGGTGTCGCCGAGTGGGTCACGGAGAACGTCCGTCCGGGTGTGACCTACGTTCTGGGCCCGGGTAGTACCCTCAGTACGGTAAAGGAGACACTCGGTATCGACGGCTCACCCCTCGGTGTCGACGTCTACCGTGACGGTGAACTGCTCGTCCGGGACGGTGCCGAGGCGGATATCCTGGAGGCACTCGGCGAGGAGAACGTCGTCGTGGTCACGCCTATCGGCGGCCAGGGGTTCGTGTTCGGTCGCGGCAACGACCAGATCTCGCCGGCGGTCGTCCGGCAGTCGACGGTCGAGGTGGTCGCCTCGCGGCGCAAACTTGACGGGTTGGGTGTGCTCCGTGTCGACACCGGTGAGTCGGCTGTCGACGACCAGCTCCGGGGGTGGCGTCGGGTCCGTGTCGGTCGGTACGAGACACGGCTCGTCGAGATTGTCTGAGCGGGTCATCCGCCGAGTGCGAGACGGATCTGGACCAGCAGACAACCGACACCACGAACACCAGCAGGTCGGTGACAACGAGAACCGCCTCGCCGGCAACTGTCCCGAGGCGGGCAGTCGAGACGAACCCGAGACCGAGCTCCCGGCGTGTGAGGCCGGCCGTCCAGCACGCTGTCGGGTCGCGACCACACACCGAGCAGACCCGCGAGCAGTGCCGCCGCGAGGAGTGTTCCGGCGACCACCGGCAACGCCAGTCCGACACCGGGCAGCGAGAGCCAGTGGAGTCCACCGGTCATACACCACTGCTCGACCCGACTCGTCTCAGACTGTCGGACCACCGCTCCCACCACGCCACAGCCCAAACAACAAGAGCTATACGGTAACACCGCCTATCTGTGTGTCCTATGAGTCGCGATTACGATTTCTGGTTGCTCGACCTCGACGGAACGCTCGTCGATGTCGAGGAGAGTTATATCCACGAGGTGGGCAACCGGGTCGGCAACCGGCTGGGTGTCTCGTTTAGCACCCGTCAGGCCGAGCATCTCTGGTACGGGTTCGGCGGAACCCGCGAGAAGGTGTTCGCCGAGACCGGTGTCGACCGGGAGCGGTTCTGGACCGAGTTCCACGAGGTCGACGACCCGGGACCACGGGCCGCTGCCACGCACATCTACCCCGACGCCGCGCCGTTCGTCACCGAAACCCGGGGGCCGGTCGGGCTCGTCACCCACTGTCAGGCGTACCTGACCGAGCCGATACTGGAGTCACTCGGCATCGCAGACTGGTTCGACGCCGTTGTCTGCTGTGACGAGGACCTCGGCTGGAAACCCGACCCGGACCCGCTGGAGGTTGCGATGCGCCGACTGGGTGTCACAGGAGACGGTCGGGCCGGTGCGATGATCGGAGACGACCCGCGGGACGTCGGTGCCGCGCGAAACGCCGGTCTCGACGCGATTCACGTCGACCGTCACGACACCGACCGGTTGGGCGGAGGGGTGACGGCAGGCCGACAGGTCGACCGCCTCACCGAGGTGCTGTAGCCGAATCCGGGGCCTTTTTCGCCGGTGGGGTCTTACAGCAGGGTATGTCAGCGCTCCGTGACGCCCTGCGTGACCTGCCCGAGGCGGTGTTTGCCGACCTGCTCGAGAGCGAGGACGCGTACCTGCTGGTGGTCGACCTGCCGGGAACGACCCCGGAGACGGTGGACGTGAGCGCCACGCCGGGCGGGATACAGATCGAGGGGCTCCGCGAGAAATCGATCCCGGAGGGGTTCAGCTACGTCTCGGAGGAGCGGTCGCTGTTTCTCGACGCGGAGCTACCCCTCCCGGGGGACGCCGACGTCGACTCCGCCGAGGCGGCGGTCGAGCGTGGGGTGCTCGAACTGCGGCTACCGAAACGCGAGGAGGACACCGGGTCGGGAACCACAATCGCGGTCGAGAGCGAGTAGGGGGACCGGCCGGTGAACCTGCGAGCGTACTGGCGGTTTCTGGTGGTCACGCGGCGGTTTCTCCCGTTGCTCGTTGCCTACGCACGTGACCGGCGACGGTTCCTGTTTTTCGGGGCCTCCAGGGAGGTCGGCTCCGACAGACGCCGCAGGCGTGCAGAGCGGTTACTCGACTCGATGCTCACGCTGGGACCGACGTTTATCAAGCTCGGGCAACTACTCTCGACCCGGCCGGACGTGCTCCCGCCCGAGTATCTGGCCGAGTTCACGAAACTGCAAGACAACGTTCCACCGGCCGACTGGACGGCAGCACGAGGGGTTCTGGAGACGGAACTCGGGCCGGTGACGGAGCGGTTCAACGAGTTCGACACCGAGCCGATAAGCGGAGCCAGTCTCGGCCAGGTCTACCGGGCTCGCGTCGACGACGAACCCGTTGCCGTGAAGATCCGTCGCCCGGGTGTCGAGCAACTCGTCGAGGCTGACCTCCGGGTGATCCGCTGGTCGATGCCCCTGCTCGTGCGGTTTGTCGACGACGTGCGGTCGTTCTCACTCGAGACACTGGCAGACGAGTTCGACCGGACTATCCGTCAGGAGATGGACTACGGGCGCGAGGCCGAGATGCTCCAGGAGATCCGGGGGAACTTCCGGGCCGACGACAACATCCGAATCCCGGCGGTGGTCGAGAGCCACTCTACCGAGCGTGTGCTGACGATGGAGTACGTCGAGGGCACGAAGATAAACAACCTCGAGCGTCTCGACAGCCTCGGCATCGACCGCACGGCCCTCGCCGAGCGACTCCAGTTCGTCTACCTGCAGATGATACTAGAAGACGGTGTCTTCCACGCCGACCCCCACCCCGGCAACCTGGCGGTCGCGGACGACGGCACCCTCGTGTTGTACGACTTCGGGATGAGTGACTACGTCGACCCCTACATCCAGGAGAACGTGGTCGGGTTCTACACCGCGGTCGTCCGGCAGGATGTCGACGCCATCATCGACGCGCTCGTCGAGATCGGGACAGTCTCGCCGGACGCCGACCGCGACCTGATTCGGGGGATACTGGAACTGGCGATAACAGACCTCCGGGGTGACGAGGTCGACCAGTACCGCATCCAGCGGATTGTCGACCAGGTCGAGGACACTATCTACGAGTTTCCCTTTCGTATCCCCTCAGATCTCGCCCTGGTGTTGCGGGTGGCGACCGTCGTCGAGGGGGTGTGTGTCGCGCTCGACCCGGAGTTCGACTTTATCGACGCCTCCCAGAAGTACTTCAGGGCGGAGGGGTACTTCGAGGAGGGTGCCCGCCAGTTCGTGACGGACAGAGCCGAGGACGTAGGCGCGGCCGTCGGCGCGTCGGTGCGGGTGCCGCCGAAACTCGAGTCCACACTCGACCGGATGAACCGGGACGACCTGCGGGTCGATGCCGCGCTGCGAGACCCGGAGGACCAGTTCGAGCGTCTGGCCCGGCGGGTGGTGCTCGGTCTGGTGTTTGCCGCCGGAATCGTCTCGACGACGCTGCTCTCGGTCGCCGCCTCGACGGTCCAGACACTCCTCGCGGCCGGCGCGACGGCGGTCGTCGGGTTCTTTCTGTACCGCTCGTTCCAGACCGGTCTCACCCTCTACGCGGAGTCCGACGCGCAGTTCACCCGACAGCGTCTCCGTGACGACCAGCACGACTCCCCACCTGGGGGAGGGGAGAACGGCGACACGGCTGTCCACGAGGCGATGCCGACCCCTGGGACGAACGGTGACGGCGTGGCACAGAGAGACACAGACGAGGGTGGTGACGGCTCCGGCGACCGGAACGGCACCGGGGGAACCGACGAGTCCGGGGCCGGGAACACCGGTGGCGCAGACGGCGAGGACGGCTACGACGGCCGGGACCGACTCCCCGACTGAGACCCGAGACCTCACCCGAACGGGGGCACTCAATCCAAACTGTTTATACTGACAGGTGGATAATCGGGGCACATGGCAAAACAGCAGACCGAGGTCCGGGAACTCGACGAGGGGAGTTACGTCAACATCGACGATATCCCCTGCAAGATAAACTCATACAGCACGGCAAAGCCAGGTAAACACGGCAGTGCAAAGGCACGTATCGAGGCCGAGGGGGTTTTCGACGGGCGGAAGCGGTCGCTGTCACAGCCGGTCGACCAGAAGATATGGGTCCCGATCATCAACCGCAAGCAGGGACAGGTCATCGACGTTCGCGACGACGAGATACAGGTGATGGACCTCGAGACGTACGACAACTTCGTGATGCGGGCCGACACCGGCGAGATTCAGGCGGACGACCAGATCGAGTTTCTCGAGCACGAGGGCAAGCGCAAGATCGTCTGATGGGGTTCCCCGGCGCACACGCCCCGCGCGAGACCGCCGATTACAGTGTCGTCGGCGCGCCACTGGACGTCTCCACGACGTTCAAGCCCGGGACACGGTTCGGCCCGCGGCGCGTTCGGGAGGCGGCGGAGCCGTTCGAGGACTACGACCGGCACACCGGGCTCCGGTTCACCGACCTCGGAGTCCACGACCACAGCGATATCCGCCCCGGTGACGACGCGGCGGAGTATCTCGACTTTCTGCGCGGTGCGCTCGCAGAGTACAGCCGCGAGGGCGTCGTCCCGCTGCTGGTCGGTGGTGAACACACTGTCACCGTGGCGGCACTCCGTGCGTTGACCCCCGACCTGTACGTCTGTCTGGACGCCCACCTCGACCTGCGTGAGTCGTACGCGGGGAACCCACTGAGTCACGCGACGGTGTCACACCACGCCCTGGAGTACGCCGACGAGGTGGTAGTGCTCGGTGCACGCTCGGGCAGCGAGGCCGAGTGGGAACTGGCACAGACGAGCGGGCGTGTGACCGTCGTCCCCCCGGCGGCGGTGCCGGACTGGGAGCCGACTGTCGACGGTCGGGCGTACCTGAGTGTCGACATCGACGCGGCCGACCCAGGGTTCGCACCGGGAACGGGCACTCCCGAGCCGTTCGGTCTCGACCCCACGACGATGCACGGGGTGGTACGCACACTCGCCCCGGACTGTGTCGGGTTCGACGTGGTGGAGGTAAACGACCGCGACGACGGGCAGACCGCGACACTCGGGGCGAAACTCCTGCGTGCGTTCGTCTACGCACACGCAGACGACAGCCACTCCCGACCGTAGTCGACGTCTGTGGCAGCCACTTCCGACCGTAGTCGACGTCTGTGGCAGCCATTTCCGTCCATGTCTCGGCCCGTGACCGGGTCTCGCGGCCGGCGGTGACGCCGGACTGACCCCGCATTTCAAATACCAGCACGTCCTACCGCCGGTACGAGTGACAGCAAGATCGGAGACCGGCGAGCGAGCCCTCGTCGCAAAGCGGGTGGAGACCGGTGAGGCGGATACGACAGAGATCGCCGAGTTGACCAGCGCAGCGGGCTACGAGGTGGTCGAGACGGTCACACAGACACGAACAGAGGACCCGGCCTACGGGTTCGGTGAGGGAAAGGTCGAGGCGATTGCGGCCGCCGCGGCCGGCGGTGACACCGCTGTCGTGGTGGTAGACAACGAACTCGGCCCGTACCAGACGTTCAATATCGGGAACAAACTCCCCGAGGGTGTGCGTGTCGTCGACCGGTTCCGGCTCATCCTCGAGATCTTCGGTCAGCGAGCCCGAGCACGAAAGGCACAGCTCCAGGTCGAACTCGCGGAGCTCCGCTACGAGTTGCCCCGTGCCGAGGCAAAGGCGAGTCTGGCGAAACGCGACGAGCGGCCCGGGTTCATGGGGCTCGGCGAGTACGACGAGAGCCGCGAGCGAGATATAAAAGCCCGCATCTCGCGCATCCGCGAGGAGCTCGACAGGATCGAACAGACCGACCAGCAGCGCCGCGAGCAGCGCCGCGAGTCGGGGTTCGAACTCGTCGCGCTCGCGGGGTACACGAACGCCGGCAAGTCGACGCTACTCCGACGGCTGGCGGCGGAGCTCGACGTCGACGAGAACGTCGACCGTCACCCCGACCTCGACACGACCGCCGAGTCCGAGGACCGCATGTTCACGACGCTCGGCACGACCACCCGTCGTGCCGACCTCGGACCGCGTGACGCGCTCGTGACCGACACCGTGGGGTTCATCTCGGACCTGCCACACTGGCTGGTCGAGTCGTTCAAGTCCACCCTGGACTCGGTGTACCTGGCGGATCTGGTGTTGCTGATAGTCGACGCGAGTGAGCCACTCCCCGAGATGCGCGAGAAGCTGGTCACCTGCCACGACACCCTCTACGAGCGCAACGAGGCCCCAATCGTGACGGTGTTGAACAAGGCCGACCGGGTCGAGGACGCCCGGCTCGGCGAGAAGCGCGAGGCACTGTCGGCGCTCGCCCCGAACCCGGTGGTCGTGAGCGCCCGAACCGGCGAGAAAGTCGACCACCTGCGCGAGCGCATCCACCGTGAGCTTCCGGACTTCGAGCGTGAACGGCTCGTGTTGCCGATGACCGAGAACACGATGAGTGTAATCTCCTGGATTCACGACAACGCCCACGTCCGTGATGTCGAGTACGGCGAACAGGTCACAATCGAGTTCGAGGCTCGTCCCGACGTCGTGGCCCGGTCGCGTTCAAAGGCAACCGACCTCGTGGCAGGCGCGTCGGCCTGACGGGTCCGTACTGGTGTCGACCGGTCCATACCGGTGTCGACCGGTCCATACTGGTGTCGACCGGTCCATACTGGTGTCGACCGGTCCAGTAGTCACGCCTGGTCAGGTCGGCCGGGCGTGACGCGTGAATTTATACGCCCGTGCCCACCACGAGGATATATGTTCGAGAAGTCGACGTGGATACGGCTCCCGCGGAACGTCGTGGTCGGCCACGGTGTGCTCGCGCGGGCCGGTGAGACGATCACCGAGACACACCTCTCGGGCCAGCCGCTGGTCGTCACGAGCCCGACCCCCCGGCGGGTCGCCGGCGATGCCGTTGTCGAGCAGCTCCGTGAACTCGGGCCGGCCCCCGAACTGGTCGTCGTCGAGGAGGCGACGTTCGGTGCCGTCGAGCGGGTTCTCGACCGGTTGGACGCGGTCGACGCGGAGTATCTCGTCGGGGTCGGCGGCGGCAAGGCGATCGACATCACGAAGATGGCTGCCGCCGAGCGCCAGCTCGGGTTCGTCTCGGTCCCGACCGCGGCTAGCCACGACGGCATCGTCTCCAGCCGCGGGTCGGTTCCCGAGGGGGACACACGCCACAGCGTCGCGGCCCGCCCGCCGCTCGCGGTTGTGGCCGACACCGCGGTGCTCGCCGATGCACCGTGGCGGCTCACCACCGCCGGCTGTGCCGATATCATCTCGAACTACACCGCCGTCCGCGACTGGCAGCTCGCACACCGCCTCCAGGGGACCCCCTACTCCGAGTACGCGGGTGCTCTCTCGCGGATGACCGCCGAGCTACTGGTCGAGCGGTCCGGCGACATTCGAAACGGGCTCGAGGAGTCGGCCTGGGTCGTGGTAAAGGCACTCGTCTCCTCCGGGGTCGCGATGAGCATCGCGGGCACCTCCCGGCCGGCCAGCGGGGCCGAACACCTCTTCTCACACCGTCTCGACAGCCTCGTGCCGGACGCGGCACTCCACGGCCATCAGGTGGGTGTCGGTGCCATCATGGTGGCGTACCTCCAGACCGGCAACGAGCTGTGGCCCGACATCCGGCAGGCGCTCGACGACATCGGCGCGCCGACCACTGCCGACGGACTCGGTATCGACGAGGAGACGCTGGTGCGGGCGCTCGCCACCGCAAACGAGGTGCGGGACCGCTACACGATTCTCGGCGACGGTATCAGCGAGGCCGCCGCCCGCGAGGCCGCGAGCGTCACCGGCGTCGTCTGACCTGCCACCACCGGCCGGAACGAGACTGTCTGTGTGACCGTACAGTGAGTTCAAACGGTACTCAGGCCCGGTCGAGGGCACAGTTCACCCCCCCTCGGCCCCGGAACCCTTTCGATTTCACCGTGGCTGGATAGACCGCCACAGCCGGGTGAGAAACGGGTTCTCCGGGCGGGCGAACCCCGGCGGGGCGTGTGACTGGAGAGAGGAAACCACTATCAACGTCCGCAGGCAATCGAACGTATGACCAAGCGCCACGTGTCGTTACCCGACGATGCCGCCGAGGGGTTGGCGACGTTCGTCGAGACGGTCGATCAACGGCTCTCGGGCGACGAAGACATCTGCACGGTTGTCGAGGAGGTGCTCGTAGACCTGCACGGCGACCGCGAGGCCTACGAGCGCTGGCAGGCCGGCGAGGCGGTGTCGCCCGCCGAGCGGGTCAGACTCCAGGGGTACGACCCCTGTAACGTCACCGTCGAGAGTGAGTACTACGCCGAGGTGGAGACCGACGAACAGTTCCAGCGGTCGAAACACCTCCAGTGGCTCTGGCGGCAGTTCGACGCCACCCCGATGGCCGACAACGTCGCGTTCGCACTGGAGTTTCGGCGGATGCTCGCAGACCACCTCTTTGCCGAGTGTGGGGAGCACTGCCGGTTTTTCAAGGGTATCTCGATGACATACGGCCACAACATCGAGGTGGGTGACAACGTGGTCGTCCACGACGACGTGCACCTCGACGACCGCGGGGCGCTGACCATCGGTGACCGCGTCTCTCTCTCGGACCGGGCACACGTCTACAGCCACGACCACGACGTCGTCGACCAGACCGAGGTACGCAACTACCACACTGTCATCGAAGACGACGTCAGGGTGACATACGACGCGCTGGTGCGTGCCGGGGTGCGGATGGGACGCAACTCCCTGCTCGCGGCAAAGTCCATGGTGAAAGACGACGTTCCCGCCCACCACATCGCCGCCGGGTCACCCGCAGGGTCGATTGCGGTCAAACCCGGCTGGGAGTCGGTCGCGGCCCCCCTGGAGAACCCGGACCACCGGGAGCAGCGTCGTCTCGAGTACGACCTCCCGGACAGTCTCGACACGTTCGACGAGTTCGGGCGCAGTCTCTCCCCACCCGATAGCTGACGCCGCCGGGACGTGTGGCCGGTCGGTCTGCCGACCGTCGGACGACCGAGCGTCGAAGTCGCGGTCGGTGTGGCTCCCGAAGCCCGTCGGTAACCCCGAACTTTTTAATATACGGTGGCTATCCCGATTATGGATATCAAGATCACCGAACAGCCACTCCTGGTCTGGATCTGGGTGGTCTCGACACTCCTCGCCGTTGCCGACGCGCGGATGGGTCTTGGCTGGGTCGGGAGCATCGCCTCGCTCGTGTTCGTCGCCGGCGTGTTGTGGTTTCTGGTCATCATCATACTGCGCCTAGAGTAGCCACCGCAGGCGCGAACGGGCGGATGCCAGGAGCCGGTGTGACCACGAGGGCGGTTTCGGTGCGGGTCACAGAACGGCAGTCTCAGTCGTCGGCAGGCGCGAGCACCGTCTCGTCGCTCGGGTCGAACTCGTCGTAGTGAACAATCTCCTCGACCGGGCGACGGGCCTTTCGCTCGTTCTCGATGTCAGATGCTTCTGCCTCGGGGTAGCCGAGCGTAATGAGCATGACCGGTTCGTACTCCTCGGGGATATCGAAGCTGTCGACCAGGGCGTCGGCGTCGAACCCCTCCATCGGACAGCTCGCGACGCCGCGGTCTCGTGCGGCGTACATTATCGTCATCGCCGCCAGTGCCGTCGACCGGGTTGTCCAGGTCCGGCGGTCGGACGCGGACATCTCACTCATCTCCGAGACGTTCTCCACGAGTGCGTCGCGAACCTCCTCGTTTGGCAGGTAGTCCTTTGCCAGCCAGTCGTCGAACACCGTCTCGGCGTGTGTCATCGGGTCGGTGTGACCGAGCACGACAATCGCCGTGTCGGCCTCCTCGACGTGGTCCTGTCCGTACGCGATTTCGCGCAGGGTGGCTTTCTTGTCGTCGTCGCGCAGAGCCAGAAACTCCCAGGGCTGGAGATTGTAACCCGACGGGGCGAGGGTCGCTGCCTCGAATATCTCCTCGAGTGTCGACTCCGATATCGGTTCGTCGCCGTACTGGTGAACAGACCGTCGTGCGCGCAGCAGTTCGTCGAATTCCATTCGTATCTACTAGGGCTCCAAGAGTAAATAGGCAACCGATACGGACCGACTGCACCGGTTCGAGTCGGTCCCCCGGCGACCGACGGACCACAGTCCCGTCCGACAGCAGGCTCCCCCGGCGACTGCACGGTGTCCGACCCGACTGGTGTCTGTGTCTGGCCTGCCTGAAAAAAGATGATATACCGAGTCTCACGCGCGGTAGTACAGTCTAATAAATCTTTTGCGGTTTCAGTTTGAATTGCACGTTCAACAAGGATTTAATCACCAGCTATTCTGTGTGCCCGTCGGGGAGCTAATGGAAGACAGTTCACCGACCGAGGAAACTGGAGGGGAACAGACAGAACACAACGGCTCCGGTCTCTCACGGCGACAGACACTCGGGGTGATCGGGGCCGCGGGGTTCGGTGGGTTGGCGGCTTTCTCACCGGTCACCCGGGCAGACCACAACAGTGACGACGAGGTTGCCTCGACGGGTGAGGTGGGCGTCATTCCGAACCCGAACTTCATCACGAACGCTCGCGGCGAGGCACCCCCGTTCGACGACGACACGCTCCTGTTCGACCCGGGCCCCGTCTCTATCCCGCTCGACGAGATAATGGCCGACGACACGGAGTACGACGCGATGCTGTTTCGTTCACTCAACGACAGCAAACGGCAGGTCGTCCGGCCTCCGGCGGGATACTCCCGCGAGAACGGCTACGAACAGCCCTGGGAACCGGTTACCTGGGGTGAGTACAGCGCCGTGACCGGTGACGTGGCGCTCGGTGAGGCGTTTCCGGATGCGGGAACCCGGGTCACCGTGACCGTAGAGAACGGAATCCCGAACGGCAGGTACACCGTCTGGGTCGTGAAGTTCGCCGCGCTGTCGTCGAGTAGTAGCCTCGGCCCCGGCGACCCGTTCGTCACACCCGACGGCAACGGGCTCGTCGGGTTCCACAACCTGGGACAGAAGTTCGGTGAACGAGGGGACGCCGAGAACACGTTCACTCTCAACGAGGACGGCTACGGGACACTCCAGGCGATGAACGAGGGGGCTACGCTGACCGGTATCCCTGGGTTCAGAGAGCCTGGATACCCCTTTGTCGGCGAACCCGGCGACTACGAACAGGACGAGGAACGCCTGGTACGGGTGGCAAACGACGTTCGAGAGGAAGACGAGATTCACTTTGTCGG
>JAQCNM010000066.1 GCA_028275025.1 Halovenus sp.
TTTCGGGAGCCACCACAAAGTGTTTGCCGGCGTGGCGTGGACAGACGATAGATGCACCCAGCGACACAGCGGCAGGCGGCCGCCGTGGCAGGGCTACTCGGCGTCGCGGCCGTCGCGATGCTCCTGTTTTCGCCCGAGACGGTCATCGCCCGTCTGGAAGGGCTCGCCGACACACCGGCTCTGTTCGTGGTCGTGCTGGTCGGGGTCTATCTCGTTCGGCCGTTTCTCCTGTGGCCGGTGTCGCTCGTCGCGGTGGTGCTTGGCTACCTGTACGGGCCGGCTCTCGCCCTTCCGCTCTCGCTTGCTGGGGCACTCCTCACCGGGACCCCACCGTACCTGCTCGGTCGGTACGCCCGGACCGATATCGGGCTGTTCGGGAGCCTCAGCGACTCCGGCGAGCGGCTCGTCGGCGCTGTTGGTGAGACCCGGAGCGTCCTCGCGGCCCGGTTCTCGCCGGTCCCCGGTGACCCCATCTCGTACTGTGCGGGGTTAGTGGGTGTCTCCCCCCGCCCGTTCTACCTCGGAACGCTCGTCGGTGAACTGCCCTGGGCGCTGGTCGCCGTTCTCACCGGGGCGTCGATGCGCTCGCTGTCGCTCGCCGAGTTCGCCGTCAGCCCTACACTCGTGGCCGCACTCGCCGGTTTCGCGGTGCTCGTTCTCTCCGGCCCGGTGTACAGCCGGACCCGTGCCTCACAGACCGGCGGTGGATGACCGTCTCTACCCGTGGATACTGGTTCCGGACCGTGCCGTGACCCCGACCAGAGTCCTATCAGACCCCGTACCTGAAAAATAAGTTCAGAAAACACTTTTAGTTTGCATTCTGAGACTGTACGTATGTTCGAGACCAGTACGGGCCGCGGTGGGATGGAAATCGCTGGTGTCCTCGTTGCTGTGGGTGTCGTTCTGGTACTCGGTGTGGTTCTCCTCGGGGGTGGCTCCGGTGGTGACAGCCTGTCTTCGGGCGTCACCGACGAGACCGAGTCGACCTCCGGCACGTTCTCGACCGGCTACGCGGGGGCGATGGTCGACACTGCAGACGTCGATGTGCGCGAGGTTCTGGTGGAGCGTCCGGACGCGTTCGATGTCGGCTCCCGGTTGGCGGTGCGTCCGGGGCCGCTCGCCGACGAGGTCGCCGTTACCTGGCTGTCGGAGGCGGACTCGCCGGTGCCCGCGAACAGCGAGACCGTGTCGGCGAACTCGCTCGTCCAGATTCCGGTCAACGAGTTCGGAAACACGAGCAACACACAGTACACGGCACTCGAATCACTCAACCTGACCGACCCATTCCGGCTCGTCGTGACCGCCCCGACGCTTGCCGGTCAGAACTCGACCGACTACGCCGTCACCGCGTTCTACGACGGGTTCAACACGTCACCGAGTGACAGGCTATCGGGCCCGAGAGTCCCACTGGTGTTCGACGCGAACGGCACCGCAACCGTGACTATCGGTTCAAACGGAACCCGGGCCGACGTGACGACCGAACTCGCGTTCGGCTCTCTCAGCGGCAACGCTACTCTCGTGAACAACATCGAGGTACCCGTCGGCACCGACTCGGTCGCCGTCGAGACAGCAGACTGAACTCAGGCGGTCCTCAGGAAGTTCCGGACGATGTCGTGTCCGACCCCCGTCAGCACAGACTCGGGGTGAAACTGAACACACGCGATCGGGTACTCGCGGTGACGAACCCCCATCACGAGGTCGCTCTCGGCTCCGGTGGCGGTCACGTCGAAGGCATCCGGCACCTCGGTGGCGATCAGTGAGTGGTACCGCCCGCCCTGGAACCCCTGTTCGAGCCCCCTGTAGACACCCTCGCCGTCGTGTTCGATGGCGACAGCCTTTCCGTGGACCGGTTCGGGTGCCCGGCCGACCGACCCGCCGTAGGCCTGCACTGCGGCCTCCAGTCCGAGACAGACACCGAGTGTCGGTACCGTCTGACTGACCTCGCGGAGCAGCTCGGGCGTGACGCCGACGTCGCGCTCGTTCCGGGGGTGGCCGGGGCCGGGCGAAATAACAACCGCGTCGGGGTCGACCGCACGCACGTCCGACAGTGACGCCGTGTTTCGGACCACCTCGGTTTCGGCGTGCTGGCTGACGTACTCGACCAGGTTGTAAGTAAACGAGTCGAAGTTGTCCACGACGAGCACCCGCGGTTTGTCTGTGCTCACGACCCACCCTCCGACCCGGTGTCCTCGATGCGCTCGATGGCCGCGAGCACACCGTCCATCTTTGCCTCGGTCTCCTCGTACTCCGCCGCCGGGTCGCTGTCGGCGACGATACCAGCCCCTGCACGCACCGTGACCGCCTGGCTCCCGCGCGCACTCTCCCCGCGTTCCTCGATTGTCGCCGACCGAATGACGATGGCGATGTCGGCGTCGTCCTCCCAGGAGATGTAGCCGACACCACCGCCGTACGGGCCTCGTGGTGTCTCCTCGAGGTCGTCGATTATCTCCATCGCCCGTATCTTCGGGGCGCCCGCGAGTGTGCCGGCGGGAAAGGCGGCCCGGACAGCGTCGAACGCGTCGGCGTCGGCGGCCAGCGACCCGGTCACCGTCGACTCGATGTGCTGGACGTGGGAGTACTTCAGTACGTTCATGAACTCCTCGACCTGGATGCTGCCGGGTCTGGCGACCCGCCGGACGTCGTTTCGTGCGAGGTCGACTAACATCGTGTGCTCCGACCGCTCTTTCTCGTCGGCGAGCATCTCCCCGGCCAGGCGGCGGTCCTCGACCGGACTGTTCCCACGTGGACAGGTCCCCGCAATGGGGTTCGAGACGACCCGTTCACCGCGCACCGAGACGAGTGTCTCCGGACTCGCCCCGACGACCGTTCGCCCGTCGTGGTCCAGCAGGTACATGTACGGTGAGGGGTTGACCGTCCGCAGCGACTCGTACAGACCCAGCGGGTCGATCTCGCCGGTCAGATTCCGCGACCGCGAGATGACCCCCTGGTAGATATCGCCGTCGGCAACGTGTTCCCGGGTCCGCTCGACGGCCCGCTCGTAGGCCGCCTGTTCACCCGCCTGCTCACCCTCGCGGCTGAACCCACCGGTCTCGACGGGGTCGGCGTCGGCGAGGGTCGTCGCCACACGCTCGGCCTCGGCACGCAGTTCGTCGTACCGTGCCCCCGCGTCCTCGCCCTCGCGGACGACCGGCGTGCAGACGAGCGAGACGGTGTCCTCGGCGTGGTCGAACGCGAGGGTCCGTGTTGTCAACACGAACTCCGCGTCCGGGTACGGCGACGGCGGCCGGTCACGACCGACCTCGTCGAGCCAGAGGTCGTAGACGGCGTCGTATGTCAGGAACCCGACGAACCCGCCCGACAGCGACCGCCGACTCCGGTCTGGAAAGCCTGCGAGACGGGCGTCTGGCATCGCCGCCCGCAGTCTGTCGAGGACGTCACCGCCGTCGCTGTCGAGCAGTTCGGTGTACCGGGGGTCGAACAGCTCGACATCGGTCTCGGCCGGTCCGACAGTGACGACCGCGTCCGGGTCGTACCCGACAAACGAGAATCGGGCGTGTCGGCCGGTCCGACCGGCCGCGAACGCCCCGTCGGGGTCGCTCGACGGCACCTTCTCGGCGCTCTCGAGCAGAAACGAGTACGCCGCCCCGGTGATGTCGGTGGTCCGACCGGTCAGTGCGGCGTACGCCTCCAGCGGGTCGATGTCGACGGCCAGGTCGGCGGCCACCCGCACCACGACCGGTCGGTCACCGTCGGCGTGATCGCAAAACGTCTCGCGGTCGGTGTCGAGTGTGACCGTGGCCGATCCGTGCCCCTCACCCTCCGCTGTCGTCACGGCGACCCCCCCGTCGCCTCCGCGACGAACTGCCGGACTGCGTCGTTTTTCTTCTCCCCTGGCCGACGCTCGACACCGGACGCCACGTCGACCGCGAACGGGTCGACGGTCTCGACGGCCGCCCGGACGTTCTCCGGGGTCAACCCGCCTGCGAGCACGACCGGCGTGTCGATGGCAGACACCAGGTCCCGGGTCCGTTGCCAGTCGTGGGTCTCCCCGGTGCCGCCCATCCCCTCCTCGGTCGTGGAGTCTACTAGTAGTCCGTCCCCGGCCGTGGCGTACGCGGCCGCCCGGTCGGTCGTGCTGTCGACCGCGACAACGACCCCCGCCTGGACCTGCTCGCGCAGGCCGCCGACCGCCGCCGGGGGAAACTCACCGTGAACCTGCACGACGTCTGCACCGACCTGTTCCTGCCGGGTGACGGCCTCTCCGACGCTGTCGGGAGCGGTCACCAGGACAGTCGTCACGAACGGTGCGACGCCGTCGACCAGCGCGGCGGCCCGTCCGGCCGTGAGCTCACGCGGTGTCTCTACGGGCACACCGGAGATGAACCCCAGCGCGTCTGCACCCGCGGCGACCGCCGCGTCGCGGTCCCGTTCGTCGGTCACGCCGCAGATCTTCACCCGCATCGTCAGCCTCCAACCGCCCGGAGTTGGGCGAGTTTCTCGCGTGCCGCACCCGAGTCGATCGCGTCGCGTGCCAGGTCGGCCCCCTCCGCGATAGAGTCGACCTCGCCGGCCACGTACACCGCTGCGCCGGCGTTTGCCAGTACGATATCGCGCTTCGCCCCGCTGATCTCACCCGTGACGACCCCCTCCAGGTACTCGGCGTTCTCGGCCGGTGTCCCGCCGGCAACGGCGGTAATATCGTGACGTTCCAGACCGAGGTCGTCCGGAGTTAGACTGTCGGTCTCTATGCTCTCGCCACGAACCTCGGCGAGCCGTGTCTCGCCGTGGACGGCGATCTCGTCCAGCCCGGTGCCGTGGACGACGACCGCCCGCTCGACGTCGAGACGGGTGAACGCCCGCGCGATCGGCTCTACGAGCCCCGGGTCGTAGACACCGACGACCTGTGCGTCGGCGTTTGCGGGGTTGGTCAGCGGTCCGAGCACGTTGAACACGGTCCGCATCCCGAGCTCCCGTCGCGGGCCGATGACCGCACCCATCGCCGGGTGGAACACCGGCGCGAGCATGAACCCGATTCCGCGCTGCTCGATGGCGTCGGCGACGGCGGGTGGCTCCGCGTCGACGGTCACACCTGCCGCCTCTAGCACGTCTGCGCTCCCGGACTGTGACGAGACCGAGTAGTTCCCGTGTTTCGCCACCGGGACCCCTGCCCCCGCCGCGACGATGGCACTCGCCGTCGAGACGTTGATGGTGTCGTGGTCGTCCCCGCCGGTCCCGCAGGTGTCGACCAGCCCCGTGCGGTCGGGCTCGATCGTCCGTGCCGCCGCCCGCATCCCCTCCGCGAACCCGGCTATCTCTGCCTCTGTCTCGCCCTTCGCGCGCAGTGTGGCAAGCAGTGCGCCGAGCTGTGCCTCCGTCGCGTTCTCGAACACGAGCCGGGAGGCGTCCCGTGCCTCCGCCTGTGTCAGACTCTCGCCGTCGGTCACGCGCTCGATGTACGATTGTATCCCTGCCATACTATCACTAATGTACGCTTCCGGTGTATAATGTGCAAGTACGTACACCGATTTAACGCTGTCGGACCACGCGGGACCGACGTGACTGACTACCGGAGTTCCTGAAAGGCGTACTCGACAGCCTTGTTGAGTGTCGGGTGTGCGTGGATAACACCGGCGACGTCCTCGACGGTGCCGTCCCCACTCCGCATCGCGACGAGCACCTCGTGGACCAACACCGACGCCTCGTGACCGAGGATGTGACAGCCGAGTAACTCACCGTCCGGGCCGGCGAGCACCTTCACGAACCCGTGGTCGAGTTTCTTTGCCCGACCCATCGGTGTTTCCGGGATAGACTGTCGCCCGACGACGTACTCGCGGCCCTCGGCCTCGAGGTCGGCCTCCGTCGCCCCGACACCGGCAATCTGTGGCTCGGTGAAGATGGTGTGGGGCATCGCCGTGTAGTCGACCGGTGCCGGGTCGTCTTCGACGACCGTCTGGACCAGACGGTCGGTCTCGTAGTCACCGGAGTGTTTGAACATGTGGTTGCCGGCGATGTCACCCAGCGCCCAGACGTTCTCGGCGCTCGTCCCGAGAAACTCGTCGGTTTCGACGAACCCGCGGTCGTCGGTGTCGATTCCGGCCTCCTCGACGCCGAGCGTGTCGGTGTTCGGGCGTCGCCCCACGGCGACGAGCAGTTTCTCGCCGGAGACGGTCGTCTCCTCCCCGTCCTCGCGCTCGGTGTGGACCGTCACCGTCTCCCCGTCGCCCTCGACGGCTGTCGCGCGGTGGCCGGTGTAGACCTCGTGACGCTCTCGGGCGATGTCGGTGAACGTCTCGGCGACCGCGGGGTCCTCCCGGGGTACCAGACTGTCGCGCATCTCGACGATACTGACCTCGGTTCCCATCGACTCGAAGAAGTAGCCCATCTCGACCGCGATGTACCCCCCGCCGAGAACAACGAGGCTGTCGGGCTGTTCACGCAGGTACAGCGCCTCCCGACTGGTCAGGAACGCCACCGTATCGAGACCGTCGATGGGGGGGACGGTCGGCCGACTCCCGGCCGCGACGACGACCCGCTCGCCACGCACCCGCTCTCCGTCGACCACGACAGTCCGGTCGCCGACGAACGTCGCCTCGTTCTTGTAGAGTGTCAACCCCTCCTTCTCGCGGTAGCGTGCCTCCATATCCGCCGCAATCTCGGCGAGTGTCCCGTCCATCTCGTCGACAACGGCGGCGAAGTCGTGACCGTCGAGCGAGGCATCGAGGTGGAAACGACCGGCCGTGCGCACGTTGTTCGCGGCGTTTGCCGCCTGGATGACCATCTTCGAGGGGTTACAACCCCGGTTGAGACAGGTCCCGCCCAGCGGGCCCTTCTCGACCAGAGCCGTTTCCAGTCCGGCGTCGGCGGCCGCGGCCGCGACGTTGTTGCCGGTGCCACCGCCGATTACCAGCACCTCGTACTCTGTCGTGTTCGTCTGTTCTCTCGGCGGTGACCCGTTCCGGCCTGTGGGTGGTGTCGGTTCGTCTGGGTTGTGGTGTCGACGCTCCCTGTCCATGCTGTTTCGAGGGTCGCCCGGCACTTCAACCCCCTCCCGTCTTGTTCTGTTACCGCCAGACCCCGGTAGACAGAAGCTCCTCCGATTACTCCTCGACAACGCTGTCTTCCCAGCCCTCGCTGTGGATCCGTGCCTCGGGGGCCCCGAGTTCGGCCAGCCGCTGTTTTGTCTGGACGACCATCGGCGGCACACCACAGACGTAGAAGTCACGCTCGGCGAACGCGTCGAACAGCCCCTCCAGGTGCTCCTGTGCGTACCCGACCCGACCCGTCCACTCCCAGTTGGGGTCCGACAGCACGAACGTGACCTCCAGGTTCGGGTTGTTCGCCGCCAACTCGTTGAGCGTCTCCCGGTGGATGATGGTCTCCTCGCGTTTCTCGCCGAGCACCACGTGTGCCTGCCCGGTCCCCTCCCGGAGGTACTGTCTGAGCATCGCCATCATCGGGGTGAGTCCCGTTCCCGACGCGAGAAAGGCGACATCCCGGTCCGGGTCGGCGAGTTTGAGACTCCCCTCGATCGGACCGATTGTCACGGTGTCGCCGGGTCGCTTCTGGTGTATGTACGACGACGCCAGTCCGTCGTCGTAGCGTTTGACCGTGAGCGCGAGTTCGTCACTCCCCGGGAGATTCGTCGGCGTGTACGGACGGACGACCCGCTCGT
>JAQCNM010000078.1 GCA_028275025.1 Halovenus sp.
TTTCGGCGGCCCGGCCGCGAGCAGAGTGTGTCGGTTCGGCGGGTGTCCGGCCGGCGGGGGCGTCTCGGCGGTCGCCGTGCCGGCCGTCTCAGGGACTGAGCCGTTGTCGGTCCCGCGGGAATATCACCGCTTCGCGGATGTTCTCCAGCCCGAGTATCGTCATCAGGAGTCGTTCGGCACCCAGCCCCCAACCGGCGTGAGGGGGCATCCCGTAGCGGAACATCTTCGTGTAGTACTCGAAGGTCTCCGGTTCGAGCCCCTGTTGTTCGAACCCCTCGATGAGCTGCTCGTGGCGGTGCTCACGCTGGCCGCCCGAGACGAGCTCCAGCCGCGGGTGCATCAGGTCGAACCCGGTCGACAGTGTCTCGTCGCCGTCGCGGTCCTTTATGTAGAACGGCTTTATCTCGCTCGGCCAGTCGGTGATAAAGTAGTGACCACCGACCTCGTCGCCGAGTGCGCGCTCGGCCTCCGTGGAGAGGTCGTCACCCCAGGCGAGCGGTGTGTCGAGTGCGCCGGTGGCGTTGATGCGCTCGATGGCCGCTCCGTAGGAGAGTCGCGGGAACCCGGTGTCGGGTACCTCGAACGTCTCGGCCAGACCCAGTGCCGCAAGCTCGTCCTCGCAGTTCGCCGCGACGGCCTCGTAGGCCGCGACGACAATCGCCTCACAGACGTCCATCGCCTCGGCGTCGTCGATAAACGCCGACTCGAAGTCGATAGAGGTCGCCTCGTTGAGGTGTCGTGGGGTGTTGTGTTCCTCGGCGCGGAAGATGGGACCGACCTCGAACACCCGCTCCAGGCCGGAGCCGATCATCAGTTGCTTGAACAGCTGTGGACTCTGATTCATAAACGCCTCGCGCCCGAAGTACGTCACCGGGAACAGTTCGGTCCCCCCCTCGGTCCCGGTGGCGACAATCTTCGGCGTGTTTATCTCTGTGCAGTCGAGGTCGCGGAACGTGTCCCGAACCGCCTGGAGCATGACCGCACGAATCTCGAAGATGGCCTGTACCTCGGATTTGCGCAGGTCGAGTGTGCGGTTGTCAAGCCGTGTCGGCAGTTCGGCCTCGACCTTTCCGGAGGGGTCGAGCGGGAGTTCCGGGTCGGCCTCGGCGAGCACGTCCACCTCGGTGGGCACCATCTCGACACCGGTCGGCGCACGCTCCTCCGCCTCGACACTGCCGGTCACCGAGAGCACACTCTCCCGGTGGACGTTCAATCCTGTCTCGACCAGTTCGTCGTCGGTGTCGTTCTTTTCGAACTTGACCTGTATCTTGCCGGTCGTGTCCCGGAGAATGAGAAACGCGATGCCGCCGAGATCACGTATCTCGTGTACCCAACCGGCGACCGTCACGGTGTCGCCTGGTGTCGCCGCAGTCGCGTACGTGCGTGATTCCATACCCACGGTACCGACCGACGGAACTTAGTTCGGTCGTTTCGCGACCTCAGGCACCGAAGGCGTTGAGGAGGAGAACGAACACGCCGAGGAGAACGCTGAACGCGACGAGTGACTTGGGGTCGATGCGCATCCCCTTGTTGTCGTCCGAATCGAAGTACCGGACCAGACCGGCACTCGACATCAGTCCGGAACCGGGCTCCTGTGAACTCATACGCTTAGCTTCGCTACCTGAGATAATAACGGTTTCGACGTGTGTCTGCGGGTGGCCGGTTTCGTCGGGCAGGACGGCTCCGAGCCGACAGCCCTGGCCGAGACCAGTTTTGTCGATGGCGACAAAAACGCTTATCCAGACCCGTAGCGTAGTTTGAGTGTAAGCAATGACTGTCACGCTAAAGGATTTCCACGCCGACTGGTGTGGTCCGTGCAAGACACAGGACCCGATTATCGACGACCTCGAAACGGAGTACGAGGGCGTCGAGTTCCAGAAGATCGACGTCGACGAGAACCAGGATGTCGCAAACGAGTACCAGGTTCGCTCGATTCCGACAGTCGTCGTCGAGAACGACGACGGCATCGTCGAGCGGTTCATCGGTGTCACCCAAGCCGACGAGATCGAGACGGCCCT
>JAQCNM010000083.1 GCA_028275025.1 Halovenus sp.
CTTTGCCGACGCCGACGGCTCGACACCGGCCCCCGAGTTGGACCGGGTGGTGACGACGGTCGTGACCGGAGAGACCTCCCTGTCGGTCGGGTCGCGGCGTCACCCCGACGCCACGATCGCGACCGACCAGTCACTCTCCCGGTCGGTTATGGGTGACGGGTTCGCGTGGCTCGCCAGACGTCTCGTCGACGTATCGCTGTACGACTACCAGTGCGGTGCAAAGGCTCTCACCGCCGACGCCTGGCAACAGCTCCGCGGACGACTCACCGAGACCGGGTTCGCCTGGGACGTCGAACTCGTGGCTCTCGCCGGCGACAGCGGCCTCCGGGTGTGCGAGGTGCCGATCACCTGGTACGACCACCCGGACTCGACGGTGCCGCCGGTGCGTACGGCGTTCGAACTCGGTGTGGCGCTGGTGCGTACCCGGGTTCGAACCGCCCGCGGCGGTGGCATCTCGGCGGTGCGTGACGGGGTCCGAACGCTGCTCGGCGGCACCTCGAACCGCAATGAGTGACCGTCGAGGGGCGCTGACACGCTGGGTGTCGGCGCTCGCGTCCCGAACCCGGTTCGGCAAGTTCGTCTCCGTCGGTGTCGTCGGCGCCACGGTCGACACCACGGCGCTTTTTTTGCTCGTCCAGTTCGGGGGTCTCCCGGCGGTCTGGGTCAACCTCGCCACTATCGAACTCGCGATTCTCGTCATGTTCGGCATCAACGACCGGTGGACGTTTGCCGCACACGGCCGGGGGGCGTCGCTCCCGCGCCGGTTGGTTCGCTCGCACGCGGTTCGTGCGACGGGTACGACCGCACAGATCCTCGTCTTCACCCTGCTGTACGAGTTCGTGGCCGTCTCACTGCTCGCCGGGGTCGACCTCTGGCTGCTGGTGGCAAAGGGGGCCGGTATCGGCCTCGGGATGTTACTCAACTACGTGTTCGAGACGCTTTTCACCTGGCGTGTCCAGTCGGTCTCAGAACGTTGAGTGCCCGCGTGGTCACTCCGGGTTCTCCTCGTCTTCGTCCTCGCCCTCGTCCTCGTCTTCGTCCTCGCCCTCGGTTCGGGTGCTCTCCTCGCGCCGCGGCGTCTCCGGCTCGAGTGAGACGTCGATCGAGTCGGGAACCGGTATGGCCTCGTCGACACCGACACCGGTGGTCATGAGCATCCGCATCCCCTGACGCACCGAGAGGTCTACCTCGTGGATCTGGTCTTCCGGCACCATCACCAAGCGGCCGCTGGCCGGGTTGGGGCTGCTCGGCAGGAAGATGTTCTGCGTCGGGCCCCCGGTCACCTCCTCGACCGGTCGGGGGCTGTCACTCGTCGACAGCCCGATGGCGTAGATATCCTTTCGGGGAAACTCCACGAGCACGAGACTGTCGTAGGAGGTTTCGGCACTCGAAAACGAGGTTGCCATCTGTCTGATCGTCGAGTAGATCGTCCGTACGACCGGGATGACAGAGACCAGACGACCGAGGCTGCCGAACAGTCGCTGTCCGGCCGGTTGCTGTGCGATGTAGCCCACTATCGTCACCACGATCAGTATCAGCCCGACCGCCACCGCACGGGCGAGCAGTTCCACGTCACCGGTGAACCCCTCTAGCTCCGCGTTCTGCACCACCGGGTCGATGAACTGCACGGCGAATCCAACCAGGAGTTGGAGCACGTACAGCGTGACGACCAACGGGATCAGGAGAACGATACCGGCCACGAAACTCCGCTTGAGTGCCGTCCAGACGCCCATACACACTGCCTGTTCGGTCCAGCGTTTTATATCCTGTGTGGCTGCTCGGGTGTGGCCGTTCCCCGGGTTCCGGGACAGTCCGGCGCTTCTGTCCCTGGCTGTCGACCCCGCGGCCGTCTAGCAACTTTTAACCCCGCGAACGAGCTAGATATCTACAAGATGACGAGCAACAAGATTCTTGGAATCGACCTCGGCACGACAAACAGCGCCTTCGCGGTGATGGAGGGTGGTGACCCGGAGATTATCGTCAACGGCGAGGGCGAGCGAACGACCCCCTCGGTGGTCGCGTTCCAGGATGGTGAACAGCTCGTCGGCAAGCCCGCGAAGAACCAGGCGGTTCAGAACCCCGACGGCACCGTCGAGTC
>JAQCNM010000091.1 GCA_028275025.1 Halovenus sp.
ACCTCGCGCGGCGCGGGCCGACTGACAGGGGACTCGACG
The DNA here is from genome assembly GCA_028275025.1 of Halovenus sp. Classification (GTDB taxonomy): domain Archaea; phylum Halobacteriota; class Halobacteria; order Halobacteriales; family Haloarculaceae; genus Halovenus. Next base: position 40 of record JAQCNM010000091.1, read on the forward strand.
CTGGGACCGACATCTCGACGGCGGTCGACGAGATGCAACGGGAGCACCGCCGGCGTGCCGCGGGAGCCGACACGTCTGCCGACTGGCCGGGGTGACTCAGAACAGGTCGACCACCGGAGACCCATACGATAGCCGATACGACCCCGTGTCGTGGTCGGGAGCACCTCGGGTCAGGGTGCGAGCGCCGGCAGCACCCGGGCGGCGTTCGTCGAGAACACCCGGCGCATAGCGTCCTCGGTCACGTCGAGGGTGAGAATCTCCATGATCGCGACGTTGGGGTGGCTGGCGGGCGCACCGCTCGCAAACAGCACCCGGTCGGGGTGTTCGATGACCGCCCGCTCCAGTGGGTCACGAAAGCGGACGAAGCTCGTGTCCAGGAAACACCGCTCGTGTTCGGCGAGCAGGTCGACCGCGGCGGTGGTGAGCTCCCGGTCGAGCGGGTAGCCGCCGAAGTGAGCGATAACGACCGGGAACTCCCGGGTGAGGAGTGTCCGCTCGATACGCCTGGGCGGGAACCCTCGGCCGCCGTAGGTGAGCACAGGCAGGTCCACGCGCTCGAGCGCCGCGAGCACCGCCTCGTCCGGGAGACCGTCGACCGTCGGGTCGAGCGCGAACGCGACAAAGCGGTCCTCGTAGGCGTACTGTTCGATCTCGGTGGGGTGGGTGTGTTTGTCGGTTCGGGACCGGCTGACGTTGCGAAGGCGGGCCGTCGGCCCGGTGCTGGGGTCGCGAACACCGGTGATGCGGGCGGCCGCGACGAGCGGTCTGTCGACCGCGATACGCGCGACGGCATTGTTCACACCGGTGTACTCCTCGCGCTCGGCGGGAACCGCGAGCGCCTCGACGATACCTGCCTGCCGGAGCTCGCGCTCGACCTGTTCGGGGTCGCCGATATCCCGCGGTCGGCGCGTCTCGTCTGGCTCCAGCCGCAGGTGTGTATCGACCACACGGAACCCGTGTTCCAGTTCGAGCATCGGTTCGGTCTGTCGGGGCCGGCGTAGTAATAGTTGTGCCGGCAGTCAGTCCGACCTCACTGTGCTGCTCAAGGGTACTCGACGGCGGCCTGCGCCGGGTCCGAGCCGTCGTGGGCGACCAGCACTGTCAGACAGAACCTCGGACACCGGAGCCGTAGCTTCGGGGTGATTCGGCGTTTCGAAAGGTCCTTATGAGCGACCGGGGTAGTTTTGAGTGGAATAGGTCGGGCGGTTAGGCCCCGCTCCCAGCCCACGTGTGGCCTCAAGTGGGGACCGAACACCGGGGGCGTCCGCACAGACGGTTGCGGGCCCCGCAAGCTAACGTCGAAACCTCGTCCCGCGGGGATGGAGGTCCGACCGACCGTACCTGCAGGGGTGCTGGCGGCCGGTTAACCGGGGACAGTCCGCCAGGCGCGGAAGCGAGCAGCGGATCCCTGGACATCTGTCGCTCGTGGGGTCGCGGGGTGGAGGAGGCACGCGGGACTACCCGCAGTCGAACGGCGGGCAATCCTGGCCTGTCCGATTCTCTACACACCGGCCCGCAGCCCCGGCTGTCGCCCGACCGGTAACCGAACGTTTATAACTCTGCAGCGGTTACTTGTAGTTAGTATGAGTCTGAAACAGCAGTTAGTAGCGGCGGATTTCGAGTGGCGAGAGTTCGACTACGACAACGGGAACGGGTTCGTCGTCGACTTTGGTCCGGAGATGCACTCGTCGGCCGACGTGGTCGGTGATACGGTCATCGTGGTCACCGGCGGCGAGCAGTACGAGTTCGATATCGACGGTGACGCGCAGGTGTCGATGAAAAACGGTGTGCTGACCGTCGAGGTGGACCGATGAAACTGACCGTCAAGCCGCTCAAACAGAAAGACGCCGGTCGTGGTCTGGCTGCTATCGACCGGCAGGCAATGGCCGAGATGGAGCTTGAGAACGGCGACTACATCCTGCTCGACGGCTCCGGTGGGCGGACGGTCGCGCGTGTCTGGCCTGGCTACCCGGAGGACGAGGGCCGAGGTATCGTCCGTATCGACGGGCGGTTGCGCCGCGAGACCGGCGTCGGTGTCGACGACACCGTCGGGGTCGAACCGGCGGAGGTGAACCCGGCCCGACGGCTGACGGTCGCGCTCCCGCAGAACCTCCGGGTCCGGGGGAACATCGCCCCGATGATCCGGCAGAACCTCAGCGGGCAGGCTGTCACCGAGAACCAGACCGTCCCGGTGTCGTTCGGGCTGGGACCGCTGTCGTCGATGTCCGGCCAGAAGGTGCCGCTGAAGATCGCCGACAGCGAGCCCGGCGGGACGGTCGTCGTCACCGACTCGACGGAGATCGAGATCAGCGAGCGCCCGGCAGAACAGCTCTCGGAGGCCACCCCCGAGGAGTCCACGACACCGAACGTCACGTACGAGGATATCGGCGGGCTGGACACGGAGCTCGAACAGGTTCGCGAGATGATAGAGCTGCCGATGCGCCACCCCGAGCTGTTCCAGCAGCTCGGTATCGAGCCGCCAAAGGGTGTGCTCCTGCAGGGGCCGCCGGGCACCGGAAAGACGCTGATGGCCCGGGCGGTCGCAAACGAGATCGACGCACACTTCACCGACATCTCCGGGCCGGAGATAATGTCGAAGTACTACGGCGAGTCCGAGGAACAGCTCCGCGAGGTGTTCGAGGAGGCCGCCGAGAACGCACCGGCGGTGGTGTTTATCGACGAGATCGACTCTATCGCCCCGAAGCGTGACGACACCTCCGGCGACGTGGAGCGACGTGTGGTCGCCCAGTTGCTCTCGCTGATGGACGGGCTCGAGGAGCGCAGAGAGGTCGTCGTCATCGGTGCGACCAACCGTGTCGACGCGCTCGACCCGGCGCTGCGCCGCGGCGGCCGGTTCGACCGCGAGATCGAGGTCGGTGTCCCGGACAAGGCGGGCCGCACGGAGATCCTGCAGGTCCACACCCGCGGGATGCCGCTGGCCGAGGGCATCGACCTCGACCAGTACGCCGAGAACACCCACGGGTTCGTCGGGGCCGACATCGAACAGCTCGCAAAGGAGGCCGCGATGAACGCGCTCCGGCGCATCCGACCGGAGCTCGACCTCGAACAGGACGAGATCGACGCAGAGACACTCGAACGGCTGGAGGTCAGCCAGCGGGACTTCAAACAGGCGCTAAAGGGGATCGAACCCTCCGCCCTCCGGGAGGTGTTCGTGGAGGTACCGGACACCACCTGGGACCAGGTCGGCGGGCTCGAGGAGACAAAAGAACGGCTCCGCGAGACGATCCAGTGGCCGCTCGAGTATCCGCAGGTGTTCGAGGCGATGGACATGCAGGCCGCAAAGGGCGTGCTGATGTACGGGCCACCCGGCACCGGCAAGACACTGCTCGCAAAGGCCATCGCGAACGAGGCCCAGAGCAACTTCATCTCGATAAAGGGGCCAGAGCTGCTGAACAAGTACGTCGGTGAGTCGGAGAAGGGTGTCCGCGAGGTGTTCGAGAAGGCCAGGTCGAACGCGCCGACAGTGGTCTTTTTCGACGAGATCGACTCCATCGCCGGCGAGCGCGGCCAGCGAAGCGGTGACTCGGGCGTCGGCGAGCGGGTCGTCTCCCAGCTACTGACCGAACTCGACGGGCTCGAGGAGCTCGAGGACGTGGTGGTCATCGCGACGACCAACCGGCCCGACCTCATCGACCAGGCGCTGCTCCGTCCGGGTCGGCTCGACCGGCACGTCCACGTGCCAGTTCCCGACGCCGAGGCACGCGGGAAGATATTCGAGGTCCACACCCGCGACAAGCCCCTCGCCGACGGGGTCGACCTCGGCAACCTTGCCGACCAGACCGAGGGCTACGTCGGTGCCGACATCGAGGCGGTCTGCCGGGAGGCCTCGATGGCCGCCTCCCGGGAGTTCATCAACAGCGTCGGGCCCGACGACGTCGACGAGACAGTCGGAAACGTGCGCGTGACCCCCGACCACTTCGAGACCGCACTCGACGAGGTCGGCCCCAGCGTCGACGCCGAGTTGCGCGAGCGCTACGAGGAGGTCGAAGAACAGTTCGAGCGCGCCGAACCGGTCGAGAACGAGCAGACTGTCAGCCGGACCTTCCAGTGAGTCGGTCGGGTGAACCGCCTCGGGGTCAAGTGGTTCGAGAGACGAAGTCTCTCGTCAGCTACTCGCGGGCATCGCCCGCTCGCAGGTTTGGTGGACGGTGTCCACCGTTCATCACGGAAATCGGTGATTTCGCAGACCCCGAGGCACTCGGACTGCTCCGCCGGTAGACAGAGAGGATAGACAACAACGTCGCTCTGCTCGGGTCCGGCCGGTAGCGGTGCCCTGGCCGGGTGCACCGGGTCGGTGGACGCGGTCAATCCCAGTTCTTACACCCGGCACAGACGAGTCTGCCGTCGTCACGCCAGCGGCGGGTGACACGTTCGTCACAGACCCCACAGGTCGCCCCGTCGGCGGCCCACTGCGCGGTCGGCGGGCCTGTCGGTTCGACAGCCCCGTGACGCTCGGTATCGTCGGCATCCTCTGACAGAGCCTCGGTGTCACCGGTGTCTGCGTCCGGGTCCTCGGTGTCACCGGCATCCTCTGTCGAGTCGTCGACCTCGGTAGCCACGTCGTCTGTGGTTGCAGCCTCGCTCTCCGCCGTCGTCTGGTCGGAGATATCGAGGAAGTCATCGAGCGAGGTGTCCTCCATCTC
>JAQCNM010000096.1 GCA_028275025.1 Halovenus sp.
GAGGAGGCGGACATCCTCCCCGATATCTACGTCGAGATTCAGGAGAACCGCAACTACTACCGGGTCACCATCGAGGACAACGGCCCCGGTATCACAAAGGAGCAGGTTCCGAAGATATTCGGCAAACTGCTGTACGGAAGTCGGTTCCACAAGCGGGTGCAGAGTCGAGGCCAACAGGGGATCGGCATCTCGGCCGCGGTGTTGTACTCACAGCTCACCTCCGGCAAACCGGCGAAGGTGACCTCCCGAACCCGCGGGAGCGAGACGGCCGAGTACTTCGAGCTCATCGTCGACACCGACAACAACGAGCCCGAGATAAGCCACGAGGAGACACGCACCTGGGAGCGCCCCCACGGGACACGCATCGAACTCGAGATGGAGGCGAACATGCGTGCTCGCCAGCAGCTCCACGACTACATAAAGAACACGGCGGTGGTCAACCCGCACGCCCGTATCGAGCTACGCGAGCCCGACGGTGCGTTCAAGTACGAGCGGGCGACAGACCAGCTCCCTGCAGAGACCGAGGAGATCCGACCCCACCCACACGGGGTGGAGCTCGGGACACTCATCAAGATGGCCGAGACAACCGACTCCTACTCTGTCTCGGGGTTCCTCCAGGGCGAGTTCACCCGCGTCGGTCAGAAGACCGCCGATACGGTCATCGACAACTTCCGGGACCGCCACTACGGCCGGGAGATGACCTGGCGGCCACCCGAGACACACGAGCGGGATATCGAGACGGCCGTCGAGGCGGCCGTCGCGAACAAGGGTGCCGAGGCGACGGCGGCGTTTGCCGAGCGGGTCGCGTCGGCGCTCGACCGGGACCGGGTCGCCCACCACGAGACTGTCCAGGCGGTCCACGACGAGGCCGAGGCGATCCAGGCAGAGTACGGGACCACGTTCGGCTCGACTGTCCGGGAGCGGTCGGTTACGGCGGCCTGGGAGCGGCTCACCGCGGAGCGTGCGCCGGACCTGTACGTGCTTGTCGACGCGGCGACGACCCGGCAGAAAGACGACGCCGTGGTGCAGGCGCTCGCCGAACGGCTCGCGGCCAAGTTCGAACCGGGTGACCGCCACCGGCTCACCCGCCAGACACTCCGGCGGTACATCGACCGGGCCGCAGATATGACCGAACAACACGACGGTGCCACCGTCGGCGACACCGCCCGCGAGAACATCTTCGAGGAGCTGTGGACGACGGCCGTCCGGGTGCCCGACGACCCGCCGAAGGTCAGCGGCGTGGCAGGCGACCGTGACACCGCCTCCGAACTGCTAGAGGCGATGCGCGAGTCGGACATTATCGCCCCGCCAACGGGCTGTCTCGCCCCCATCACCGCGGACCTGGTCGAGGCGGGCCTGCGAAAGGAGTATGACGCCGACTTCTTCGCCGCGACGACACGCGACGCGTCGGTTCACGGCGGTGACCCGTTCGTCGTCGAGACCGGTATCGCCTACGGCGGTGAGATCGAGAGCCAGGGAACGGCCGAGACGCTGCGCTTCGCCAACCGGGTTCCGCTCGTCTACCAGCGCGGTGCCTGTGCCACGACCGACGTTATAAAAGACATCAACTGGCGCAACTACGGCCTCGACCAGCCCGGTGGCACCGGTCTCCCGAACGGACCGGTCGTGATCATGGTCCACGTCGCCTCGACGAACGTCCCGTTCACCAGCGAGTCAAAGGACGCCGTCGCGAACGTCCCCGAGATCGAGAAGGAGATCGAACTCGCCCTGCGGGAGAGCGCCCGCGACCTGAAGAGCTATCTCAACCGGCGTCGCTCGATGCAACAGCGCCGGCAGAAACAGGACAAGCTCGGCACCATCCTCCCGGAGATGGCGAGGAAACTCGCCGCCGTGACCGGCCGTGACGACCTGAACATCGACACCACCATGGCCCGAATAATGAACGACGTGCTGGTCGACCGCGACCGTGACGGCAGTCGGGTCACACTCCGGGTCGAGAATAACGACGACACCGCCGTCGACCTCGAGGTGACCGAGGTCGTCGCGGCCGAGGACGAACCGACGCTCGACGACCCCTCGACCGCGACGGTCGTCGAGATGGACGGCGAGTGGTTCCTCCGGTGGAGCCCCAGCGTGGGAACCGGTGAGACGGCCACCCTGCGCTACGAGACAGCGAGCGACGCCGACTGCTCGGCAGTTGTCGACGGACTGCCCGAGGAGCGGCTCACCATCGACGCCTAAAATCACCAATGAGCACCGACGACACCACCCCCGACAGCACAGACACGCCGGAGACGCGACAGCAGCTTCTCGACCTCGCAGACCAGTTCTACGACCAGTTTGCCGAGGGTGACGTTCCGCAGCTGGAGATACCCACCCGAACAAAAACCAACATCGAGTACGACGAGGAACAGAACGTCTGGGTGTACGGTGACCGCACGTCCACCCGGAGCGCGACGTCGATCGGCGGCGCACAGAAGCTGCTGAAGGCCGTCTACGCGATCGACTTTCTCTCCCGCCAGCTCGACGAGGAGCGTTCCTCGACACTGCGGGAGCTGTACTACCTCTCGGAGTCGTGGGAGCTCGACGAGGCGCAGTTTTCCAGCCAGAACGAGTCGAACCAGCTCGTCGAGGATCTCGAGATCGTCACAGGAGCCACCCGGGAGGACTTCCACATGCGCCCGGAGGAGTCCGGTGCGACGGTGATGGGACCGCTCGAGATCCGCGAGCAGACCCGCCGTGGCGAGCGCGAGATCCACTGCCAGGAGGACGTCGGTGAGGGCGGCTACCAGATTCCGAACAACCCCGACACCATCGAGTTTCTCGACAACGACGCCGACTTCGCCCTGTGTGTCGAGACCGGCGGGATGCGCGACCGACTCGTCGAGAACGGGTTCGACGACGAGTACAACTGTATCGTCGTCCACCTGAAGGGCCAGCCAGCCCGTGCGACACGACGGCTCACGAAGCGGCTCCACGACGAACTCGCCCTGCCCATCGTGGTGTTCACCGACGGCGACCCCTGGAGCTACCGCATCTTCGGGTCGGTCGCCTACGGCTCGATAAAGAGTGCACACCTCTCGGCGTACCTGGCGACCCCGCAGGCGCAGTTCGTCGGTATCCGCCCGGAGGATATCGTCGAGTACGACCTGCCGACAGACCCGTTGAGTGACTCCGATATAAACGCTTTAGAGTCGGAGCTCGACGACCCCCGCTACCAGACCGAGTTCTGGACCGAACAGATCGAACTGCAACTCGACATCGAAAAGAAATCAGAGCAGCAGTCACTCGCCTCCCGGGGGCTTGACTTTGTCACCGACACGTACCTGCCCGAGCGACTCTCCGAGATGGACGTGCTGTGAAGTACCTCGGGGTCACGTGGTTCGAAACGCGGAGCGGTTCGTCATCACGGCAATCTCAGATTGCCGTACGACCCCGAGGCACTCGGCCTGTTTCTCTGTAGACAGCCCGCCAGTACCCCGCGATTCACCTTCTGCTCCCGGTTCCCCACGTCGTGTGTGTCGACTGGACGACCGACCGCTCACCACGAGAGTTCGACGGAACTTCCGGCCTCGACGTCGAACGCCGCGTCACCGCGGCCCCGGTTGACCGCCAGTTCCACGTTGCCGTGACTGCCGACGGTGACGAGTCGCTGGCCGGGGTCGACGCGGGCGTAGGTCTCTCTGACGGGTGCTCGCTCACCGTCGACGCGTATCGTCGTCCCGAACCGGTCGGCGACGACCCGGCCCGGGACGTTCGTGATCGCGTTCCCGAACCCGTCGACGACCAGCACCGCCCCCGTCGCGGTGTCTCCACCGACCGTCGCCTCGGGGAACTCTATATCGACAAACGTCTCGACGCGCTCGAACCCCGGCGCACTGTCCAGACTACCGACACCGCGTCGGTGGACCTCGGCGGCGGCGGGCGCGAACACGTCCCGACCGTGGAACGTAGCGCTCGCGGGAACCGGCGGCCAGTCGCTCCCGGGGTCGGGTTCTCGCCCTGTCGAGGGCCGTTCCCCGACCCGGAACACGTCGAGTCCACCCGGACTCCCCCCGTTCGAGCCCCCGAGTCGCCGTGCGACGGGGAGGAGTACCCCGTTGTCGGGGCCGACGAGAGCGTGTTCGCCGGCGCGAACGACCACCGCCGCCCGGTCGGTGCCGACGCCCGGGTCCACCACGACCAGGTGGACCGCCGGGGGAAAGAACGGTAACACCTCCCGGAGCCAGAACGCGCTCGCCCGGACGTCCTGTCGTGGAAACTGGTGGGTGATATCGACGAGACGGGCGTCGGTCCGCCCGAGGATGACACCCTTCATCGCGGCGGGGTACGGCCAGCCAAAGTCCGAACTCAGCGTTATCATCGGCGGTGGTTGGGGTCGTTCCGGTGTGAATGTTACCCCGCCTGCTCACCCACGGAAACTGTTTTGTGG
>JAQCNM010000100.1 GCA_028275025.1 Halovenus sp.
CCTGTGCGACGACGACGAGAAACACCGGTATCACGTAGCCAACACCGAGTTTGGCCGCCGTTCCCGCGCCGACGACCGGATCACGCTCCTCGTAGCCGTACGCGAGCACCGCGCCGACCAGCAGTGGGACCAGCACCACGAACCAGGCCGGGGTCATCGTGCTCACCCCGAGGCCGTGCTCCCCGACGAACCCGGCGAGGAGGTCGGCCTGTTCTTTGAGCCCGTCGAGGTCGGAGAGACTGTCCGCATCGGTGACCCGGTCGAACGGGTTCCCGAGGAGAAACCAGGGCAACAGGCCGAGCAGAAACGCGCCGAACCCGGCGAGGAGACCCCATCCGGAGGCGAGGCGTGCCTGTGAGCGGATCGTAGCCCCGACGGTGGCGAACACGCCGGCGTACAACAGTGCCACCAGAAACAGCCCGACGAGGTTGACCGCGGGGTTCCCGAACAGCTGTGCAAACACCGGTCCGAGCCCGTCGGGGGCCGCGACGCCGGTGACAGCCTGTGTTGCCGCGGCCTCGTCGGCAACAGCGACCGCGAGAAACAACACGACCGTGAACCAGACCGCCAGCGACGCTCCGGCGAGAATCGTCTCCAGCGGTCGCTCGGTTGCCCCCGCCGAGATGTGCCTGCCCGCGAGCACGTAGCCCCCGACGAGCATGACGAGCGCCGGCAGGAGCATCTGCACCGCCGGACCGGCCCCGAACGCGTTCGAGTCGAGCGCCGCCTGGTAGCCGCCTGTCGTCGCCAGACCCACCACACTGTCGACACCCTCGAACACGCTGCCGCCGACACTCTCGTAGTAGACCAGAATCGCGAACTCAAGCTGCTTGTCGCCACCGACATCGAGCAGCCGTAGCGGGAGGTACGTCAGGAGGAACCCAACGAACCACACGGTAACACCAGCGATGATAGACTCGGGCCAGATTACGGCCCTCCGTAGTCGACTTAGACGCGACGCAGCGTCGGTCCGTTGCTCCGGTGACTGTCCCCGTGGTTCCGATATCGGCTGGTCTCCCGCCATATCGCTTTCTCGCACAACAGTAACAAAACGATTGCGGCGGTCAGAACGACAACTACCGGCGGTACAGACGAAACCTGCCGACGCTCTCTGTGGGGCCAGTTCAGTCTGTTCTGTCGGCGCCTGGCTCCGGTGTCGCCTCCGGCACGACCCGACCGGTGTCGACCTGTCCGGAGAGTGTCCGGTGTGGGAACGGCATCCCGATCCCCTCGCTCTCGAAGCGTTGCTTGACGCTGTGGACGACAGCCTCTCTCGCGCGCCGGGCGTCGAGTGGATTGGGCTCGTCGATCCAGTAAAGCAGTGTCAGTCTGACTGCGGAGTCGCCAAACGCGGTCGCGCTGGCCTGGGGTGGTGGCCCCTCGAGAACGCCGTCGATACCGGCTATCGCGTCGAGTGCGACCTGTTCGGCGTGTGCAGGGTCGGCGTCGTAGGCGACACCGACCTCCGTCTGGAGCCGGAGCACGTCTTGATAGCTCAGGTTCCGGATAGACCGCTCGCCGACCACGTCGTTCGGGATGATGACCTGCTTGCCGTCGAACTCACGGAGCTTCGTGTGCATGATGGTGAGGTGAGTGACGACCCCCTCGTGCTCCCCGAGTTCGACCCAGTCGCCGACGGTGAACGGCCGGGAGAACATCAGCACGAACCCGGCAAACGCCGAGCCGAGTGTCTTCCGGGCGGCGAGCCCGACGACGATGCTGAGCGCGCCCGCCCCCACGAGGAGACCGGAGAGATCGAACCCCCAGAGGGTGAACAGCCCGGCCGCGACCACGAGCATAACCCCCAGGTGACCGACCCGGAGCATGACCTCCTCCTGATGTGGGGTGATACGCTCCGTGCCGTCACCGAACTCCCGGACACCGCTCTCGACGCTGTCGGCGGCGACGTACGCCACCGCCAGCACGACCAGCGTAACGGTGAGCTGTCCGGCAAACGGGAGTGACCGCCAGGTGACCGACAGTACCGTGACAGCAGTGTCGACCATCCCCCAGGTGGCGAGCAGGGTGACCCCCACGGTACCGACGACAGTGAACTGTCCCGCCCGGAGTGTGAGGCCGGTGACCGTGGTCGGAAGAGCCGCGTTCATCACGTCGAGTATCTCGACCACACCGTCGGGAAGCAGTGACCGGACTACCCGGGCAACCGCCCGGAGGACGACAGGAAAAGCGACGAACGCGACCAGGAACCCGACAACAACGACTACCCCGGTCGTGGCGAGCCGTCCCTCGGTTGTTGTGAGTTCGTCGACGGGTTGTCCGAACGGTTCGAACAACGTGACCCCGGCGAGACGACCCGGCCAGGCCATACCGGTCAGTCGGCCTGCCAGGTCTTGACCGTTACCCTCTCGGGTGGCCCGAACAACGGGCCGATAGCTCGGAGGGCCAGCCGAGGATACACACACAAAAGATCATCCTGCGCGAATCCCGGCACACTGCGGGCGGGTGTGGTCACGGCAGCGGCGGTCGGCACCGTGAGTGCCCGGACAACGTACGGCGGGCACCTCGCCGAGGATACTACCCGGGGCGACGGCCGGGGGGCTCAACCGGGTGACCGTCGAGTTCGACGCGTTAGGGTGACTCCGCGCTCAGCCCGGTTCAGCTCGGCGTGTCGGGTTGCTCAGCTCAGGTCGAGCGGGCGTCGAGGCGCTCGCGTAACGCGTCTGAGAGCCCGGAGAGGTACACCGTTCCCCACACGGCGACCGCGATACCGCCGAGTGTGTTGAACACGAGGTCGAGCAGTGTGTCGTCGAGACCGTGTTGGGTGAACCCGGTCGAGGTGAGCCCGGCGGCCTCACTGCCCACGGCGATGCTGAACTCGATGAGCTCCCAGATGACACCAAAGGCCACAACGAACACGATCAGAAACGCGAACATGTACCGCGGCGGGAGGTGGATCCCCTCGGAGTGCTCGTCGACCGCCCTGACCGTGGCGTAGCCCACACCCGTCACGACCGACGCCGACAGGGCGTGGGTGAGGTGGTCGTAGTACGGGACGCCGGCGTACAGCGACGTTCCGGTTCCGGGGAGTCCGGCCACGCCGATCGTGTGTAGAAACGCCGCGGCGGTGATCCAGAGCGTCAGGCCCGCGTCCATCGGGAGCTCCAGGTCACGCTCTAACACCGCCGGGAGAAAGGTCACGGCCAGACCAGTTCCGGTCGTCACGAGGAGGTTCCCCGAGCCCCGCTCTATCGCGACGAACAGCATACCGAACAAGGAGAGCTGCATCCCGCGGGCGAGATACCGCTGGCTGCGAACGGAGACCCCCAACCGGTCACGGATTCTCACGTTCGATCACCTCCTCCGGGAGTCGCTTGGGTGTCCGGTACCGCCTGAAGTACCCCTCGAAGACCACGCCGGCGACAACCCCTGCCAGCGCCGAGTAGACGAACTCGATCATCAGCTCGTCGTGGACGGTCTCCTCGCTCACACCGGACTCCAGCAGGGTTTCTGTCCCCAGGGTGATGTCCAACGCCCAGCGCACGAGCGCCCACAGACCCGCCGTCGCGAGCGTGGCCAGCACGACGAACGTGATGGCGAACCCGACAGTCATCCGCACTCTCGTGAACAGGTTCAGTTCGACGGCGACGACCAGCGCGAGCGCGGCGACCGAGAGATACAAGCTAAACTGCTTGAACGTGCTGAACGTGGCGACCGCCCGGCCGAACGTCGGCAGTGCCGCGAGTGTGACCACCTCCCAGGGGAGCATCACTGTCGGGTCGCGAAAGACAACCGGAACCAACAGACACAGCACGAGCACACCACCGACGAAGACGCCCCACTGGAGGTCGCCGGCGACGAAACTCCAGATAGCCCCAGCGCCGAGAACCACCAGGAGCACCCACCCCACGAACGCGTTCGTACGCTGGTCACCCAGCAGACTCTCCGCGGATGGTGCTGCCATACCGTACAGGTGGGCCACACCGTTTAAAAACGCTGGGTCCGTCGACACGGCAGTCGGTGCTGTGTATCAACTTACGAACAGATACGCGACGAGATACGCCAGCCAGGCGAGTGTGACCGTCGCCAGCCCGGTCACGAGCAGCGCCTCTCGGGCCCGTGTCGAGCGCAGGTCGACCGCCGGTAGCCCGGCGAGTGCAACGGTGGCCCCGAGTGCGAGCGCACCGAACACGAACTGGTAGGAGGCCGCGAGCGTCGGTAGCGGCAGGAGCACGACCGCACCGGCGTACCCTGTTCCGAGCGCCGCACGACTGTGGAGCTGTTGCCGGAGCGACCGGTCCCGGAGCCGGGCGTAGGCAAGCACTGCCAGCCAGACTGTCGCCAGTTCCAGCCCGAACGTTCCGAGCAGGTGCAGTGTCGGGTCATCCGACAGCAACAGCCGCGTCGGAAGCAGGTCGGAGCCAAACGGGTACAGCAGTGTCGGTGACGTCCCGGTGAACACGTCGCCGAACGGGTGGCTCACCAGCCCCAGTAGCGCCGCAGCGGTGACACCCTGTGGGGTGAGCCCGAGACGCTCACCGCCGACCGCCACGCCCACACCGGCCAGCAGGAACGAGGCTATCACACCACCCTCCAGGCCGCCCAGCAGCGCGGTTGCCACGAGCACGAGTCCGGCCAATCCGGCAACGGCCAGCGGTCGCAGCCGCCGGTGGGTGACCAGCCCGAACAGCAGTCCAGAGAGACTGCCGACCACGAACGAGTGGGTCAGCCCGCGGTGGACGAGATTGCCCGTCTCCCAGAACACGTCCGGTAGCGACCCCGGGTCGAACCCGCCGTCTGCGAACAGACCGACGACGGCGTACCCGATATCGACGTCCGGAACGGCCCCGAACGCGCCGGCCGCCACGGCAAACAACAGCGCCTGCTCGCGCTCGACACCGAGCGCGACCGCGACGCCGGCTCCGAGCGCGAACGCAAGCGCCGCGTGTCCGACCATCATCTCATACTCGTACGGCGTGAACGGTCCTCAATCCGTCGGAACCCGTCGTGTCAGCCGAGTTCGGCGTCGCGGAACCGCCAGTAGCCGACTCCGAGGGCGAGTGCCAGCCACCCGACCAGGATGACCGGCATGAACTCCGGCTGGAGATAGAACGGCGCACCCGGGTCGACGAGCTCCGAGCCGTCCTGTGCGCGCTCGAACAGCAGGCCGTTGGTCAGCCGGTCGTAGGCAAACGACGGGCTCAACAGCAACACGAACTCGTAGAGGTCCTCTTTCGGCCCGAGCCCGAGTAGCTCCTCGACGACGTAGGAGACACTGTCCTGTGGGTTCACTGTCGGCACGATCCAGTAGACGGTAAAGAACACGTAGACCCCGATGGCACCGGCCATGGCGCGGGCGCGAGTGGCAGTCAGTGCCGAGATACCGACCGCGAGACCGATGTAGACGGTTGCCAGAAACAGCATGAACACCGCGAGCCCGGCGGCGTCGGCGACCGGTACGGTGTCGAACCGGACGAACATGATGCCGAGACCGACAGCCATCGAGAGCCCGACCGCGAGCACGGCGACCAGCGACCGGCTGACGAACTTGCCCAGGACGACCTCCCAGCGGCGGTTGGGCAGGCCCAGTAGGTACTGTATCCGGCCGGTCTCGCGCTCACCCGCAACAGAGAGGTACGCCACGACCAACATCACGATCGGCATCAGAAACAGGGCAATCCCGTGGAGTGTCCAGAGTGCATCCTCCGCCGGGGTCTCCCCGCCCGTCGACCCGGTCAGCATCAGTAGCCCGACCAGTGCGACGAACAGCCCGACGACGAGCGCGAGGATGCGCGACCGTCGCGCGTTCTGGAAGTCACGCCGCGCGATAGCGACCCAGCTCATCCCTCTACCTCCGCGCGCGTGACTCCCGCACGGTCGTTCTCCTCGTCTCCCCCGGTGTAGCTCTCGAACAGCGCCTCGAGTGAGGTTTCCTCGGCCACGATATCGGTGACTGTCGTGGCCTCGTCGACGTACCGGACGGCGGTGATCTTGTTACTGCTGTCCCGGCAGCTGACGGTCAACCGGCGACCGTCGCGCTCGACCGACACGACGCCGTCGACCGCACCGAGTCCGTCGACCGCCGACGGCTCGGCACACTCCAGTTCGACGACCGGGTTCACACCCGAGCGTTCGCGCAGGCTCTCGATCGCATCCTCGGCGACGAGTCGCCCGTTGTTGAGGATGCCGACCCGGTCACAGACTGCCTCGACCTCCCCGAGCAGGTGGCTGGAGAAAAACACCGTCGTCCCGTCCTCGGCCTCCTGCCGGATTATCTCGCGCATCTCGGCCATCCCGTTCGGGTCGAGCCCCGAGGACGGCTCGTCCAGTACGAGCAGGTCCGGGTCGCCCGACAGCGCCATCCCGAGGCCGAGGCGCTGGCCCATCCCCTTCGAGTAGCCGTCTGTCGCCCGGGTCTGGTCGTCCCGGTCCAGTCCGACCCGGTCGAGCACGGCTGTCGGGTCGACGTCGATGTTTTTCGCGTCCGCGACCATCTCGACGTGTTCCCGGCCGGACA
>JAQCNM010000128.1 GCA_028275025.1 Halovenus sp.
GGTCCCGGCCACGGTGAGCGTGTCGATTGTCGCCGGCTCCGAGAGCGTGACGGTCCTGTTCTCACCGGCCCCCGGCAGGGCAGTCTCGCCGACGAGTTCACCGCCGCGGGAGACCCGTAGACGGAACCCGTCGGTCGTCGGGGCCACCGTCACGGTGTGACCGGCGAGCCGGCTGTCGGCCCGTTTCGGGGCCGACCGGAACGCCTGCACCCGGCGGTCGTCGTGTTCGAGTGTGACCGTGTAGACAGTGTCGTTGCCCGTCACCGACCAGCCGGTGCGTTCGACCGCGACGACCTCGCGCCAGCCGATACCGCCGACGGTGACGGTCGCCGTCCCGCTGTGGGCGAGTTGGTCCGGTTCCACGACCGACGACCAGACGTCCCGGGGCTCGCTGACTACGATCACACCGCTGGTGTTCACCGGCACCCGGCCGTGGGGGACGTTCTCGGCGTAGGTAACGGTGTAGTCTTCGACCTCGACGGCCGGTCCTTCGGGAACCGGGTCGTCGTCCATCCCGGTCAGGTTCGGTGGAACACTGACCAGCGCAATCAGCAGGGTGACGACCACGAGACCGCCGACGACCAGACTCCGGAGCCTGACGGTGCCGACGGTGCGGTTCTCGTCGAGGGCGACCATCAAAACGACGAGCGTAGACAGAAACAGGACGAAGACGACACCGAGCCCCTGCCAGCGGGTGTATGTGTCGCCGCTGACCGTCGAGTACGCCCAGAGGCTCCGGGACAGCACCACGAGCACGACTGCCAGTGCGACCTGGCCGACGTCGGGCCAGCGGTCGCGACCACGCAGGAGGAGAAACGCCGCGAGCACACCGAGCAGAAAGCCGAGCAGGTGTGCCTGGACGTTCACCCCGGCCCAGGATGGTGGCGACGGACCACCCGAACTGGCGGTCACCCGGAGAACAGGGGTCTGCAGGGCCGAGAGCAGAACGCTCACACCGCTCAACCCCACCATCGCCACGACGGTGACCAGCGGGAGTGCCACCACGGCGACTCCGAGCAGGAAAAAGACCGTCCCGGAGTAGCCAAGCGACCAGCCCTGTGCAAACACCGACGTCAGGAGGCTCACGGCGACGAGACCGGCGGGAAAGAGAACAAACGCCCGCACCGCCGGTCGGGCGAGGGTCCCGCCGACCGCCGAACCACCGTCGGTCGCCCTGTCGACGGCGCTCCGGTCGGCCTCGGAGTGGTCGCCGGGCGGGTGCTCGTACTGCACGTCGGCCTGTGTGTCGGCACGGCTGGGCCGGTAGTGGCCCCACGCGTACTCGACGAGCGGTGAGAGCACCGCCGCCGCGAGCAGGTTGCTGACGAGGTGGTCGGGACCCGCGTGGGTGAACCCGGCGGTCAGCAGGCCGAGGACGTAGGAGTACGACCAGCTTCGAAACGGCGTGACCACCGGGTCGCTCCAGCTCTCGATACCGCTCTGGACGAACAGGTACACCAGCACGACCAGCAGCAGGCTCAGTATCGACCCCCACGGAACCCCGTAGACGAACCGGTCGGTCAGCACCGCGCGCCAGCGACCCCGGCCGACGAGCCACCAGACGTACACGAGCACCACCGCGAGCACCAGGACGATGCCGGCCCGCTGTGCCGCCTCGAACACCATCACCTGAAGTTTGCGCCGCGTGGTTGTGAGTCATTCGGTTGCCGAGGGGGCCACAGCCACCCGAGGTGGGGAAACCGTTACCCGGCCGCCACACGAACAGCGGCCATGAGTGACAGTCCGGGTCTCCCGACTGCCCTACCAGACAGCGAGTACGAGAGTCGTCTCGAGGCCGTCCGCGAGCGACTGGCAGAGACCGACGCGGATGCCGCAGGGTGGTTCGGCGCGACGAGTATCGCCTACCTCACCGGGTTCCACCACGTCCAGACCGAGCGGCCGGTGGCGCTCGTGGTGACACCCGACCGGACGGCGGTGACGGTGCCGCGGCTGGAGCGCGAGCGCGTGACGGCGAACCCGCGCATCGACCAGGTGCGGACGTACTTCGACTATCCGCAGGGTGAGCCGGTCGGGACCACCGCGGCGATGCTCGCCGAGTTGGGTGTCGAGCGGCTCTGTGCCGACAGCGAGGGGCCACCGGGCGTGATGGGTTACGAGGGGCCGCCGCTGACCGACGAGGTGACCGTCACGACCCAGTCCTGGGTCGACCGGATGCGCTGGGAGAAGTCCGACGCCGAACTCGAACTGGTGCGGGAGTCGGCCCGGTGGGCGAACCTCGCACACCGGCACCTCGCCGAGGCGGCCGGCGCGGGAACACACCCGGCGACGGTGAGCCAGCGCGCCTCACTCGAGGCCTCACGGGCGATGCTCGACACGCTCGGTGACCGCTACGTGCCGCGGGTGCGGGGCTCCGGGCCGGCCCACGCCGGGTTCATCTCCGGCCCACAGACCCGGCTCCCACACGGTCACACGGCGAACCGCCGTCTCGAGACGGGTGACGTGCTCATCACGGGCGCCTCCGCCAACGTCGACGGCTACCGCTCGGAGCTCGAGCGGACGATGTTCGTCGGCGACCCCGACGACGAGCAGCGCCACTACTTCGAACTCGCCGTCGAGGCACAGTCGATCGCCATGGAGACGCTGACTCCGGGGTGCGAACTCGCCGCCGTCGACGACGCCGTCTGGGCGTACTTCGAGGAACAGGGTGTGACCGACCTCGCACAGCACCACGTCGGCCACAACATCGGTCTCGGTGCACACGAACCGCCGTACGTCGACCGGGGCTGGACCGCCCACTGCGAGACACGCGACAGCCGGACCGACGGGGATGCCGTCGCCAGACCGGGACAGATCTACACGCTCGAACCCGGTCTGTACACCGACGACGCCGGCTACCGGCACTCGGACACCGTCGCGGTCACCGCGGACGGGACCGAGCGGTTGACCTACTTTCCCCGGGGGCTCGACGGGAACGTCGTCTGACCGCTCCGGCCGAAGGTCGGGTTCGACCGCTCCGGTCGAGAGTCGAGTCCGAGTTCTCCGGTCGAGCGCGGGCAGTCGTCGGAGACAGACCGTCCGGTGAGTCGGCGTGGTCGAAGGGTTTAGTGCCGTCGGCGGCTGAGGGTGAGTAATGGCAATCGACCCGGAGTTCGAACGGAGCTACGAGGCGGTCGACACCCACGAGGGACACGAGGTGTGGACCCCCGACGGCGAGGAGCCGACACCGGAGGCCGAAGGAATTCACGGGACACACGTCGCCGTCGACTTCGATATCTGCATCGCCGACGGCGCCTGCCTCGAGGACTGTCCGGTCGACGTCTTCGAGTGGGTGGACACACCGGAGCACCCGGAGAGTGAGATAAAGGCCGACCCCACCTACGAGGACCAGTGTATCGACTGTATGCTCTGTGTCGATATCTGCCCGGTCGACGCGATCGACGTCGACGGGGGGCGTTCCAGCCGTATCTGACCTCCGGGTGAGGAACCGGGCTCTCGGCCGGCGGTCACCGCAGGTCGTGGAAGGTCACGTCCCCGGTGTCGGTGTCGAGTACGACAGCACCGGGTGGTTCGTCGTCACCGGGGCCCGTGGCGACACCGCCGGGGTTGATACGGACCGTGCCCCCCTCGGTCCGGTGAACACGCTGGTGGGTGTGACCGTGCAAGACGTAGTCGTAGTCGCCACACCCGACGATCGCCTGGCTGGTGCCGTGGTGAACCGCCTCGGGGTCAAGCCCCGAGGCTTCCCGTGGATTAGTCGGACACACCCATCCGACCATCGGCCTGATAGCCTCGGGCGGTCGAGTGGGTCACGGTCGGGGCGTCCACGGCCCCCGATGCCTGCCGTCGTCGTCCGAAAATCGAAGATTTTCGTGATCACGAAAGACTCCGTCTTTCGAACGACACCTTCCAAACTTGGGGAAGGCTGTTGAGAGCAGGCACATTCCAGTCCTGATGCTTCTTGATGCCTTTCACGGCGATGTTGACGCTTGCACTACGGTCGCTGTGGTCTTGATGGGAACACGACCGACACTTGAACCGCTTCTTGTTGCGGTTCGCACGCTCGGCGTGTCCGCACATCGGACACCGCTGACTCGTCTTGTACGGGTCAATCCATCCCGTTGGGATGCCCTCGAACGATGTCT
>JAQCNM010000130.1 GCA_028275025.1 Halovenus sp.
GGGACACCACTCACCGCTAACGGCAGCGGTGCCGTGCGCTCACTGGCAAGCGGCTGAACGTGCCGGACAACCGGACGCCGGGTGACTCGACCCGGTGTCGATCGGACCGCCCGGACTGTCTGGTCCGCCAACCCGGCCCCCAGGCAGTAACGGCCCGACACCGTACAGGACCGACGAGGCGGTCGGGGCGACTGCCCCGAGGCAGTTGACGCGAACTCGGAGCCATCCTGCCAGCGTGTCCTGCCCGGGGGTGGTGTCGGTGTCTCGTCGACCCATCGACCGGGCCGAAACGCCGTGGGTGTCGTCCAGCAGAACGGGGCTCTCACCCGGCAGTGTGTCCGGTCTCTCGGACGATGTCGGCCTTCCGGTCAGTGGTGCTGTTCGTTGCGAGCACCCGACCGACCACCTCGGGGGTGGTAGACAGACGTCTCTGCCGGCGATATCGAGCCGAGAGGGCCTGTCGGGGTAGCCGGCGGTCTCAATCCTCGGTCTCCGAGGTGCCACAGACCATCACCGGCCGGTCTGCGTCTAAGACCACCGACTGCGAGGTGCTGCCGAACAGAACCTTGCCCGCCGGCGAGCGCTTGCGTCCGGCCACACAGACCAGGTCGGCGTCCACCTCGGCCGCCGTCTCGAGCAACGTCACCTCGGCCGGACCGCTCGCTTCGTGGAGTTGGACGTCGACACCGGCATCTTCGAGGAGTTCCCTCGCGCGCTTGACCGCCTGAACGCGGGTGATGGTCGCACCTTCTGGGTTGTCGACGAAGCTGTGAAACAGGTGGACACGGGCCGCTCCGGGGTCGAACAGGTCGAGAACGGTCGTGGCCTGCGTCACCGCCCGCTCGACGCCTTCGTCGATACCGAGGAGGATGTCTTTCATACGCGGTGTTTGGTGCAAACGCTAAAGTACCCACCGACGGTGTCAGACGGTCACACCGAGGTAGCGGTCCAGTATCTCCTGTTCGTTTCTGAGTCGCTCGGAGCTACCCTCCCAGACGACGGTCCCCTGGTCGATGATGTAGTTACGGTCTGCGAGTTCGAGACAGACGTGGACGTTCTGCTCGACCAGTAACACCGTTATACCGCGGTCGTTGAGGTCGCGAACGATGTCGACGACGTCGTCGACAATCTGCGGCGCGAGCCCCTCTGTCGGTTCGTCGAGCAACAGAACGTCGGCACCGGCGACGAGTGCGCGTGCGATGGCGAGCATCTGCTGTTCGCCGCCCGAGAGCGAGGAGCCGTGGTTGTCGGTTCGCTCACCGAGGTTCGAGAACTGGCCGATCGCCTCGTCGACACTCATCGAGTCGGTGTCCTCCGCACCGCCGTGGGCAGCCAGTTGCAGGTTCTCCCGGACAGTCAGCTCCGGGAATATCTGTCGCTCCTCGGGGACCAGCGAGACACCGCGTTTTGCGGTTGCCGCCGGGTCCAGGTTGGAGATGTCGTCCCCGCGGTGTGTGACCCGCCCGCTGTCGGGCGAGAGAATGCCGTTTATCGTCCGCAGTGTGGTCGTCTTTCCGGCCCCGTTCCGGCCGACCATCGAGACTATCTCGCCCGCCTCGACCGAGAGGCTGACGTCACGGAGGATGGTCGTCTCGCCGTAGCCGGCGTCGACGTTCTCTACACCCAGAACCTCGTCGGCGCTCACAGCTCTGCACCTCCGATGTAGGCGTCCTGTACCTCGGGGTCGTTCGCGATCGCCTCCGGCGACCCCTCGGCGATCACCTCCCCCCGGTTCAACACCGTGATACTGTCGGACAGCTCCATCACGAGTTCGATGTCGTGCTCGACGAGCACGAGCGACTGCTCGGCGAGCACGTCCCGGATCAGGTCGACCGTTTCCTGTGTCTGCTCGGGACTCATCCCGGCGGTCGGCTCGTCGAACAGCACCAGTTCGGGGTCGGTTGCGAGCACGGCACCGATCTCCAGGCGGCGCTTGTCACCGTACGGGAGGGCGGCGGCCGTCTCCTCGGCGACGGCCGCCAGCCCGACCTGCTCGAGTATCCGGTCGACTGCCTCGTTTATCTCGTCGTACCGGTCCGTCGGCCGGAACAGCGACTCGAGGAGACCGTAGCTGTCACGACGGGTCGCCTGCACGGCGAGACGGACGTTCTCCCGGACCGAGAGCCCGTCTAGCACGTTCGAGATCTGGAACGACCGGCCCATCCCCAACTGGATTCGTTTCTCCGGCGGCCGGTCGGTGACCTCCTCGCCGTTGAAGTACACTGCCCCCTCGGTGGCGTCGAGCGCCCCGGAGATGAGGTTGAACAGGGTGGTCTTGCCCGCGCCGTTCGGTCCGATGATACTCCGGAACTCGCCGCGCTCGACGGTGAGGCTGACCTCGTCGATAGCGGTGAAACTGCCAAAGCGCTTGACCAGACCCTCCGTCCGGAGCATCGCCGTCGACTCACGCGCGTCCGCGGCGGGGTCACCTGTCGTCGCCATCAGTCGTCACCCCTCGCGGTTGGCTGCTCGGCGGGTGTCGCCCTCGTCGGCCGGAACCGGTCCGGCAGGTACGGTTCGAGTTTCGCGGGAACCGAGACGAGACCACTCGGGAGAAAGAGTACGAACAACACGAACACCGTCCCGAGGACGAGCCGCCAGCGGCGGGTGAAATCGGGGATCGTGTCTGCGACCCCGGACAGACCGACCAGTGTCAGCAGACCCCGCAGGCTGTCGAACACGACACCGTCCTGGATAATCTCTTCGAGCCCGAAAAAGACGAAAGCCCCGATGAGCGGGCCAAACAGGGTGCCCAGTCCACCGAGCACGACCATGATAATCACCTCGCCGGATTTCAGCCACTCGGCGGCCCCCGGGGAGACAAAGGGGTTCGACAGCGCGGATAGCACCCCGGCCAGAGTGGCGAACATCCCGCTGATGACGAACGCACGGCGCTTGTACACCGTCGGGTCGTACCCCAGGAACTGGACCCGGGTCTCGTTCTCGCGAATCCCCTTCAGCACGGCCCCGAAGGGCGCGTTGAGTATCCGTCGTAGAATAAAGAACGAACCGACGAGCACACTCAGGATGATGTAGTAGAGCAACAGACGGTCTGTCAGCGTGACCGGCCCCAGGTAGACGGCAATCCCGTCGAGATGGACGCCGATATCCCCGACCCCGTAGAACGTCGAGAACCCGAACAGTCCCTCGGACCCACCGGTGAGTTCGAAGTCGACGAGCATAGCCGAGTCGACACCCGGAACCGCGGTGAGCACCGTGTGGAGCCAGCCGTCTTGAATCCACCCGTCGATGTCGATAACCAGGTTGTGATACAGTTCGGCGAACCCGAGTGTTATCATGGCAAAGTACACCCCACTGACGCGGATCGAGAGGTAGCCGACGACGTACGCAACGGCGGTTCCAACGGCGAGAGCAACGGCGGCGGCAACGAGAACCGACTCCGTGGCGTTCGTGAGCACCGTCCCGGCGGTGTACGAGCCGAGCCCCCAGAACAGGACGTGCCCGAGTGAGACGAGTCCGGCGTAGCCCATTATAAAGTCGAGCGACAGCGCGAACAGCCCCCAGATGAGGATACGGATCATCAGAAACTCCACGGTCGACGGCTCCAACAGCGAACCGGAGGCGAGCGGCAGGAGCGCGAGCAGCCCGACCGTCCCAACCCCGAGAAACTGCCGCTGTCGGTCGGTGAGCAACGACCGGTCGGCACCGACGAGCAGTTGCCCGCTCTCCTCGTTGAACTCGCTTCCGAACAGCCCCCTCGGGCGCAGCACGAGCACGCCGATCATCAGAATAAAGATAATCATCCCGTCGAACTGCGGCAGTGCAGGAACGAGTGTGAAACCGTCGATAGCCGGGAAGTCCGGCTTGATAACCGACTCCTGAAGCACGCCGACACCGATTCCGCCGAGAACAGCCCCCTTGAAACTACCCAACCCGCCGAGAACGACGATCACGAACGCCGGAATGATAAACGCGGAACCCAACCCAGGGGTGACCTGGCCGCGGCCGGCGATGACAATACCGGCGACGGCGGCCAGCGCGGCACCAGCACCAAACACCAGCGAGTAGTACTGGTCGATATCGATACCCAGATTCCGGACCATACGGCGGTCCTGCGCACCGGCACGGACGATGAGTCCGTACCGGGTGTAGTTCAACACGGCCCAGACCCCGGCCGTCACGATGCTCCCGAAGACGATCATGAACACCGCGTACCGGCTGAAACTCCCGCCCAGGGCGTCGAACGTTCCCGTGATGAACTCCGGTCGGGACAACGACGTCGGCTCCGGTCCCCAGACGAGGATGACGAGATCGCTTATTATCAACACCAGACCGAACGTGAGCAGGATGTGGTACAGCGGGTTCCGGTCGTACAGCGGTCGTACGGTGAACCGTTCGATGAGGACTCCGATGCCCCCGACGATCAGCGGCGCCACCAGTAGTGCGAGGTAGAAGCCTACCCCGCCGAGCGGAGAGACAACGGCGAGTGCAAAGTACGCCCCCAGGCCGAACAGTTCGCCGTGTGCGAAGTTGATCACGTTCATCACGCCGAAGATGACAGACAACCCGGACGCGAGGAGCGCGTACACCATTCCGACGGTGAGCCCATCGAGTAACTG
The DNA here is from genome assembly GCA_028275025.1 of Halovenus sp. Taxonomy (GTDB): domain Archaea; phylum Halobacteriota; class Halobacteria; order Halobacteriales; family Haloarculaceae; genus Halovenus. Next base: position 4,581 of record JAQCNM010000130.1, read on the forward strand.
CTGTACGAGTGCTTCGACCATTGAAATCGTATTATGTTGTGGGCGTGATGTAGTTATCTAAAGCACGCTGAAAGATTCAGAGACCACAGCCGACCGCGTCACAGGCGGGGATGGCCTCCTCGCCCTCGAGTTTGGTCAGTAGTTCGACATCGGCCACCTCACCCTGGTCGGGTGCCACGTTCTGTGCCATCCAGACCGGGTTGGTCGCCTGCTGGTCACACTCCCGGAACGTGACCTCGCCGAAGATGGTCTCCCGTGACAGCCCCGAGAGAGTCTCCCGGACCACCGTCGGGTCCCGCGACCCCGCCTCCTGGATGCCGGTCGCGATGGTGTACACCGACTCGTACCCGACACGCGAGAAGTTGTCGGGCGCCGAGTCGTACTCGTTCTGGTAGGCCTCGACGAACGCCCGGTTGTCGCCGGTCTCGATGCCCGGCACGTACCGGGTCCCGCTGTATATCTCCCCGTTGTATCCGGCCGTTCCGGCACCACCGCGCACGACACTGAACGACCCGGTCGTGGTGACGATCGGGATCTGGTTGCCGAGGTCACGGCCGGCCGCCTGTGCGAGAAAGCGGATGAGGTGACCGCCGGTCGCCCCGACGACGAGGGCGTCGGCCGCGTCGACGTTGTCCTCGATCTGGGTGAGCACAGATTCGAAGTTTGTCGCTCCCTGTGCCGAACTGGTGAACCCGACCTCCTCGTAGCTGTCACTCAGATTTTGCATCCGCCTGTCGACCTCCTCCCGAACGGAGTCGCCGTACGCGTAGTCGGCAATCTGGTAGTGTATCTTGTCGCCGAGGTTGTCGACCATCCACTGTGTCATCACCTCGGCAATCTGGGCAGTGTTCGTCTCGAAACGAAAGACGTACTCGTTACAGTTGCTCCCCGTGATGGAGACGTCTGCGGCACCCGGCGTGTAGACGACCTCCTGATTGCCTGCCACCTCGTTTATCGACAGGGCGACCGAACTCGAGATCGCCCCGGTAATAAATCCTGCACCGTCGTCCTGGATAGCTGACTGTGCCGCCTGCACGCCGTCTTCTGGACTCAACTGCGTGTCGTACTCCTCGGTCTCGAACTCGAAGTCGAACTCGTCGCTCTGGTTTATCTCGTCTACGGCGAGTGTCTCCCCGTTGTTTCGCTCCTCCGCGAGCGCGGCGAAGTCCCCGGTGAACGGTTCGAGAATCCCCAACTGCACAGTGTCGAAGTCGGCCCCGCCGTTCCCGCCACCGTCTCCCCCGTCGTCGTCAGTGCTACCGATACAACCAGCGAGTCCGGCGACCCCGAGTGCCCCCGTCGCGCCCGCCGCTTGCAGAACTGTCCGCCGGTCGTACTGGCCTGTCTCTCCCGACATAGGGGTACAGTTGGATTTCAGGGTATAATAAATCCTTGTGTGACAACGTATAACATACTGTATCCGTAACTGGATACGTAGCAGTCGTTCTCGACGACCCGATTAGGGCGGATACGTCGACAGATGACACAGTTTAGACGACTCTCGCCCGGAGCGACCCGGTTTGGCGGTCCAGAGCGTTCGGGTGTCAGCCCGTCTTGTAGACACCGCGGGCGTCGGCTACCTGTGTGCCGTCGTCGGCGAACACGTCGACGTCGACGACACCGACATCGCCACCGTTGCGCTTGACCGTTGCCTCGGCCCGGAGGTCACCTGTGCCCGCTTCGAGGTAGTCGATACGCATGTCCACCGTCGGCACCGGACGGTCGACCAGTGAGACCAGCGCGGCCCCGCCGACGGTGTCTGCGAGCGTGAAGGTGACACCGCCGTGGGCCATGACCCGGTCCTCGCTCCAGGAGAGTTCCTCGCGCATCTCGATGCGTCCCTCGGCGTGCCCGTCGTCGACGGCGGTCACCTCGACACCCAGCAGGTCGGCAAACGGCATGTTCTGAAAGAATCCTTCGATGTCCATCGGTACCAGTTCGGTTCGCCGCCGACCGGTATAAGTGTTGAGCAGTTCAAGCGGGTGGCTCACGGACCCGGAGACGCCGGCGCTGTGGTCGCCAGTCCTCCCATCCGTCGACAGTCGCTAACGGAGTCTGTACCGGCCGCGACGTCTCGACCGCCCGAGTCCAGTCACTCGACCCGTGGCTGTACTTCCTCACCCAGCAACCGGATACAGTCGGCCATCTGCCCCGTGCCGACGCCCGGGTGGTAGGTCCGGAAGATAAAGTGAATGTCGTCGCCGAGTGCGTCCCGGTACGCCGACAGTTCGTCGACAACCTGGTCGGGTGTCCCGAATATCGCCTGTTCTTTGAGCTCTGTTTTCCGCTCCGGGGAGAGTTCGTCGACGGTCTCGCCGGAGAATATCTCTTGGTACCGGCGCTGGATGTACAGGTAGCCGTCCCGCATCTGCTCCCACGCCTCCTCCCGGGAGTCACCGACAAAGCCGTGCTGGATGACGTACACCTGAAACTCGCCGTCGATGGCCTCCTCCTCGCGGACGTACTCGATATCCTCGACCCGCTTTCTCACACCATCCAGCGAGAGCGAGGAGGGGACACACCAGGCATCACCGAGGCGTGCCGCCCGTCTGACGGCCGGTTTCGCGCTCCCGCCGAGCATGACCGGAACGCCGTGTGCCGGTTTCGGCGTGACCGTCACCCCGGGACCGGCGTCGTGAAACTCGGGGTCGTAGTCGAGTTCCCCGGGCGACCACGCCGCACGGACGGTCCGGACGGCGTCCACGAGGCGGTCGACCCGCTCCTCGTGCGGGACGCCGAACGGCCCGAGTTCGTCGGTGTTGGAGCCGATTGCCAGACCGAGTGTCGTCCGACCGCCGGCGATCTGGTCGACTGTCGCGATATCCTCCGCCAGCCGAACAGAGTCGTACAGCGGCGCGAGCGCGATACACGACCCCAGTTCGATCTCCTCGGTCGCCGCGGCGAGTGCCCCGAGTGCGGGCATCACGCCCGAGAGGTAGCTATCCTCCAGAAAGTGGTGTTCCGACACCCAGGCGCTGTCCAGACCGGCGTCGTCGATTGTGGCGCCGAGTTCGAGCATCTCGTCGTAGATCTCGCTCATCGAACGGTCGTCGTCCGGACGCTGCTGGCAGGTAAACAGACCGGTCCCGAGTTCCATACCCCCCTTTCTGTGGGCGAGGGTCTTAACAATACTGACATTTCAGTCACACGTTCCGGTTCGTGGGCGTACCGGAGTGCCCACGGCTACCGATATCCGGACACGGAAACGGTCGCGGATGCGGGTCCACGGGCGCACAGAAGTCGCGGATGCGGGTCCACGGGCGCACAGAAGTCGCAGGTGTGAATCGACGGGCACACGGAACGCGGGCGTCGCCGCGGGGGTGGGTCGCGGCTCCGCAGGGTCAGTAGTCGACCCGGGTGATCTCCTCGACCGGCCACTGGCTGAGCACCTCGACCCCGTTCTCGCGGACGACTACCATCTCCTCGACACGGACGCCCTGCCGGTCTGCCGGTTGCATCGTCTCGACGGCCATCGTCATCCCCTCCTCTATCTCGATCGGGTACTCCGGCGAGAGCCCGCGCCAGATCAGCGGCACCTCGTACAGCTGGAGCCCGAGCCCGTGTGCCCAGTGGTTCGTGGTCATCTGCCAGAACTCCTCGGCGTCGTACCAGTCCATGTGCTCGCCCGCCTCGTCGGGGAACCCCTCGCAGATCTCGTCGGTGGTCGCCCCGGGTTCGATCCGTTCGAGCACGTCGTACAGGTCGTCACGGGCCCGCTCGTAGGCGTCACGCTGTGCCGCCGTCGGTCGGCCCACGCTGAATGTCCGGTAGTAACAGGAGCGATAGCCCATGAACCCGATGTTGTAGAAATCGGCGTACACGAGATCGTTCGGCCGGACCATCCGGTCGGTGGTGTTTGCCTGATGTTTGGGCCAGGTGTTCGGCCCGGAGGTGACGTATCCGCCCTGTGCCATCGCCCCGTGTTGCCACAGTTCCCTGACCGCCTCACCCCAGATCTCGCTCTCGCGCTTCCCGGGGGCCGTGACCTCGGTGAGCCGCTGGAACCCGGCCTCACAGATAGCGGCGACCTGCCGGAGACACTCGATCTCGTCGCGGGTCTTCGTTTTTCGGGCGTCGAGCATGAGCTCCGTACCCGCACCCGCCTCGACGTCGACGCCGCGGCTCTCGAAGGCTCCGACGAGACCACCACCGGCCACGTCGATGCCGAGCGGTTCGTCCGCGACACCGTACTCCGTCATCGCGGTGTACACCGTCTCCGCCATCTTGTCTGTCAGCCAGTCACGAGCCCCGGGATGTCCAGACGCTCGGGGGACGTTCCCGAGACCGGGGCAGGCGTACCGGATATCGTCGAGCCAGGGGCAGTTGTAACGCTGGTTGCTGGCGTGGTCCGCGGTGTCCCAGTGGACAACGTCACCGTTCTCGGTCAACAGGGTGTAGTGGTCGGCGCCGCTGCCGCCGGTCATCGCCAGCCCGGTCACGTACCGCACGTTCGGGTCGTTGATGAGCAACAACGAGCCGAGTTCCGCGTCCTGTAGCCGCTCCAGTGCGCGTGCCTTGCGCTCCCGGCGGAGCCGTTGCATGTCGATACGCTCCTCCCAGTCGACGGCCATCGTGCCACGAGTGCCCTCCATGAACTCGCGCTCGTACATCAGGGCTGTCTACTCGACGCCAGCTAATCAACCCCCACATTCCCGGCGGCACTCGGGCGGGGGTCGGAGAGGACACAGGTCACACCCGGAAAACGGGACACCGACCCGATTGCTCCCGGCCCCGTCACGCGCAGGCTGACACCGCGTAAGACACAGACCCCGCGTGGAGGCGGGTCACTCACCGGGCAGACTCAGTTGCTGTACGGTGGGGAGACCCCAGCCGTAGGTAACGGCGACCAGCCGTGTACCGATGGTCACGACCCCACACGCGGCGGCAGCGGTTCCTCCGGTCGCCCCCACGGTCAGACTGACCCAGTACGCGGCTCCACCCAGCACCGCACAGCTTGCGTAGAAGTCGTCGAACAGGATAAACGGTGAGCGGTCGAGCAAGATATCAGCCAGTGCACCGCCGCCCACCGCGTTTATCGTCGCGATGCTCACCACACCGACAGCCGCGACGTTCGCCTCGGTGGCGACGATGGCACCGGTCGTCGCAAACGCGGCGAGACCGACAGCATCTGAGACGAGCGTGACCGGGTGGGTGTCCGGAGCGGTCGACACGACGCTCAGTACGACCGCCAGCCCGACCCCGAGCAGGCCCAGACTGACCTCCACGGGTGACTGGAGCACGAGCGGCACTCGGCTCACGAGCAGGTCTCGGGTCACACCACCGGCAAAGGCCATCGCCAGACCGACAACGGCGATACCGAACAGGTCGAACTCCTCGCGGATGGCCTTTGCCGAACCGACCAGCGCGAACGCGACCAGTCCGACCGTGTTCATCACCGCGAACGGACCGCCGAACAACACGACGACGACCTCACGGCTCACCGCTCCCGACCCCGTGGCCCCTTCCCCTGACGGGTCTCTGACAGACACCAGACCCCCCGTGGCCCCCTCCCCGGACAGGTCACAGCCCTATCCGGCCTGTTGTTCGGGTACACCGGCGACACAGGCTCTCCGCCCGCCTGCTCGCGCTGCCGTGGTTCAGAACTGTCTCCGGTCACACTGCAGGTCGTCGTGGTAGGTGGCGCTTCCGCTCGAACCCGCTGGACTGCGAGTACCCGAGCCGAGCCGACTCCGGTTTCGGTTGTTGCTCGAACCGTCATCTCCTGGGTACAGCGTTGTCGCCCGACGGATATAGGTGTTCAGAACCCGACCGCAGAGGTTGGTGTCACCAACCCTCCGTGATATCGGGTGCCGGGGCTTCCGTGTGTCAGACCGGAGTGGTCTGGGCCCGGCCGTGGCCTCCTGAGAGCACGGACTCAGACACCGGAGTCCGACGGGTCGTCCGGTCGGTCGCTGTCGGCGGGTGTCGGTGTCTCACCGGGCGCGGTGACGCCGGCGTGGTCGAAGGCCACCCGGAGCGCCGCGTCGTCGGCCCGGTCGTACCGGTTCTCGAAGCGGTCGGGCGTCAGTTCGGCGTCCATCTGGACGACGGGACCGTCGGGCTCCGGGGTCCACTGGTAGATCGACCCGGAGATACTCGCGGTCAGGTCCGTGTTCGGGAGGGTAACCTCGACCGCCTCGCCAAACGAGACGGGGGCCTGTCCGGACGGAACCCCGACGATATCGGCCCCGGTAGCCGAGAGCAGTGCCGCCCCGGCGAACGCGGAGCTCATCGTCGCCGTGTCGGTTACTGCGACGACCTGCTCCGGCTCGTAGTACCCCTCGTAGGTCCGGTCTGTGGTCTCCTCGCCGAACGTCCCCGTGCTGTGATCGTCGAGAAACCGCTCGACCTGCTGTTCGTGTGAACTCGCGCGCCGCTGGAAGCTGTCACCGAAGTCGTAGTCGGCAGGGTTCCCCTCGAACGTGGCGAACTCGGTCTGTGCGGCGTCGGGCACCCCGTACCGGTCGCGGTGTGGGTCGGTTCGCCGTTTGACCCCTATCTCCCAGTCCATCGTCCGGACCAGTCGGTCGATACCGTAGAGAACGTACCCGAGAAAGAACATAAACCGGGAGTCACCGCCCGGGTTCCCCCGGAGGTCGACGATCAGTGCTCCCGTCTCCGCCGCGGCCATCGAGCGAACCAGCCCCCGGAGTTGCTCGACCATCGAGGGTAGTGCGTCGACCACACTGTCGAGTGACTCCGGGACGTCGCCGCCGACGTGTCTCTCGTAGGCCGTTCGTGCCACCGTCTCGGTGTACTCCGCCCCGCGTGCCCGCGCCGCCTCGATGGCCTCGCGGTACCCCTGAAGCTCGCCAGGAACGAACAGCGCGGCGTCACCACCCTCGTAGAGCCGGTACCGTGGCCCCCACCCGTTCGGGACGGAAACTGTGCTGTCGAGTCTCTGAACCTGTCTGTCGGCCTCCCGCTGGCCCGTGTCGTCCCCGGACTGCTCGGTCCCGACCGGTGTCACCGTCTGTTGGTGCTCGTTCCCGCCGGGCGTCTCGACAGTCAGGCCGAGTGACGACGGCGCCGGTCGGCCGAGCAACCGGTCGACGGAGCCGAAGGCACTCAGCGACAGCCCGACCTGGTGGTACGCCCAGTAGTCGTTCTCCGCGCCGTAGAGGGCCCGGCCTCGCTCGACGAGTCGCTCCGTGGGCTGGGTCCCTATCCGCCGGACCCGACCGCCGAGCAGTTCCTCGAGTGACTGGTCGGCGACGCTGTCGACGTACAGCGACCGCCCGACGACTCGGAACGACAGCGGCAGTTCTCCGTCGGTCTCCCGTTCCGGGCTGTCGAGCGACGAGTGGACATCGTTTAGTCCGGCGATGACCGGTGCCACCTGCCGGTAGAACTCCTCTGTCGTCGCGGACTCCGGCAGTTCTCGAACCGTCGTCTCGACGGTCCGGTGCAGGTCGACCCGGCCATCGTAGCCGTGGTACGGGTCCGGATGAATCGACTCGATTCGGTCGAGCAACACCCGGAGGTCCTCGACCATCGCTGCCCTACCGTGTGTCTGAGCGCCCGTCTCGTCCTCGGTGTTCGTGTCGGCAGTGCCCTCACCCGACTCGGTCTCTGCATCTCCCGTTTCCATATCCGGGCCGAGGAACGTCGTGAGCTTAAACTGTGGGAGAATTTATTTTCTGTGTACCAGATGATGTGACCGACCCAACTGCTCGCACCGCCCGGGTTCTTCACAGACGCTCGAACCGCTACGTCCTGATGCTGTCGGACCCGACGCGGGTGAAGCAGATTTCGGTAACGGCGGTTACAGAACTGTTGTTCAGATTACCTTTTAGTGGGGAGAGCCCGTGGGTGTAGACACGATGTCACCGACGACCCACAGCCCGACGACCCACGCTCGAAGCGCCCGCGAAACGTACAGCACCCGTGGTCTGCTGGCCTACACGGCGGCCATCCCGGCGTTCGTCGCACTGCTTGCCGCACCGGCCGTGATGCTAGCGTTCACCCTCGGTGCGCTGACCGCCGTCCTCCTGAACAGGCTGCTGGGTCTCGTCTGAGCGACACGTCGCCCCTGGTTCGCCCGGCCGTCTCCGTCCGATGCCAGCGGCTCAGACACCCACACTCTCATTAGCCTCAGACACCCACACTCTCATTAGCCTCAGACTCCTCCACTCTCTAATGTCAGTCCCAGTGCTCGACTCCTACGTGGAGTCGACCGAACGGATACAGCCGAACCAAGCAAACAACTACGGCAACATGCACGGTGGAGAACTGGTACGGTTGATGGACGAACTGGCCGCGGTGGCGGCGATGACCGTCGCCGGTGTGACCTGTGTCACGGCACACATCGGGAGTGTCGACTTCCGGCACCCGATTCCGGTCGGTAACGTCGCGACCATCTCCGCCTGTGTCTACGAGACGGGCGACAGCAGTCTCAGGATTCGGGTCGACGTGGAGAGTCGCAACCCGCGCGACAGGGAGTCCACACCGACGACATCGGCCTGTTTCACGATGGTCGCCGTCGACGGAGACGGTAACTCGGTCGACGTTCCGGCGGTGGTTGCACAGACAGAACGCGGGAGACAACTCGTCAAGACAGCCCCCTGTTGACCGACCCTGCCTCCGCGGTGAAGACGGGACGTCTGCTGGCTGTCGGTCAGACAGACGGGTCGGCGGTGACGAAACAGCCTGTGCGTGACAGATCCCGGTGGTTCGACCAGGCAAGACGGGTCGTACAGTCAATTGTTGCCGGAAGAACGAACGGTACAGACGACGCAGTCGGACGTGCAGACACGCTCTACCGGCGACAGACAGCCGATACTACCCGTGGACCGCACTCGTGGGTACTGGCAGGTTCTGGGGGTAGCTGTGGGGTTATTCCTCCGCAGAACCGACCAGTGGGTATGAGTTCAGAGACCGAGAGTGAACTCGGACCGCGCATCGAACCGGAACCGGCCGACACCGTCCAGAGTGTCCTCGAGGACGCTCCGGAGGCGGCACAGGCGAACATGGCACGTGCAGAGGCGATTCTCGACCGACTGGACGAGGGTGAGGTTCCCGACAAGTACGACACCGAGGGCGAGTGGGGGTTCGCGTTCACCGGCGCACTCGCACAGCACCCCGAGGTGTTCAAGATCTGGTGGGCCGAGGAAGGACAGGTGTTCGAGGGTGGCAATCTCGACCGCGGGTTCAAGGAACTGCTGGCGGCCGTCGTCGCACACGAACGCGGAGCGGCCATCTGTATCGCCTGGCACACCACCAGTGCCGCAATCGAGGACGTAGACCCGGAACGCTCCGCCATCGCGGCGGGTTTCGATGCAAACAAGCAGCAGCTACCGGACGAGGAGCGTGTTGCCATCGAGTTCGCCCGCAAGAGCGTCGAGACACCCGCCGAGGTAACCGACGATGACGTCGAGCAACTACGGGCACACGGGTACGACGACGCCGATATCGTCGAACTCACCACGACGGCCGGCACGGCCGCGAAGTTCGCCAACTTCGCACTGACGCTGGATATCTGAACAGCCACCCCGACAGACCCGCTGTCCCGGGGTCGGGACCGCAGCGGTCCGTCACAGCCAATCTCCTTCGGCGTCTCCTACGAGACACCACCTGCGTCGCCAGCCAGGTGTGTTGTACCGGTCACCCGTTTTCTCAGCCCTCGGACTGTTCGCCGTCCGCGAGGTCGTACTCCCACTCGCGGTACCCGCCCTCCATACTGGCAACAGTCGCGTCGTCGTCGACCCCTTCGAAGCTCTGTATCAGTTTCGCCGCCTGGACCGACGACTGTCCGATCGGACAGGCACAGACAATCTCGTCGCTCCAGTCAACCTCGTCGACCTTTGTGGGGAGTCGTGACATCGGGATGTTGATCGCGCCTGGGATGTGTCCCCGCTCGAACTGTGAGGGCGGACGGATGTCGATCACCTGTGTGTCCTCTGCCTCGATACGCTCTTTGACCGTCTCGGGGGTGAGTTCCTCGACCATGCTTACACCTGGTGTGATGAGACGCGAGACGAACTGTCGCCGGACTGCCTGCTCTCGTTGTCTGCACGCGCCGCCGTTCTGTTCCCGGCCTCCTCCGGGGGTTCCACGGCAGTTTCTTGCTCTGCCTGACTCATGTCACAGCCGTACGACCTGTACGGTTTAACTGGTTTCGAAACGGTCGGCTGTAGCCCGGTCTCCGTGGATCCTGTTCCACGCGACCGGTGTTGTTACCGGGAGAGTGTAGACGGTACGTCTGTCACAACCGGCCGTACCGATGTTTTGTGCCCCGCGGGCGAGCGGTTCGTTTACTGACCCGGTTCCGGGCCACCGGACTCGGCATCGCCGGCAAGCAGTCGGATCTTCGACCCGTCGACGGACACGCGCCTGTAGAACTCGACCGTGTAGGGGATGCGAAGCACCTGTCCAACGACCAGCCCTGCGGCGACGAGCAGAAACACCGACGGGTCAGACAGGTTGATGTCGGTGAGCGCCCCCTCGAACGCAGGGGTCCCCCCTGCTCCGGCGCGCCGTGCAGCCCACACACCAGTGACAGCCAGCCCCGCCGGCCCGTACTGTACGGCCACCCGGAGCAGGGTGAACCCGGCCACCGACACGGGCGAGAGGCGAACGGCACTGAGCGCCGCGTCGATGGCCGCTGACACCGACCGCCCGTCGAGGACGATACCCGGAAGCACCAGCGGGAACCACACCGCACAGAGCCCGGCGAACAGTGAGAACAGGAGCCACGTCAGCAGTACGAAAAACTCCAACGCCCCGACGTTCAGCTCCTCTCCGAGATCGAGGACCCGTTCGGGAGCGAGGAGAGTGAGAACAACCCCACAGAGTATCCCGAGCGTGATCGCGGCCTGGACTATCCCGGCGGCCGCGAGACCGACCCCGAGCACGGACAGGAGTCTGTCTCTCAGGAGAGCACCGACCGCCAGTGGTCGGTCGACGGTCACCACCGCGTACATAGTGCCGACACCCAGGGGGTACAGCAGGAACGGGGCCACCCACAGTAGGAGTGACGAGGACGCACCCCCGAGAAAGATCACCGGCACCGCGTCGAGCGCAACGACACTCCCAAGCGCGAGCACCACGACACCGACAGCGAGCACGCCGACTGTCAGGGCCGTCTTTCGCTGCAGCGTAACTCCGAGACCCTTGACTGCGGCGATTGCGACTCCCACGGACGAGACGAGACAACCAGTCACAAAGTATCTTGTGCTCTACCCGTTTCTGTCCCCGGTCGGGGCGTGTCGTCCGTCCCGTGTGTGGCCTTGACTACCCCGACGGTCGCCCCGTTCTGGCAGTGTCATAGCCGTCGTATTTCCCCGAGGGTACGTCGATTCCGGCGCAGGGCCACTGGTATCTCGGACACGCCACACCGGGACGTAGACGGCACCCGTCCACCGAGGTCCGTCGGACTCTTGACGCCGACCCGCTAACTGTGTCTATGGAGGGAGTCGACGAGTCGACCATCTTCGAGACCCCGCTGCTCGAACTCGACCTCGGTCTCGAATCGGGCGCGACGGTGTACGCGAAAGCCGAGTGGTTCAATCTGTACGACGCGCCGTACGGGGGTGGCTCGATCAAGTCCAGAATCGCGAAGGGGATGCTCGACGGAGCGGAAAAACGGGGCGAACTGGGTCCGACCACGACGCTCATCGAGCCGAGTTCGGGCAACACCGGCAGTGAAATCGCCCGTCTCGCCGCGAACCGGGGGTACGATGTCGAGATCGTGATGCCGGACAACGCCTCCGGGGGGAAGATGGGGGCGGTTCGTGACGCCGGTGCCGAGATTCACCTCGTCGATGCCGACCGCGGCTACGATGCCGTTATCGAGCGGTGTGAGGAACTCGTCGCGGCCGACCCTGGGCGGTACTTCCGACCGAACCAGTACGAGAACCCCGACAACCCGGGCACGCACGAACAGACGACAGCCCCGGAGATATACCAGTCGACCGACCAACAGGTGACACAGTTCGTCGCCGGTGTCGGGACCGGTGGCACCATCACCGGAACCGGACGGGGGCTCCACGAGCGCTCGGACGGGCGTGTGACCGTCGTCGGGTTCGAGCCGGACAGCCCGCTCCACGCCATCGACGGGTTGAAATACCTCCGCTCGGGGGACCACTACCACCCCGCAACGTACGACGAGTCCGTGCTCGACCGCAAAGAGTACGTCTCGACACAGGCTGCCTACGACCGGGCCCGGGAGCTCCGCGAGCGGTACGCCGACCGCACAGTGGCGATTGCCGACACCGGGCAACACGACACCGCGACGGTCCGGGAACAGCTCCGTGTCGACGGGCAGTTCCTCCTCGGCACCTCCGCTGCCGCCGGGGCACAGGCGGTCACACAGCTCGACGCGACCGGTGCACTCGACGACGACGACGTGGTGGTGTTCGTTCTGTGTGACCGGGGGGACAAGTACGCCGACATCCCGCTGTGGGAGGAGTACCTCTGAGACCACCCCGCTCTCGTCGAGGTCACACGACCCCCGGACACCGGTTCACCATCGAGACCCACAGGGTCCGCTCGACTACCGACCGCCGCTCGCTGCCGGGATGACCCGAATCTGTGCATCGTCCTCGACCTCGGTGTCGATATCCGATATCGGTGTCCCGTCGACGTAGACGTTGATGAACTCTTTTATACTGTCGTCCTCGATTACGCTGTTTTTCAGCTCCGGACCGTGTTCGGCGGCGTGGTTGTCGAGGAGTTCCCGGACTGTCTCCCCCTCGACCGTTTGCTTCGACGTCCCGGACCCACCTGCGAGAACTGCGGGGATCTTTACTATCGGCATACACCGTCTCGGGCCTTCGGCGGTAAAAATCGCGTGCCAGCGGCAACCCTGTGTGCTCGTGTGGTTCGGCTCCCACCCGGTAGCCCGGGTGTCTCTCTGGTAGTGGCAGTATCACCCCTAACCGCCGACGTTATCCGGGTGTCTCTCTGTTTGTTCTCATGAGCAGTCTCGATCTCGACCCGACACAGCTCGACAGATACTCCCGACACATCATCATGGACGATGTCGGCCCGGAGGGCCAGAGCTCGTTGCTCGACGCCGAGGTTCTCGTTCTCGGTGCAGGGGGGCTCGGTTCGCCGATTATCCAGTATCTCGCGGCCGCAGGGGTCGGCACACTCGGTATCGCTGACGACGACGAGGTCGAACTCTCGAACCTCCAGCGACAGGTCGTCCACGGCGACGACGACGTCGGCCGGAAGAAGGTGGTCTCCGCAGCGGCGTTCGTCACCGATCTCAACCCGGATGTCGAGGTACGAACACACGAGACACGGGTCACGAAGCGGAATATCGACGAACTGATCGCGGACTACGACTTCGTCGTCGACGGGACCGACAACTTCGCCACGCGGTATCTCGTCAACGACGCCTGCACACTCGCGGGTGTTCCGTTCTCACACGGCTCCATCTTCAAGTTCGAAGGGCAGGTGACCACGTTTGCCGGCGAACCTGACTCACCCTGTTACCGGTGTCTGTTCCCCGAGGCACCACCGGCGGGGATGGTCCCGAACTGTGCCACCGCCGGGGTGCTCGGTGTGCTCCCCGGCACGGTCGGGAGCCTCCAGGCGACCGAGACGGTAAAACAACTCATCGGGGTCGGCGAGTCCCTCGACGGTTCGATGCTGTTTTTCGACGCGCTGGAGATGGAGTTCGACCGGGTCGAGATTCCAAAACAGGCTGATTGCCCGGTCTGTGGCCACGACCCGGCTATCGACTCCGTCCGGGACGTCGACTACACCGACTCGTGTGCGATCGGCCACGACAGCGACGAACCCGGGGTCGAGGTCGGTAACTGACCCGCGACGCGACCGACGCTACTCCGCCGTCGCCACCGTGTCCGGCACCGTCACGGTCTCCTGTTCGAACGCCCCGTCGTCCCGGTAGCGCCACGACCCGACGAACGGGTAGCCGTCGAGTGCACAGATAACGTACGAACGGTCCGGCCACGTCGCCCGGCCGAGGTCGGTCTCGCTCGGCACGGTCGGGCCACTCGGGTGTGAGTGGTAGAATCCGACGATATCGAGACCCGCGCTCTCGACCGCCTCCACCATCTCGAACTGCTCTTTCGGGTCGATTCGGTACCGGACCTGTGGCGTCTCGGCGGCGTTCTCGGCCCGCCTCACCTCGTGTACGCGGCTCTCGCCGTCACCGTACTCGCCGGCGAGGAGCCCGCAGACCTCCTCGTCACCGCCGGTGTAGGCGTGGTAGACGATGTCGTCGTACGCGTCGCGGCTGAGCGCGATCATGCCACGTCTAGAGGCTGGACGTGATTAACGCCCGCGTTGTCCCCGACGACATCCACGGCGAGGTCCGTGCGCCCCCGACCGAGACATCAGGCGGAGTCCTCGCCCACCCTCCGTTCGAACGAGGGCGGCGCGACCTCTGCCATCGTCTGCTCGATATCACGCAGTGAGGTGCTCCGGACGAAGGCCGTTTTCGTGTGTATCTCTGTCTCGTAGCGTATCTGGAACCCCCAGGTGTCCTCACCGACGTACTGTGTCTGGTTGACCTGGAAGATGGCCTGACTCGCGTGGAGTTCAGACAGTGTCTCGAACACGTCCCGTGCGGTGGTGTACGAACCCTCGTCGGGGACGACCAGTTTCACCCTGAGTGTTCTCATACCGCCGGCCTCACAGGACTACCGCTGTCGGCACTGTCTGTCTGCCCAGCCTGCACCGTCCGGTTCTGACCACACCACGACACGTCTCCGTGTTGGTCCACATCCACATAACTGCTCCCGAGACCGTTCTCGCTCGGCGGCCAGGGTGTACCAACGTCGCGTGCGAGCGGAATCACGTCGACCTCGCGCGAGCCGAACCCTGCCGATTATACCCCGTCCGCCCGGAGTACCCACATGGATATCGGGGCGTCTATCGGACCGTACGTGGACCGTATCGGGGGGATACCGGAGTCGTTCTCGTTTGTCGAACTCGCGCTCGGCGAGGGCGAGCGGCCGCTGGGCGCTGTCGACCCGGGTCGTATCGCCGACAGACTCGCGGCCGGTGGGTTCGGGGCGGTCGTCCACCTGCCGTACCGACAGCCTATCGCGACGCCGGTCGAGCAGATCGACGCGGCGACACACGGGTATCTCGACTCCGTGCTCGAAACGGCCGCGGCACTCGGCGCGGAGACGGCCGTTGCACACCCCCGGGCCCGGGGGTCGGGACACGACCACCTCGTCGACCGGGTGGCGCAACTGCACGACCACGGCGCGGACCACGACGTCACGGTCTGTTTCGAGACCGTCGGCCACGCCGGGGGGCTCTCGCTCGAACGTGTCGGCGAGGCGGCCGCAAGCGCTGACGCAGCGGTCTGTCTCGACGTCGGCTACGCGTATCTCGAGGCCGGTGTCGGCGGCATCGAGTCGTTTCTCGGCTCGTACGCCGACCTCGTCGAACATCTCCACGTCCACGGGGCGCGACACCGTGGGGACACACACATCCCGATCGGCAGCGGCGATGTCGAGTACGACTCGCTCGGACCGGTTCTCCACGACGCCTCGCCCGCGACGGCGACAGTCGAGGTGTTCACCGACGACACCGACCACCTCGTCGACTCCGCCGAGCGGTTCGACGCCGTCTGTGCCGCCGAGACCGGCGACGGACCGACCGTGTCCGAGACGTAGCGACCGAGAGAGGGTTCTTGTGGCTCCGGCGAGAAGATACTGTATGCACGGTGGCGGGCCAGACGGTGAGCAGACAGTCCCGGTGGAGCCACCGGTTTCCGTCGAACTGTTCCCGACACACTACACGGTGATGTGGACCGGTGGGTCGTTGGCCCGGTTCGTCGGCGCGGTCGCGAACCTCGACACCGTCTCCAGGACCGCGTCTGCCGTCGTCGACGATAGGGCCACCGCCGGACGTGAGCGCCGTCGTGTGGCGGACCTCGAGACGGCCGAGACGGTACGCTATCTCAGGGTCGAACCCGACACGCCGTGGACGGTCTCCTGGGAACGGCGGACACGGCCGGTGGTCTCCGTGAGCGGCACCCCATCACCCGCCCTGTGTCGCCGCGTCCACCGACAGACAACCGACTGTGAGGGGTGGTCTGACGGCGCGTTCGACACACTCGCTCGTGTGACAGCAGACCGGTGAGCTCTGCCACCGCCGGACACCGACGTCGACCGGGACCGGGACCGGGACCGGGTCGCGGGTGCCCGACACGTACCGGTCCACCGGACGACGGTATACTGGGATTTAACCCCGTGCCGGCCGTCACCCCGGCATGGCTCCGGCCCCGGACCTGAACGGTCGCACAGCACTCGTCACCGGGAGCGCAACACGTGTCGGTCGCGAACTACTGCTCCGTCTCGCGGACTGTGGTGCCGACGTTGTTGTTCACTACCGCGAGAGTGAGGCCGAGGCCGCCACAACGGCCACGGAGGCCCGCGACCGGGGTGTGGACGCGACGACGGTCCAGGGTGACATCACCCGACCGGCCGAGGTCGACGCGATGTTCGAGGCAGTCGAGCGGGAACTCGGTCACGTCGACGTGCTGGTCAACAACGTCGGGAACTTCGACGCCCGTCACTGGGAGGCTATCGAGTGGGACGCCTGGCGGAGCGTGGTCGAGAGCAGTTTCTACGGCACCGTACTCTGTTCGCGGCGTGTACTGGACGGGATGCGTGATCAGGGCTGGGGTCGTATCGTCAACATCGGTTTCGCCGACAGCGACCGGATGCACGCCCCGCCGGTGAACTTTCCGTACTTCGTCGCCAAAACTGGGGTGTTGATGTTCACCCGGATGCTCGCAGGGGACACACAGGACGACGGGATAACTGTCAACGCCGTCTCCCCGTTTGCCGTCGAGAACACTGTCTCCGACGTGTCGGGCTTTCCACGGGGGCGGGCAGCGTCGTTCGACGACGTGGCCGCGCCGATGCTCTTTTTTCTCTCGGAGAGTGCCGCCTACATCAGCGGTGAGAACGTCGCCGTCGACGGCGGACGGCTCAGCGAGTCCTGACCCGGCGGTGACCGCCGAACCGGTCGGGAGACGACCACGGGGAGACAGGAGCCAGCCTTTATCCACAGTCGCCCACACAGTCACGTATGCGGGTTACCGCTGTTGGAACGAGTGGTGGTGTCCCAACCGCACAGTACGGAACGAGCTGTCTCTACCTGAACCTCTTTGGTGACGAGATACTGTTCGACTGTGGGGAGGGCTCACAGCAGCGGCTGATGCGGTACGACGCCTCCCCGAATGTCGATGCCGTGTTCGTCAGTCACCTTCACGCAGACCACACCCTCGGGGTGCCCGGACTCGTGCAGGCACTCGAGATGAACGAGCGCGACCGCCAACTCGATATCTACGTGCCAGAGCAGCGCACCCAGCGCGCGACCAGACTGATTCAGGGCGCGTACGGGGAGCCCAGTTACCCGGTCGAGGTACACGGGTACGGCAGCGACGAACCGGCGATACAGACGGAGCACTACGGGGTCTACCCGTTCGACACGCCGTACACGGCGTACTCCCACGGGTTCTCGGTTCGTGAGACCGACAAGCGCGAGTTTCTTGTCGAACGGGCACGGGCACTCGGTGTCGACCCTGGGCCGAAGTACGGCACGCTCCAGAGCGGTCAGTCTGTCGAGACAGAGGGTGGAGCGACTGTCGAACCCGAGGACGTGCTGTCGGAGCCAAAACCCGGGCGAAAGATCGTCTACCCGGGGGACACCAGACCGACCCCGGCGGTCGTCGACGCGGCGTCGGACGCCTCGTTGCTCGTCTACAGCGCGATGTTCGCCGACGCGGAGTCGGAGCGGGCCCGCTCGACCGGTCACTCGACCGCGAGGGAGGCGGGCGAGGTCGCGTCGGAGTCGGGCACCGACAGACTCTGGCTCACACACATCTCGCCGAGACACGAGGGTGAGGAACAGCGACTCGAGTCACAGGCACAGACGGCGTTCGACGGGGCGGTCGTGGCTGTCAGAGACGGGGAGTCAACCGAACTGTGAGGCCACACGGCCGCTCACGTGTCCGCCGCCAGCCGCTCGAGACCGACGACCAGGCTGCCGACAACCACGGCGAGCACGACGACCAGGACCAGCAGCGTGGAGACGACACTCACAACCGGGTCGAGGCTGTTGCGCAGGGAGTTCCACGCGAGCACCGGTATGGTGCGGGTGTCACGACCCGAGACGAACAGCGTCATCACGAACTCCTGGAGGCTGACCACAAACGCAATCAGGGCCGCCGCGAACAGTCCAGACCGGATGTTCGGGGCGACAACCTCGACAAACGCCCGGGTCGGACTCGCACCGAGGTCGAGTGCCGCCTCGCGCAGTCGCGGGTCGAACCGTGACAGACTCGCCCGCACCACCGAGAACGCGAGCGGGGTCGCCCACAGCGAGTGTGCCGCGATAACCGCCAGATACGTCTGCTGGAGACCGAACTCGCCGAGAAACACAAGCAGTGAACTCCCGAGCACCACACCGGGCACCAGCAGCGGCAGTACCGCGAGTCCGAGTACCGCGCCCTCGGCCCGACCGCCGAGGTTCCTCACGCCGAGTGCCGCCGTTGTCCCGGCGACTGTTGCGAGCACGGTTGTTCCGACGGCCGCGATCAGGCTGTTTCGCGTTGCCCGCTGCCATCGGCTGCTGTCGAGGAACGACTCGTACCACCGTGTCGAGAACGTCTCCGGCGGGAGAGACAACACCATCGAGTCCCCGAACGACGTGACAGCAACAATCACAATCGGTGCGAGCAGGAACGCGAACACGGTGCCGACACCTGCCCGGAAGAGCCACGTGCCGACGGCGACACGACCGAACCGAGAGCCGGCGGTGGTCGGTGTCGGCCCGGACTCGACGGTCTCACCGGCCCCGTCTGCCCGGGTGGGCGGCTCTTCAGACATCCCGCAACCCCCCGCGGCGCCGCAGCAACACGATCCCGAGTGTGAGCACGACGAGCACGACGGTCGTCAGGACAACTGCGAGCGCGGCGGCAGCCGGGTAGTTGAACTGGCTGAGAAGGTTCTGCACCTCGACGGCAACGGTCCGCTCCGAGGTCGACCCGAGCAGGAGTGGTGCCGCAAACGCCCCGGCACTCCAGGCAAAGGCGATGACACCGCCGACAGCCATCCCCGGGACCGCGTGTGGCAACACGACCTCCCGAACCGCCCGGACCGGTGTCGCGCCGAGGTCGTTTGCCGCCTCGACCAGGGACTCGTCGAGCCCGGTCAGTACGGAGTACACCGCAAGCACCGTGTACGGCAACACGACGTACAGCTGTCCGATCAGTACGCCGATCTCGTTGTTCACGAGCAACAGCGAACTGTCGAGTACCCCCGCGGCCAGAAGCGTGTCGTTGACAACCCCCTCCGGCGAGAGCATCACACGGGCGGCAAACACCTTCACGACGAGTGTCGTGAACATCGACATCACGACGCCAGCCAACAGAACAGTTCGTGTCGCCCCGGACGCCCGCCAGGCGGCGTACGCGTACAGCGTCCCGATTCCGACCGCGAGCAGTGTCGCCACCACCGCAAACAGCATCGTCCAGGTAAACACTGTCGTAACCACCGACGAGTCAGACAGGTACTGGTAGCCGTCGAGCGACCAGGTCCCCCTCTGTAGTGCCCCACCGCCGACAGACCGCTCGGCGAGGCTGATGCGGAGGAGATACCCCATCGGCGCGACGAACACGAGCAGGTCGAAAAGCAAGAGCGGGACCAACAGGAGCTTCGTCCGGGAGATGCCGCCGGACGCCGCCTGTAACACGGAGCGAACCCGGCGCACCCCGCCGGCGGTGTCGACGTCGCTCATACCCGGACCCGGGCGCCATCTGGCCCAAAGTAGTAGACAGCAGCGGTATCCCACGACAGTTCCACTCGGTCACCAGTGGACAGGTCGGGTGCCCGGGTTACTGACCGCTCGACAGACAGTTCGGCACCCTCGCCGGTATCGATATCGACCTGATACCGGATACTCGACCCGCGGTAGACAACGTCTGAGACTGCCCCGGTGAGCGCCATCCGGTTGGTGGTGTCCGGTTCGACGTCGGCGCGTCGTTCGGCCGTCCCCTCCTGTGTCCCGCCGTCGGGACTTGTGGGTGTCTCGCCGGGTGACGGGGAGAGTTCGAGAATCTCCGGCCGAACCGATGCCGTTAGGTCGTCACCGGGCGTGAGACCGCTCTCGGTCGCGATCTGTATCTGTGCACCGACACCTGGGAACTCGACTGTGACTGCCCGACGGGCCGTGTCGCGTCTGTCGGCCCCGGAGCCGACGACCCGTCCCGACAGGAAGTTGCTGTTTCCGAGAAACGACTCCACAAACTCGTCGACCGGGTCGTCGTACACGGTCTCGGGGTCACCGACCTGCATCAGTCTGCCGTTGTTCATCACCCCGATTCTGTCTGCGAGTGTAAACGCCTCCTCCTGGTCGTGTGTGACGTACACCATCGGCGTGTTCAGTCGTTCCTGGATATCCTTTATCTCGAGTTGCATCGTCTCGCGGAGGCGTTTGTCGAGGTTCGACAGTGGCTCGTCCAGTAACAGAACATCGGGGTCGACCGCGAGTGCCCGGGCGAGTGCGATTCGTTGTTTCTGGCCGCCGGATAGCTCCGCCGGTCTCGTGTCCTCGTAGTCGCCCATCTCGACTGTGTCCAGGTGGTCTCGGGCCTGGTCACGCCGCTTTGCTTTCCCGACACCTGCCATTTTCTGCCCGAACGCGACGTTCTCGATCACCGTCTTGTTCGGAAACAGCGCCCAGTCCTGAAACACCGTGGCACAGTCGCGGGCGTACGGTGCGAGGCTGGTGACGGTTCGCCCGTCGAGAACGACCTGCCCCGTGTCGGGCGATTCGAACCCCGCAATCGTCCGCAGTGTCGTTGTCTTTCCACATCCCGAGGGTCCGAGCAGACAGAACAACTCCCCGTCACGGACCGACAGCGAGAGGTCACGCACGGCAACCAGTTCGCCGTACTCGACGCGAACCCCGTCGAGTTCGACGACAGTCCTCACACCGCACACCCCCCGTCTGCGGTTGCCGCGTCGGCTACGCACGACACGTCTCGGGGTCTCGGGGCCCTCTCGGTGTCGTTCTGTCTACCGGCCTGGAGCGCTCGCGACAGTGTGTCTGTGTCCGGGTGGTGTGTCACGGTGGATCAGATGCTGCGTGGTTAAAACTCCGTCTGGAACTCTGTGAACCGTTCGTTCAGATCGGCCGCCGACTCGGCAACCTGGCTGTACTGCTTGAACACGGTGTTGTTCTCGAGTTCGGCGTTCTCGATCGGTACCTCTGCCCTCGTCGCCTCGGGGTGGGTTGCCTCTGTGCTCGCCATCCCGAGATTGAACGCGTCGGCGTATGCCGTCTGAACGTCGTCTTGCAACAGGAAGTTGATGAACTCCTCTGCCGACTGGCGGTTACTGCTGCCGCGGGCGACCTGGTAGTGGTCTACGTATCCCATTGTCCTGTCGGGCACCCGGATCCCGATGTTCATATCACCGGTCTGGTCGCGTTTGCGACTGTACGCGTAGAAGTACTGCCCGACGTCTGTCACGCCCTGTGACATCGAGGTCCAGAGGTCCTGAGCCCCCGAGTAGAACTTCTCGATGGGCATCTCACGGAGTGTCTCGAAGATCATGTCGCGCTGACTGTCGTCGTACAGCTCCTGTTCCATCGGTGCCGCCTCGGTTGCGATGGCACCCATTATCACCGTGTTGAAAAAGTACGAGCCCGGAAGTGCCAGGTTCATATCGACATCCTGCACAGCGGCGTCACGCCAGGAGTCCAACTGAAACTCGACCGCGTCGGCGTCGTAGGCGTAGCCCATGACCCCGTACGCCACCGGCACCCCGCGGTCGCTCTCCAGGTTGTTCTCCAGTGTCTCCTTGACCGTCTCGGCGTTCGGGACGTTCTCGTACCGGATCGGCTCCCAGAGGTCGTCCTGGTCCCCGAGATAGTGGTCTCGGTTACTGCCGACGGTCAGGTCGAACGGCGGGTCGTCCGACGGTGACTGTCTGACCTTCCCGAGGATGTTTTCCCAGTTGCCGACAATCTCGACATCGTTGCCGGTCTGGTCCTCGTACATCGGCTTGATCGTCTCCCGGAACACCTCCACGTTGGTGCCACTCCAGGTCGACACGGTGAGGGTTCCGCTCCCACCGCCGAGACAGCCGGCCATCGCCAGTGCCGCTCCAGTACCACTGGCTGCCAGAAACGCCCGACGACTCGTGGTAGCCGACGCCTCTCCACCAGTTACTCGTTCAGAACTGTTCGTCTGTTCCCGATTATCGCCAGTCACCTGCCCCCGCTCGCCGGAGGGGACCCCCTCGGGGTTCACCATACGTTCACTAGGTTTTACGTCTAATAAGCGGCACGATATCAGAATCGCCGGAACGTTGCCCGGTGTCGCCCACGCCGGACTGGTGGGTGTCGGGGCCGCTCGCCCGGTGAACAGACTGACTGTCGAGTGTGAGGCACCCGGTAGATAGACCGACTGTCGAGTGTGAGGCACCCGGTGGATAGACCGACTGTCGAGTGTGAGGCACCCGGAGAACCCCCTACACGGCGTCCGGCGGCTGGTTGACGCTGAGGAGGTCGACACCGGCCGCTCGGCACTGCTGGAGAACTGTCTCGGTCGGGCCCTCTCCGGGGGCACCTGTCTGTACACGGAGCCCGTGGTCGTGTGCCATCGAGACGAGTTCGGCGTCGACACCCATCTGGTAGAACACGTGGACCGTGTGACAGTCGAGATGCGACGCCATCTGAACGCCGAGCTCCGGGGCGTTGCTGTACAGCCCCGGGTGGAGAATGAACCCGGTGTCGAGCGACGGGTCGGCCTGTGTGGCCTCGTACAGGGCCAGCGGACTGAACGAGATGAGAGTTGCCTCGTTGTCGTGGGTGGAGAGCAGTTCGCTCACCCGCCCGGCCATCCCGAGGTCCTTTAGCTCGACCTGGACGCCGACGTCGCTCGGAATCACAGAGAGCGCCTCGTCGAGCCGGAGTATCCGCTCACCGGAGTCGAGAATCTCGACCGCTTCGAGTGTCTCCCACGGGGTCGCGACGACACGTCCCGTCTGGTCGGTGAGCCTGTCGAGTCTCTCGTCGTGAAAGACAACGAGCTCGTTGGTCTGGCACGGCCGCACGTCGAGTTCGATCCAGTCGGCGGTCCTCCCGGCCTGTGTGAACGCGGTCCGCGTGTTCTCGGGAAACGCAGACGCGTACCCGCGGTGGGCGACAAACTCCATACCTCCGCAAGTAATGAAAGAGACAAGAACCTTTTGGTGTTTGCAGGTATCGCCGCACAGACTACCGCTACGGCCCGATACGCCCGTATAGGATAATAGTACAACTTGTTACAACTACGGCAACCGAGGCGTACATAGGCGGCTATAGGTCAATTACCAGCGTATTACTGTGTCGGGAAACTGTATCGGGTATGGTGGGCACCGTCTTTGGCCGGCATACGAACACAGACAGTCCGGCGTCGAGGTACCGTTGATGTCGAGAGTAGAGCTAAACACACTTCGCAAGGAGTTCGGAGAGACAACTGCTCTCGACGGAATCACGCTCTCGGTCGCAGACGGTGAGTTTCTCGTGCTCGTCGGGCCGAGTGGCTGCGGAAAGAGTACACTCCTCCGCACGATATCGGGGCTCGAGACACAGACGGCCGGTGACATCAGCGTCGACGGAGAGATCGTCAACACGACGCCCCCAAAGGAGCGCGGCGTCGCGATGGTGTTTCAAAACTACGCGCTGTACCCCCACATGTCGGCACGCCGGAACATGACGTTCGGACTCGGTTCACACGGCTCGTTCACCGACGACGAGATAGCGCAGATGGTTTCCGAGGTGGCGGCGACGCTCGGTATCGGGGAACTCCTCGACCGGCGACCGGGCGAGCTCTCGGGCGGCGAGAAACAACGGGTGGCGATGGGCCGGGCGCTGCTTCGCGAGCCGGAACTGTTCTTGCTCGACGAACCGCTCTCGAATCTCGACGCCAAACTCCGGGACGAGATGCGCACCGAACTCACTCACCTCCACGACGAGATCGACGCGACGACGATCTACGTGACACACGACCAGACCGAGGCGCTGACACTCGGTGACCGCGTGGCCGTGATGAACAACGGACAGATCGAACAGGTCGACCCGCCACAGCAGCTGTACGACGTTCCGGCGAGCCAGTTTGTCGCCGAGTTCATCGGCTCCCCACAGATGAACCTCTTCGAGGGCAACGTGACGGCGACGAACGGCCGGCTACACGTCGAGCGCGGCCGATTCAGCACGACGGTTCCGGGCAGCCCACAGACCGTCGACGGCGGACGGTTCACCGTCGGGGTTCGACCCGAAGACCTGTACCTCGCGGACGAGGCCGCCGGACAGCAGTACTCCGACCCGTGTGAGCTGAGAGTCGAACTCTCGGAGACACTCGGTGACTCGGTTGTGTTGTACGCCACCGACGGGGAGACGACCTTCCGGGTCCGAACCGGCGCACGCCAGCAGTTCGGCACCGGCGACGTAGTCTCGGTGGTCGCCGACCCGGAGAGGCTTCACCTGTTCGATACGGACACCGGTGTCGCCGTCTATCACTCGGGGACCGGTCCACCTGCGGCCCGAGCGGTCACACGGCAGTGACCCTGCCGGCGACGAACCCACACACCGGCGCGAAACGGGTTCGGCGACGTCTCTGTGTCACCATCGTAACTACTCGTCTCTCGTACTTCTGAACGTATCCCCGTCACCCGCCGACAGTAGCGTGTCGACACAGCGACAGTAGCGTACCGGTTCGGCGAGAGAGCAGTATCGACCCGACGAGAGGAACGTATCGACACAGGGGGGACAGTATCGGTCCGGAGTGACGCGGGTCCCTACAGTGTCACACTCGGCTGTACGTGCGCGTATTTATCAATCATATTAAAGCTTTAGAGACCAGCAGCCAGCCAAAGAGATGGAATGAAAGTTAACCGCTCGCGGCGCCGGGTACTAAAGGCGACAGGCGTCGCAGCGACGGTCGGACTCGGGACGGCTGGCTGTATCGGAGCCGACGACAACGGGTCGGGGTCGGGGCAGACAGTCGACGTCGGCAACCTCGGAACGCTCGAGGCGAGCGAGGAGGTCGAGATCGACTTCTGGATTTCGATCGGTGCACAGGAGCTCGCCCAGCGGATCGCCGACGGCTTCAACGAACAGAGCGAGACCATCACCGTCTCGGTCTCCGAAGAGGGGGACTACACGGAGGTGTGGAACCAGACACAGCAGTCACAGGTCGCCGGTGACCCGCCAGGGATTGTCCACCTGAACGCGATTCACACGCTCCCGGCCTGGGCGGAGGACGTAGTTATCCCCGCCGAGAGACTGATCGGGTCCGAGATAGACCGTCGTAACTTCGTCGATGCGGTCAACAACTACTACATCATCGAGGACTCGCTGCTGGGACTGCCGTTTGGCGTCTCCTCGGTCGCGTGCACGTACAACCGGACGGCGTTCGAGGCGGCAGGGCTGCCCGCACACCCGGACGACGTGGAGTTGAGGACGATGGCAGACTGGAAACAGGCCTCGGAGGCGCTCGTCTCGGGGACAGATACCGACCACGGGGCGACCTGGCCGAAGATCGGTTGGTTCTACGAGACGTACCACGCCCTGCTCGGGCAGAACGTCCTCAACAACGACAACGGCCGTGCCGCTCCTGCCACGGAATCGTACCTCGACTCGCAGGCGTCACGGCGCATCTACGAGTGGAACAAGGAGATGTACGACGCCGAGTACTACCAGCTCACACAGGAGTGGAGTGACGCCCGGCAGGCGTTTCTCAACGGGCAGTCGGCGATAGAGCTCGACTCCTCGGCGGCGCTGGCCGGACTCGCCGGCGGCGCGGCGGACGCGGGGTTCGAGGCCGGTGTCGGGACCGTGCCGACAGATGCAGAGAGCGGCCGGGAGGGCAAGATTGTCGGTGGTGGTGCACTGTTCGTGCCGACCGGTGTCGACGGTCCGAAACTCGAGGCCGCGGCCGAGTTCATGCTGTGGATGGCACAGCCGGAACAACAGGCCGAGTGGCACATGTCCACCGGCTACTACCCCGCCCGCGCGGACGCCATCGAGGTAGCGGAACAACAGGGGTTCTACGAGCAGGCACCACAGTTCCGGCGGGCGTTCGAGCAGTTCACGGACCGGACCGAATCGAGCGCCACCGCCGGCGTGTTCACATACGACCACAGCGAGATACGCTCGGAGATAACAAACGGACTCGACCGGCTGTACGCCGGAGACCCTGTCGAGGACGTGCTGGCCTCGACAAAAACGAGCGTCGACTCGGTTCTCGACCGAGCGAGTGACGCCGACCCGAGATAGGCCGATGAGTGACCACGCCTCACGTCTCCAGGTGTTCGACAGCAACTGGCAGGCGGTGCTGTTGTTGTTTCCGACACTGGTTCTGATTAGCGTGTTTCTTTACTACCCATTTCTCGAGACGGTCCAGCTGAGTTTCTACCGTATCCGGGTGTTAGGCAACGAGCAGTGGGTCGGGTTCGACCACTATCTCGACCTGTTTGGCTCGGATACGTACCGGAACAGCCTCGTCGTGACGGTTATCTTCACCGTGGCGACGGTGACCGTCTCGCTTTTTTTCTCGTTGCTCCTGTCCTTTCTCGTCCACGAGACACGCCGGTTCACGAACGTCTACCTGATAGGGCTGATCTGGCCGTACGCGCTACCGCTCGCGGTCGCGGCCGTTGTTCTCGACTTTCTCATCAACCCACAGCTCGGCATCGTCACGTTTCTGTTGAACTCGACGCTCGGCATCGAGTTCAACTGGACAACAGACGGAACCGCGGCACTCGTCGCCGTGATTCTCGCCGCCGTCTGGCAGGGGCTCGGGTACAGTATCATCTTCATGACGGCGGCGCTCGGACAGATTCCGGAGTCGGTCACCGATGCCGCCAGACTCGACGGGGTCGGGCCACTCGGTAGGCTCTTTCGGGTGTACGTACCGCTCATCTCGCCGATTCTGGTGTTTCTCATCGTGCTCCAGACCATCGGCGCGTTCTTCGGTGGGTTCGCCCTCGTCGACCTGATGACCGGCGGCGGCCCGGACGAGTCGACCAACGTCCTGATGTTCAACCTGTACCAGGACGCCTTTACCAACTCCCGGTTTGGCTACGCCGCCGCACAGTCGGTCGTCCTGTTCGTCTTCGTCGCGGTGTTGATGTACGTACAGCTGAAGATAACCGACCGCTATGCCTACTACGGGGGTGTCTGATGGCGACCACAACAGACCCACTGACACAGCGACTCCGGGCGAGACTCACGAAACTGTCCGCTCCGGGGCGGTACCGGCTCCTCGTTCACGGGGTGCTCTGGGCTGCGCTGCTCGTGGTGCTCGCACCGCTCGTTCTCGCAGCGATCTACAGCACCCAGTCGGCGAGCGAGATCTACCAGATCACGAATCTACTGCCCGGCACACAGCCACTCGACAACTACACCACCGTGTTGTTCGAGTACAACTTCGCGCAGTACATGCTGAACTCGCTGGTGATGACGACTGTCGTCATCGTCGGGAAACTGACGGTGTCGTTGCTGGCCGCGACGGCACTCGTCTACTACCGGTTCCCGTACCGGAATCTCGTCTTCTACCTGATCCTGTTCACACTCCTGATGCCTCTCCCCGTTCGAATCGTGCCGTTGTATCAACTGATGGCGGATCTGGGCTGGATAAACACCTTCGCCGGTCTCACCTCGCCGTTCATCGCGAGCGCGACGGCCGTGTTCCTGTTCCGACAGCGGTTCCGGTCGATTCCGCCGGCGGTGATAGAGACGGCGCGACTCGATGGGATCGGACCGCTGCGTTTTCTGGTGTACGTTCTCATCCCGATGTCGAGGGGCGTCATCGCGGGGGTGTCGGCGGTGCTGTTTATCGGAACCTGGAACGCGTACCTGTGGCCGCTGGTCGTCATCTTCGAGCGGGAGAATCAGGTCGCACAGGTCGGGCTCAGGTTCATCCAGGGTGTCGGTTCCGAGGGACTCATCGAGTGGAACCTGGTCATGACGGCGGGTGTTCTGGTGATGATTCCACCGCTCGTCGTGTTGCTCGTCGCACGGAAGCACCTGCTCTCGACGCTCGCGAGCACCTGACCACACTCGGTTGTCCTGTTACATATCTGTGCTATATGCGGTGCGTAGACGAGAGTACGAACAGCCCAGTCGAGAACGACTGTGAGACGATATCTCCCGGTGCGATCCTGTCACGACCGCCGGAACCCGCCGAATCCTCTCTCGACCAGACGAACCCCGGCCTCGAGCGGAACCTGCAACGCCAGCAGCGAAACACCAGAGAGACCACCCGGCAGACAGTCCAGCGAGCAGTCCCGGCAGGCGAGCAGACACGGAGTGTCGGGGTTTCCGACGCCGACGACAGCAGCCTGTAATCGACCCGAGAACGCCACAACTACTTATTGTTGAGACACTAACACCTACTCCCTGGTTTCACACCGGGGGAGAGAGTCTCATGACAGGCACACACGACGGCGTCGCTCTCGTAACGGGAGCGAGTTCGGGTATCGGGCGAGCAACAGCAAAGCGGTTCGCGGAGGAGGGGGCACAGGTTGTCGTGGTCGACGTAGACGTCGACGGTGGTCGAGAGACGGTCGCGGATATCGAGGCGGCCGGCGGTGAGGCGACGTTTGTCGAGGCAGACATCACCGACGAGGCCGACGTCGAAGAGATGGTCGCGGCGGCCGTCGACAGCTACGGTGGTCTGGACTACGCGTTCAACAACGCTGGTGTCGAGGGCACGGAGGCGTCCGCCAGCGAACAGCCCATGTCGAACTGGGAGCAGGTCATCGACACGAATCTGAAAGGGGTGTTCATGTCGATGCGCGAGGAGATCCCCGTACTGCTCGAGAACGGCGGTGGTGCTATCGTCAACACGGCGTCGGTCGCCGGACTGCGTGGGTTCCGGAACCTCAGCCCGTACGTCGCGAGCAAGCACGGGGTTCTCGGGCTGACGAAAACGGCCGCGGTAGAGTTCAGCGCCGACGGGGTTCGCGTGAACGCCGTCTGTCCGGGGGTCATCGAGACACCGATGGTCGCCCGCTCGCGGGAGGCAAACCCCGAGACGATGGAGGCGACAATCGCTGCGACGCCCGCCAACCGACTCGGGCAACCCGAGGAGATCGCCGCCGCCGCGACCTGGCTCTGTTCCGACGACGCCTCGTTCGTGACCGGCGAGTCGCTGGTCGTCGACGGCGGGTTCACTGTCGGGTGAGTCGAGACACGGGGACGTAGCGGTTCACCGGTGGGCTCGTTACCCCCCGGGTTCAGTCTCCACACACCACCGACCAGAGCAGACAATCACGCCGAACACCCTGCGCTCCACCGACCCGGGTCACGACTCACGGGACCATCTGTCCCGTGAGGAGCAACAGTCGGGAGAATCACATCTGATACACTCGAGCGCGGGGCATATTCCTAACACGTTTGGGCGTAGCTGTTTAACCGGTAGGCTCGTACTGGTTAGGGAGTATGACCTCTCCGACCACCGGAGTGTCGGCCAGTGTTCGCTCGGTTCCGGTAAGCGGAGCTATATCAGTACTGAAAACGCGAGCGACCCCCACCACAGGAGGGGCCACGCTCGTATCGGCCCCCGACGACAGATGAGTAACACGCTCCCCAGTCTCGATACACTCCACGTTGTTCCACTCGGAGGGGATGCAGTCGACGCCGTCGAGCTACTCCGGCCGTTCCTCGACAGCCTTTCCGGGAGTATCACTGTTCGGGACGCGGTCGCTCCGGGGGCGCTACACTCGGAGTCTTCCGGACAGACCAACACCGAGCTGACGGTTCACGTCTGCTCCGGTTCGACGTTCCGGGAGCTCGGACAGCCCGACTGCCCGCCGGACACGCGGCTCTTGCTCGTCGACCTCGACTCCTCACTCGACCCAGCAGGTGTTCGGCCGTCCCCGCGGACGACGTATCTCCACCCGGACAGCCCGGAACAACAGCTCGTGGCGTCGCTCCGGTCGGCGCTCGTGGGCGGTCCGGGAACCGACGGTGACACCGACGTACAGCAGAACCCCGACACGCAGTCCTTGCTCGCACGACTGTTCGTCGAGACACCAGCCCCGACGCTGGCTACGGACACGGAGACAGGAACGGTAGTGGCTCTCAACGACGCAGCGTGCGAGCTTCTCGGTCGGTCACGGGAGTCGGTGCTCGGCTCGGCCTACGACGAGTTGTGCGTGGACCCGGGGCAGGCGGCAGACGGGGTAGTACAATCGACCGCCCGCGATACCGACAGCCGTCCGGCGGCCGAGCGAAACATCCAGTACGTCGAGACTGGGGGCGACAGCCCGCGACCCGTCGACACTGTCGAGTCGACCTCGACAGTCGGTGGTCGGACGTACCGTGTCGTGACACTCCACAGTGTGTCGACACGGCTCGAACAGGAAAACGAGCTGGAACGTCGCTCCGCGGCGATCGATGCCTCACTGGCCGGTATCTCCCTTCTCTCGGAGAGTGGCGAGTACGTCTACATGAACGAGGCACACGCGGATATATTCGGGTACACCCCCGAGGAACTCGTCGGTGAAAGCTGGCGCAGGCTCTACACCGAGGCGGTGCAGGCAGACATCGAGACCGGTCCGTTCGTCGAACTCGAACGGACCGGGTCGTGGGAGGGAGAGCTGACCGGCTCGAAACAAAACGGGACCCCCGTCGAACAGCACGTCTCCCTGACCCGTCTCGACGACGGCGGGCTCATCTGTGTCAACCGTGATATCAGTGAGCGAAAGCGAACAGAACGGCAGGTGCGTCGGCTCAGAGACTCCGTAGAGACGTTCATGCTTGCAGACGACCGCGAGAGTATTATCGATCACGCTATCGATTCGATGACCGAGTGGCTCAAACGACCGCTCGTCGGGTACTGCCGGTACGACAACAACAGGGACGAGCTACAACCGCTCCAGGTGTCGGACCGTGCACGGGCGCTGTTCGACGACGTGCCGGTGTTCGAGCGCGGCGAGGGGCTCGCCTGGAAGTCGTTTGTCGGGGAAACTCCGAGATACTACTCGGACCTCGGGACCGCCGAGGGCGTGTACAACCCCGAGACACCCATCGAGTCGGAACTGTTCCTGCCTGTCGGCGAGCACGGTATCTTCATCGTCGGCTCCACAGAGCCCGACGGGATCTCCGAGACCGAACAGAAGCTGCTGGAGATTGTCAGCACCCACGTCGAAACGGCGCTCACACTTATCGACCGCGAGACAGAGCTGGCGACGGCGCGCGAGAGAGCCAACAGGGAGCGACAACAGCTCCGTGACGTCATCGACACCGTCCCACAGATGATATTCTGCAAGAACAAGCGCGGCGAGTTTCTGTTCGCAAACGAGGCTGTCGCCGAGGCGTACGGGACGACCGTCTCGGAGCTCGAGGGAAAGACCGACGCCGACTTTGCGCCGGAACACTCCGACGTGACAGCGTTTCGTGAGGGCGACAGGCGTGTTCTCGAAACCGGCAAGCCGGTTCATCGGAGCGAGGAGACACTGACAGACGTCGACGGTAACGAGCGGATTCTCGACACGTGGAAGATACCGTTCGACCCGGTCCGGGCGGACGAACGAGCTTTGCTCGGTGTCTCGACAGACGTGACCGAACTCGAACGAACACGAACGGCAGTAGAGCGACTCCGCCGGCTGAAGGCGCTCTATCGGGTCGGCGACGAACTGCTCCGCGCCCGGACACCGGCTGACGTGTACGAGGTGGGCGCCGAGGCAGTTGCCGAGGGGGTCGACGGCTGTTCTGTCGCAGTGTACCAGTGGGACGAGGC
Organism: Halovenus sp.; assembly: GCA_028275025.1. Lineage (GTDB taxonomy): Archaea > Halobacteriota > Halobacteria > Halobacteriales > Haloarculaceae > Halovenus. Next base: position 36,313 of record JAQCNM010000130.1, read on the forward strand.
CGGTGGGACGCTCCAACGGAGGGCAACCGCTCCGGCCCCGGGGCACCACCCGGAGACGGTGACCGTCGCGGACTCGACGCGCTGGCGTGCGTTCACCACCGGACGGGCGCGACGACTCGACGGCGAACCCGACCAACCGCCGGGGCTCGCGGTCCCGGTCGGGTCGGTCGGCCTGCTCGTCGTCGCCGGTGTCGAGAGCCAGACGGACGGGCTCACCGAGTTTATCGAGTCGGCGGCGGGAACGCTCGCGATCGGGGTCAGACAGGCCACACAGAAAGCCTCTATCGACCGGCTCAGGTCCGATATCGAGCACCGTGAGGAGGAGGTGACCCGGGTAACGAGAGCACTGACCAGTTTCACCCGGGCGACCGACCGGATACTCGGGGCCGGGTCCCGATCGGAGGTCGACCGGGTTCTGGTCGAGTTCGTCGAGGCAAACTGGCCGTACGGCTGGGTCGGAGACTACCGACCACAGGAGCAGACGGTGGTTCCCCGGGAGACGACCGACCCCGACGGGCCCGCGATGGACGTGACGACCCGGCCGTCCAACACGCCGCCGGCGCTCGAGGCCGCGACGACCCGAGAGCCGGTCTGTACCGAGCAGACGGCCGGGAGACAGAACAGGTCCGAGTGGGCCAGCCGGATGCTGACCCACGGCTACCAGTCGACGGTTACGGTACCGATCACCGACCAGGGTGTCGTCTACGGTGTGCTGGAGGTGGCGGGCACGCAGCCAGACGCGTTCGACGACGTCGCGGTCGAGTCATTCCGCACCGTCTGTCGGGCGGCGGCTAACCGGTTGAAGCAACTGGACCGAGCGGTTTCGACATCCTCAGACGGCTCTGCGATCGAGGTGGACATCTCGTTCGAGGGCTCGCGGCCGCTGTTTCCCTCACTGCCGACCGGGGCGTCCGTGCGGGTACAACGGCTCGACACCGTCGATAGCAGAAAAAAGACACTCGAGCTACTGTTCAGTGGGATACGACCGGCGGCGCTCGAGAACTACATCTCGGAGACACCCGGTCTGTACGGCACACAGATCGACACCGCGGCGTCATCCACGGATGGTGGGACGGCGACTGTCAGACTGTACACCGAGCGCCGTGACCCCACACGGGCGCTTTTCGAGACACTCGATACAAACAACGTTCGACTGTGTGCGGCCCGGAGCAACGCGGCCGCAGAACTCGTGACGCTCAGGGCCACACAAGCAAACGTGAGAGCCGCCGTCAAGACGGTCGGTGACCGGTTCACCGACGGCCGGATCGCCGCGAAGCGCACCGGACAGGCGGAGACCGCCGTCGCCGGCCCGTCGGACCAGTTGGCCGCACTCACCGACCGACAGCGAGAGATAATCCGGACCGCACACCGGGAGGGCTACTACGACCAGCCAAAGGGGATAAACGGTAGCGAACTCGGTGAACTGTTCGGTATCTCCCGCTCGACCGTCCACGAGCATCTCCGGACCGCCGAGCGGAAGTTGATGACAGAGCTCTTCGAGAGCGACTAGTTCGACACGAACTGAGAGCGTCGAGGGTGATGGACCTGCGTGCGGTTGGGAAACCGCTAAGCGCCACAGGCCGGGGAGCGGGTGAACCGACGCGGAGACGGCTCGCCGGGCTACCCCGATATATCCGGCGGTGCCCGTTCGAATCCGGACTATCTGTGCTGTCTAAACTAACGATTCGAGAGCGTACATGTTTTCGTGACACTGAGAACAACTGCAGGACCGAGTGGGCCAGCAACGAGCCACGCCCGAGTCGAGTCCGTAATCGGTGGGACTGCCGGTCGACGTGGTGTCAGTTCGGGTGTGCCAGCCACGTTACCGAATCATAGACTGCAATGACCGAAGCCGACAGAACAGAACTGTTCGAGTACAGAACGGAGCTCGACTGGCTGTGCTACGTGTCGCGGCTCCGTGCGATTGCGGCGGACCCGACGGTCGACAGCTCCGACACGTGGACACCGTCGTCAGATGTCGTATCCGGGCAGCGCTCCCGGGCCAAGGCGGCCAGGGAGCGTGCGATGGCGTCGGCGGACGACCCGCGTGCGCTCTGGAACGAGGCTGTTCGACCACAGACGAGCGGACACATCACGGCCTTTTTCGATCGGCTCTCGCTGGAGCAGGCCGACCTCGTCCACCTGTTCCTGCCCGACGAGACGCGTCAACGGACACTCTGGGGGGGATGTGATGCGTTGCTCGCCGCTCTCGACCGGTTTCTCTCCGCACTCAAGACGATGTGTGTCGACACCTCTGTTCGGTGGTCTGACACCGACGAGCAAGAAACGGTGGCGTCGGACGCGGGGTCACCCGACACCCGGACGGTCACACTCCGGCGGACAGATAGCTGTATCGAGGCGAGGGCCAACGACTCTCGTGGGGAGACTGTCGTGGAGAGATTGCCGCTTCGCGAGGAACAGTAACAGATGTCCAACCGTTCTCCCGGCAGTGACTACCCGGTCGGACCCGAGCGGGACAGGCCGGTGGGCGTGCGGGCACGGATGCGACGCCGCGTGGGGGCCCCGCTCGGTGCCGCGTCTCCCCGCTCCGGGCCGGTGTGTGGGGAGCGGCGCCAGCAGATTGCGGCGGTCGGTGCGTTGACTGCCGCACAGTCGGCCGACCTGCTGGTCACCGTGTACGGTCTCTCTCGTCCGGGTGTCGTCGAATTAAACCCGGTTGCGGTGGCCGCGATGGAGAGCCTGGGAACAGTCCCCGGGTTGTTTCTGCTCTCTGTCGTCTCACTCGGTGCGACAGTCGCCATCACCGAGACGACTGTGTGGTACTGCCGGACGACGTTCCAACCGCTGTGGGTTCGTTGTCTCGGGTACACGCCGCTCACAGTCCTCTCTCTCGCCGTGGTCGGGTACAACTGCTTCCTGTTACTATGACCGGGGTTACCGACCGAGCCGAGGCCGTACGCCGGCTCTCACCCCAAGCCGAGACCGCTGTCACGGTGGACCCCGAGGGGGACACCACATCGGAGCCAGTGTGTGACCGCTGGCCGCCACCCCCATCACTCTCGGCGGCGCTGGTATCGGCAGATAACAAACACAGGGCAAGCAGACAACATGAGTGAGCACACGAGAACCCGGAGCGAGGAATCGCCGCGAGAGACAGTCGACAGCGAGACACCACACACACTCGAAAGGGTGATCAGCGGCTCGGTGATGACCGAATCCGTGGCGCGACAGCACTCGGTGGACACACTGTTCTCGATACTGGCCGAGCCCGGACACCGGTACATCCTGACGTACCTGTTGCAGTCGGACGGCTCGGTGACCGTCGCCGAACTCGTCGGCTACGTGACGAGCAACACCGAGACGACGATGACCGACGGAGAGTACCGTCGCCGCGTGACGGCACGGATAGTCCACACACGGCTTCCGGTACTCGAGGAAGCCGGGTTCGTCCGGTACGATGCGGCCAATCAACTGGTTCTCCCGACCGTGCAGACGGCCCTCGTCGAGCCGTATCTCCGGGTCGCCCTCCTCCAGAGTAAACTCGCCGAGAGTATGTGCTGAGCCGTCTGCCGGTGTCTGACCGCGACGGCCACGTGTGGTGAACCCCCGGCGTGGTTCCTCGACGAGCGGGTCGAGTACCGCTGGCGGCCAGCAGAACACCCGTCAGGTTACCGATGACCGCGGAATCGACACCGAATCACTGCTCACACCCGTCGGGTCGACATCTGTGACCGAATCACCACCACGGACCGCGTCGGCCGGAAGACGGGTGGACACCGAAACCGATTTTCGGGCGGCGAGTGACTACACGCTGTGACAACATCGGTGTGGTTCGACCTCGACGGGACCCTCCTCGACTACACGACCTCTTTCGGGGAGCTCTTCGCACAGACACTGCCGGTCAGTACATCGGACGAGATGGTCGCGACGTACTCCGAGCACGTGCTCTCGGGGATTAGACAGATGGCAGAGCGCCCGTACAGACGAGCCTTCGAGAGCGTCGGTCGGGAGTACGACCTCGACATCGATCCAGGGGCACTCACAGCGGAGTACATCGAGCGGGAGGCTAAGACGAGGCGTGTGCCCGAACCGGTAACCCGGCTCGTGGAGTCTATCGCAGACCGGCACCAGACCGGTATCCTCACGAACGGAACCGGGCGGATGCAGCGTCGGAAGATCGAACGGCACGGACTCGACGGACCTGTGGACAGTGTCGTTGTTTCGAACGAACTCGGGTCGCGGAAACCGAGCACCGATATATTCGAGGAGGCAAAGAAACGGCTCCCGGCGGAGACAGTTATATACATCGGTGATACGTTCGAAGAGGATATCCTGCCGGCGCGGAGCGCGGGGTTCGACACAGTTTATATCGGTGAGGAAACCCGGCCGGCCACACCAGTCACTGCCCGGAGAACGGAGGAACTGGCTGCGGTACTCCTCCCGCCGATGGGGGAACTCCCCACGGGGTAGCTACCCCACTGGCCGGAGTCGAGGCGAGGTGAGTCCCCGGACACGGTTCCAGGCTGTGACCGGTCTCGAACGACCATCACCACCCGGCCAGCCTCGGTTCGCTTGGCTACCCACACCGTCGGGAGGAAACACCGTTCTCTGTGAACAACGGGTCGTCTCAGTCACCGGAGTCTCGCGGTACCGATGTGGTCGGTTCCTCGGACCCTCGCTGTCTGCTGTAGATGTACTCCCGGGCCGCCCCGACGATAGCCTCGCTCCCGATGAGGAGAAACCCACTCAGGACAACGGCGAACCCGACGATGGTCAGCCCCGAGAGCGTCTCTCCGAGCAGCAGCCATCCGCCGAGTGTCGAGACAATCGGGATGAGGTAGAACACCAGATTAGCACGGGTCGGACCGGCCGTGTCGATCACCGCGAAGTACGCGAGATAGGCGAGTGCGCCGGAGAACACGCCGACGTAGACGAGTGCGCCGACCGCTGTCGGCGTGACCGAGACGCCGGAGAGTGACTCGCCCGCCCCGAGACTCAGTAGGTGTGAGAGAACGGCGGCGAGCGGGACACCCCAGACCGTGCGAGCCGTGCTCGAGAGGGCTGTCTCTGACCATCGTATGACGACGGCACCGAGCGCACTCGTGACCGCTCCGCCGAACAGAATACCGACTCCGGGGCCACTGATCGCCCCACCGGAAGCGGGGTTCGCGACCAGGGCCACACCGGCGAGGCCGAGTGCCATGCCGACTCCGGCCCGAACCGAGAGCCGCTCGTCCGTGAGGAGCACGGCGGCGAAAATCGGCGTCAGAATCGGGTTCAGGCTGAACACGATAGCGGCCACACCGCTCGTGGCGTACTGCTGACCGACGAACAACAACGCGTTGGTGAACCCGATGACGAGCAGCCCCGTGGCGGCGATTCCGACTACGTCCCCGACCGTGCGTGGTCTGAGCTCGCTACGGGACATCGACACGGCGGCGTACGACGCGAGCACGACCGCACCGATGTCGAACCGAACCGCGACGAAAAACAGCGGAGGCAGGTACGCGAGCCCCGCTTTCGTCGCAACAAACGTCCCACCGAACAACACGGCAGCGGTCAGAAACAGCGCCAGCGTTCGCTTTGCACCCACGTTATCGGCCTCCACAGTACTCGGTCGTGGTCCTTCGCGACGTGAATCTCATAGTAGAGTAAAGGGGCTACGTACAGATAAAGAAATTTATAAAAAATTGCACGGCGACAAACACCGGCGCTCGGCGTGTGACGTGCAGGAGATGAAATCTTTGCACGGCACAAAGATGTTATCCCCCGCCCAGCCATGGCACCTGTATGGATGCCGCACTGTCGGAGCTCGAGTTTCTCGCCCGGTCGGAGAACAGGGTGCGGGTGTTGCAGTTGCTCGCGACGGGCTGTCACACGCGCGGTGAGTTGGGCGAGACGACAGGTGCATCACAGGCGACACTCGGACGGATTCTCGAGGATTTCAGCGCCCGGTCCTGGGTCCGGCAGGAGTCTGAGGGGTACGTCGCAACCGTGACCGGACAGCTGCTCGCCGAGGGGTTGAGTGACCTGCTCGAAACGGTCGAAACCGAGCGGAAACTCCGGGATATCGTGCCGTACCTGCCGACCTCTGCACGGGGGTTCGACATCACCCAGCTCGCCGACGCGACTGTCACGGTTCCGACACAGACAAAGCCAACGGCCCCACTACAGCGTGTCCTCGAACGGATGCAGAACGCCGAGACACTGAGAGCAGTCTCACACACGCTCAACGAGCAGAGTCTCGCCGTCGTCACGGAGCGAGTCACCGCCGACAGACAGCGTTTCGAAGGGGTGTTCGCCGAGGGGGCAATCGAGACGCTTGCGACAGACGAGGCGTCTTGGGCCGCGCTGACCGACCTCGCCGCCAGTGACAACGCACAGCTGTGGGTCCAGAGTGACGACGTGCCGTTGGCCGCGACAGTCAGTGACGGGACGGTGACGCTTCTGCTCCGCGACGACGACGGGCTCGTCCAGGCGGCACTCGAGACAGAACGGTCGGCTGTCCGCGAGTGGGTGACGGACACCCTCAACCGGTACAAGCAGACGGCGACTCCGTTCAGCCCGACGTCGTTCGCCACGGACTGACCCCCGGCGGTGCGCTCTCTCCACGGCTCACCGCCTCCTCGGGGGTCCCCGTGTCTACAGAGAAACAGGCCGCGTGCCTCGGGGTCTGCGAAATCGGAGATTTCCGTGATGAACGGTGGACACCGTCAGACGAACCTGCGAGCGGGCGATGCCCGCGAGCAGCTGACGAGAGACTTGGTCTCTCGAACCACTCGACCCCGAGGTAGTTCACACTGACGACACGGTCTCCACACCGAATATAGATGTCGGGTCCGCCGGCAACACCCCGGGTGCAGAGGACAACGGCTTTGACCGTCCGTACAGAACACTCGTGGCAAGTATGGAGCTGTTCCGGAGATTAGACGGGCCGCCCTTCGAGCGGGCGAGGACGGTCGATTTGCGCTCAGGTGACAACGTGGAGAACAGAGCGGGCTCTCCGTCCCCGTGGCCCCGGTGTCGGAGTGTCGGGGGCTGAGAGACACTGCATGATCCGAGAGTTCACCCCGATAGCCCTGATTCCTGCCGCCTGGATCATGACCTTCCTGACGATTGTCTACCCCGGAATCGACAGTTACTGGATCCGGCACATGCACTACTTTATCCTGATCTTTCTGGCGGGGTTCACACTGCTCTCGTGGGGCAGAATGGGTGAGAACGAGGTCCTCGATATCTGGCGAAAGGTAATCGCAGTGGGGGTACTGTTCACTGGCCTCGGGGCGGTGAGTTTCACAGTCGAGTCGTACTCGGGGCTGCTCTCGGGGGCATCGCTCGGCTACTGGCTCGTGGTTCCGGGAGCCGGTTGCTATCTCTCTTCGGGGGAGATGAGAGCGTACAGCAGGGGGTACAGGGCAGTCGGCTATGCCGGATTCGCGGCCCTGGTACTGTCTCTTACCGGTATCACAGCGGGTGTCGACGCAGTGATGTCCCTCGGACTCTCCGTGGCAGCGGTTTCACAGGCGTACAGTATCCTCATCGCGGCGAGAATGGACGGGAATATATAGCTACCCTGCTCGGTCGACGGCACCGAGAGGAGTCGGACGGGGCGAACCCGTCGCTGTGCTAGCCGGGCAGGTCGTCGGGTGACGACTGTGTCTCCTCGTCCAGTTTGCGTACCCGGCGGATCCGTTCGGGAATCGGTGGATGGTCGTTGTGGAACGTCTCGTACCACGGGTGGACAAACGGCACACTGAGGTTGTCGGCCGCCAGCCCCGACAACGCCCGGGCCATCGGCTCGCCGCCGACAATCTCGACGGCGTAGGCGTCTGCATCGCGCTCGTACTGGAGCGAGAAGTAGTTCTCGACGGGACTGGTCAGTCGGTTGACCGGCAGGACGAACAACAGACCGATAAACAGCCCGACGTACGGCGCCTCGGGTCCGGCAACGACGTCGTACACGAGGCCGGACTCGACCAACACCCCGAGTGCCGCAAAGACCACGCCCAGACGAACAACTGACAGCCCGATGAACTTCCAGATGTGGCCCTCACGCCAGTGTGCCAGTTCGTGGGCCAGCACACTCTGTACCGCCTCGGTGTCCATCGACTCGGTCAGCGTATCGAACAGCACGACCCGTTTGGCCGGGCCGAAACCGGTGAAAAACGCGTTCGAGTGTCCCGAGCGCGAACTCGCGTTCATCTCGTAGACGTTCTCGGTCCGGTAGCCCGCTGTCTCGAACACGTCGTCGACCCCCTCGCGGAGTTCGCCGTCGTCCAGGGGGTCAAACTCGTAGAACAGCGGCAGTATCACCCGCGGCTGGAGGACCTGGAGAGCAAACACGAGAGCAACAGCCAACAGCCAGGCCGCTACCGGCCACAGCGAGATGGTGTCGACAAACCAGACAACAGCCGCGCCTGTCGGGACGACGAGTACGGCCGCGATGACCGTTCCGACGACCCAGTCTCGTACCCAGAGGCCGAGTGACTGCTCGTTGAACCCGTAGACCTCCTCGACGACGAACGTCTCTACCAGACCGAACGGCACCTGCGCGACGCGGACGGCGACTACCGCGCCGCCGAAAAACACCGCCGCCTCGAGAACCACGGTATCGAGATCCGCGAGTGCCGTCGTCAGGTCGGCAAACAGCCCCGACACCACCACGAGCAGGAGGATAGTCAGCAGTGTCCAGGACTGGAGGGCACCGAAGCCGGTCTTCACCCGCTCGTAGGCGAGTGCCCTGTCGGGGTCCTCGACCCCCAACTCGTCGACCATCCACTCACGCTCTGTGTCCACGAGCTTCTGTTGATACCGGAGGTTGAGCGCCGAGAGTAGCGTAAAAAACAGTTCCGTACCGACCAGCAGCGTGACCAGGCCGGCGGCAACTACGACACTGACCATTTAGGATACCCTACGACTAGATGGACAAAACGCTTGTGACGGTCCGGCGCTGGTGAGTTTACCTCTCGCCGGTGTTCTCGTCGTTCCCTCGGCACACCAGGTGATACGTCTCGCGCTCACCGCGTCGAGTCTCGTCTCGTTACTGACTCCTACCGCGGGTAGACAGCGTCACGGGCAGCGAGGAACCCGACCGGTCGAACACCGACCGGCACCGCCGGGACACCCTCGAACTCCCCGGGACCGATAGCCCGCGTCGACCTGGGGTCGGTGCCGGAGTGGGGCCCCGTCTGGCCTCCCCCGACAGCCCGGACTGGGCAGGCTGGCCGACGAGGCACTGAACCGTCGAGAAACGCGTTCAGAAACGGATTTGTTCCCGGAGACGACCCGTACAGAGTGTGTACACACTGCTGTCCTCGGGGAACAGCCCGGTCGGAAGTATCGCAGCAGCGTCGCTGCTGTTCCTCGTGTTTCTGGCC
>JAQCNM010000129.1 GCA_028275025.1 Halovenus sp.
CGAGATCGTCGCCGCCGCCGACGCCGACGAGATCGACCAGGTGGTGATGGGGAGCCGTGGGCTCTCGGGTGTGAAACGGCTCCTGCTCGGGAGTGTCGCCGAGACCGTCGTTCGGCGGGCGGAGGTGCCGGTCAACATCGTCCGGTGACCCACGGGGTGTCCCCACCCTCGGTTCACCGGGAGCCGGGGTTCGACCTGGTTCCTCCGGTCGCATCGACGGTGATGTCGGCGCCGAGACCCGGACGACCGTCCCCACCCGGCCACCGATACGTATCAACTCGATAACCAACCTTTTCCCGAGATGTCCAGTTGTTCTGACGACGTATACCCGCCAGAACAGTCTGCTCGCGGCTGAATAGCCGACAACCCGCGAGAACCTTGTTAACGACTCTCAGAGTAGTGTTATAACCCTCCGGGTGGTATAAGAAGACGACTATGAAAAAGCAGGAACTCATCCATCTCCACGGCCTGCTTGCACAGGTACAAAATCACTACGAGGAGCAAACAGGCGACACAGTCGAGCACGACCGGTACACCTCGCTCGGTGTACAGCCAACCTCGATCCACAAGTCAAAGACCGACCACAAGGATGCGGTCTTTGCACTCGCAAAGGGAATTACCTCCGAGATGACCGACACGGAGACAGAACGGGTCTCCGCTGCCGCGGACTGACTGTTCAGTTCTGCTGTGGACTCACCTGCCGAATAGCTACGGCTGTGTAAGACCGTCGTGCCGACTCCCGGGTAGGAGACCGCCTGTCGGTGGTGTGGCCCAAACAACACCCGTGCAACGTAGTCAGGGGTAAGTACGCTCGACAACAACATCGACTGTGGAGTTCCCGACCTCACCCGCGCCGGTTAACTCGGTCGACCCGACCGCGCTAAAGGCGCGTATCGACGGCGGCGAACCGGTGACGATTCTCGACACGCGTCCGGCAGACCAGTACGAGACCTGGCAGATACAGGGCGAGACTGTCACCTCGCACAACGTTCCGTACACCGCGTTCCAGGGCGGAACTGTCGAGGAGGCTATTGCCGACGTTCTACCGACCGACCGCACAGTCACAGCTGTCTGTGCCATCGGCCGGTCGAGTGAGTACGTCGCGGGTGTGCTCGCCGACCACGGTTACGACGTGGAACACCTCGCCGACGGGATGGCGGGCTGGGCCCGTCTCTACGAGACAGTCGAGATAACTGGCTACGGCGGTCCGGGTCGGGTCTGGCAGTACCAGCGGCCGTCGAGTGGCTGTCTGGGCTATCTGGTGGTCGACAGTGACGAGGCGGCCGTTGTCGACCCGTTACGGGTGTTTACCGACCGGTACCTGGCTGACGCCGCCGAACACGACGCGGAACTCGTCCGGGCAGTCGACACGCACGTCCACGCAGACCACATCTCCGGCGTTCGAGCACTCGCGGCCGCGGGCGTCGAGGGGGTGGTGCCCGCGCCGGCGACCGACCGTGGACTCGCCGACACCGACCGACTGACACTCCTCGCCGACGGTGACAGACTCGAGGTCGGTGGACTCGGTATCGAGGCGGTTCACACCCCCGGTCACACCTCCGAGATGACCAGCCTGTCTGTTGGTGACGAACTGCTGTTGACCGGTGACGGACTGTTTCTCGACAGTGTCGCCCGACCGGACTTGGAGGCCGGTGACGACGGTGCCCCCGACGCCGCCCGGCAGTTACACGACTCACTGCACGAGCGTCTGCTCGACCGGCCCGACAGAGTGCTCGTCTGCCCTGGTCACCATAGCGGGACCACCGACGCCGCTGCCGACGGCAGCTACACCGCCCGACTCGAACAGGTCCGGAGCCTCGACGTGCTCTCGTTGTCCCGTGAGGTGTTTGTCGAGACAGTTCTCTCGGCGATGCCGCCACGACCCGCGAACTACCAGCGAATAATCGCGACCAACCTCGGCCAGCGCGAGACTGACGACGAGGAGGCGTTCACGCTGGAACTCGGGCCGAACAACTGCGCTGTGAGCGGGTCGACCGCCGACTGAACCGATTCAGCCGAGTCTGTCGAGAATCTGCTCGCCGTCGACGAACTCGACCCCCCGGCGCGTGGCGTAGGCCGCCGCGTCTGCGGGTGTCAGTGCCCCACCGGTTTCGTCGTCGAGCATCTCACAGACCACGACTGCCGGCGGGAGACCCGCCGCCTCGGCGAGTGCCACACCCAGTTCGGTGTGACCCTGTCGCTGGTCGAGCAGACCCTCGGCGGCGCGCAACAGGTGGACGTGGCCCGGGGCGCGAAACACCTGCTCGAACACCGTCTCCTCGGGGGCGGCGGCGGCGTCGGCGAGCGCGCCGACGGTCAGTGCTCTGTCCTCGTCGGTGATACCGGTACGGGTGTCGCGGTGGTTCACGGTCAGTGAGAACGACGAGCGCTCGTCGTACGCGAGGTCGTGATGCTCGGCCGCCGGATGGTCGAGCACCGCCTGCCGGAAGGGCAGATCGAACGTCTCCGCGATGTCGTGTGACAGCGCGACACAGATTAGTCCGCCGGCGTCGTTTCGCAGCCGTGCCATCGCCTCCGTGGTCACACCCCCCGCGGGGTAGACGAGGTCGGTCTCCCCCTCGCGGTCGGTGGCGTCGTGGATACAGACAGGTCGACCCTGTCGAAACGCATCGACCGCCCGGCCCAACGCTGTGGTCGCCGTCGGCGACTCATTCCGTGACACGGATTGTCACCTCCGTCCCGTCGGACAGTGAGAGCCTCCCCCGCAACTCTGCGGGTGCGATGAGTTCGAGGTGGTCGTCACCGTGGTGTGTTCGTTCGGGCGCGATAACGTGACAGGGCTCGTACTCCTCGGCCGGGGCGAGGAGTGTCGCCGGGTGACAGTACGCCGGTCCGTAGGTCCGTTCCTCGCTCTCCCAGCCCTCGATTGTGATGGGCTCGAGCGCGTCTAATCGCGGGCGCTCACGGACGCTCTCCTCGTCGAGGTCGACGTTCAGCGTTCCCGCGAACGGCTCGTACCCCAGTTTCGCCCGGAACTGCTGCATGTAGCCCGACAGGGTGATGTAGTGACGACCCTCACCCATGCCGCTGGTGACCACACCCGACAGCGACACCGCGGGCTCACCCTCGAAGATCCGCCGGTAGCGCTCGTACTCGACTTGGAGCAACTGCTCGCCCTCGCCGGTGATCTCGAGCCACTGGCCGTCGCTCACGATGTCCCGGTCGAGGTAGCCCGCGGACTCGAGTTCTTGGAGACGTCGTGAAGCCGTCTGTGTCGACGCGTCGAGACGCCCGGCCAGGTCGGCACACGAGAGCTTCGTCTCACCCTCGAGTGCGCCGGCGAGTGCGAGATGTTTCAGCGTCCACACCCCGTCGCTATCCGGCACCCGCTGTGTCTCTGACATACTACACAGTTCGGCCACACGGGCATAAGTATAACGCACTCGTTACGCATCACAGAATCGTTACGCGGTGGACGGCGTGGCTCCGCCTGTTTGTTTCCCTACTGTACTGGTTCGAAGTTAACGCCGTCGGTCGATTCACCCGGTCCGGGGCCGTCCCGGACCGCAACTCAGACAGTAGCGACGCCTCCCGGGTGGCGTCCGTGGCCCTCGCAGTGAGTGTTACCCTGCCGACTGCGGTGGCCCGTCACCCTCTTTTGCCTGTGGGTCGGAGAAGAACACGTGAGTACCGACCAGCGACACACCGGCGGTCAGGGTGAGCGACGCGTCGAAGTCTACCCCGGCAAGGAGGCGGTGGCGGCGTTCGACCCCGACCTGACATTCGAGTGTGTCGATGGCTGCACCTGGTGTTGTCACCACGGTGTCTTGCTGTACGAGCAGGACCTGCTGGAACTCGCCGGCTGTGCCCCCCTGTCGGCGTCGACGACGGAGTTTCGGGGCACCGACTTCGTCCGCAAAGAGGAGAAGTCACACGAACACACCGGTCCGGACGGACAGGCCTGTTTTTTCCTGCGCGAGGACGGCCTCTGTGCGCTGCACGACGAACACGACTGGAAACCCGCCCGCTGCTCGGTGTTTCCTCTCTCGGTGTCCGTCGTCGACGGTGACATCCACGTCTCTGTTCGGGACTCGGCTCGCGAGCACTGCGAGGGGCTGAACGTGACCGAGCGCCGTGTCATCGACCACCTCGACGCCTTTCTGCCGGAACTGCTCTGGGAGCTCGACGACCCCGAGACCCGGCGTGAGCTGTGAGCGAACTGCCGATGCCGACCACACTCCGAGATTCCCCGATTACTCTTTTCAGTTCAGTTGGGACTCGTGCTCAGTTTCTTCGCACAGAGTGGCCCCGGCTGGATTCGAACCGTGGTCAACTCAGGACGGTTCGTTCCCCGGTTCGATTCCAGTTGTGACTCGTGTTCAGTTTCTTCACACAGAGTAGCCCCGGCTGGATTCGAACCAGCGTCAGCGGCTGCCCTCCACGAACGGTTCTCC
>JAQCNM010000153.1 GCA_028275025.1 Halovenus sp.
CGTGTGCCGACGGTCGACCGCCCACTCGCCCAGAGTCTGGAGGATCGTCACGGGGTCGCGCACCTGGCACCGCTCGCCGGGGTCGGCCGGGCCGCGGTCGACGCATTCGCCGACGCACAGCTCGTCGTCGAGACCGGGCCCTCCGAGACAGTGTCGAAAGGCGACTACGAGGCCGAACTGCGCGCGCTCGTTCGTGAGTCTCACGGCCCCGACACCGTCGCCGACGTGTTTCCGGAGCACACGCAGTCGCGTGTCCGCGGGCGAGTCTGAGCCGCCCGGTGTTCGAGGGGGGACCGCGGCGTGTCACTCCCCCCAAACATCCGACAGCGGGTGGTCGTCTGCCCCGTCGGAGCGACGCGAGCGACCGCCGGCCCCGCTCGAACGGCCGTCGGTCGGGGTACTGCCGGACGGGTCTCCGCCGTGTCGGCCGCCGTCGAGAGCCTCGAGAGCCGCCGACGGGTCGACATCCGGCAGGTCGGGCCGTCTCATCCGGTCGACCTGGTCGGCGAACCAGTCGGGCATCGTCTCGTGCGTGCGCTCGAACACGTCGAGCAGTGAGGAATCTCCGAGATAGGTCGCGCCGTGGTCCTCCGGCGACCGGACGACCCGGCCACAGGCCTGGATGACCGTCCGCAGGGTCGCCCGGTAGTACCAGCCCCACCGGCCGTCGTCGAGACGGGCGGCCACCCGCGAGTCCTGTGTGTTCGGGTACGGTGCCTTACAGAGCAGCTGCCACCGACAGGCCGACCCTTCGAGGTCGAGTGCCTCCTCCATCTTGACCGAGAGAAACAGCTCCGGCTCGGTACTGCGCCCCCAGCTCTCGAGTTCGGCGTCGCGGTTGTCGCGGTCGTGTGTCCGGACACGTGCCCCCACACCGAACCCGTCGAGGTGGTCGGCCAGACGGGCCTGGATGTCGTACGAGTGACAGTGGACCAGCCCCTTCTCGTCGGGGTGGTGCTGCATCAGACGGACCAGTGTCCGTGCTAGCGCCGGTAGTGTCTCGTCGCGGCGGTCGTAGGTCATCTTCCCCTGTGTCACGTCGTACAGCGGTCGGTGCTCGACGGGAAACGTGTGGGGAACGTCCACCAGTGCGACGCGGTCCGTGTCCAGGCCGACGCTGGCACAGAACGCCGCCCCGTCGAGGATGGTCGCCGAGAACAGGGCGAACCGTCGGCCACGGTCCCAGACAGTGTGTTTGAGATACCGCTCGGGGTTCATCGGCGTGATCGTCACCGGGTCACCAGGTTCGGCCTGGTCGACCACCCAGGTCGTCGGGCTCTCGGGGTTCCGGTACTCCTCGAGAAACCAGCCGAGGTCGCTCCGGAGCTCCGAGAGCCGGTCCCGGCGGGCGGTCTCGTCGGGTGTGAGTTCGGCCTGCCGCCGGAGTTCGGTCAGCCCGCGTTCACAGGCGGTCCGGAGCCGCTGTGCGTACGCGGCGGCGTCGTCGAGACTCTCGACCGGGCCGGGTGTGAGCTCCGCCCACCCGGGCACTGTTCGCGGTCCGAGATCGATGGTGGCGTACATCTCCGCCCAGTCACCCAGCCCGTGTGCCTCGTCGACAACGACCACGTCTCGGGTGCCGAACACGGTAGAGCCGGCTGTCTGCATGAAGTACGCGAGCGTCATCGCAGCGATGGCGCGGTTCGCCGCGATGGCTCGGTCGGAGAAGTACGGACACCGGTGTTCGACCTGACAGTCGAACCCTCGCTCGCGGGCACAGGGAGCCCGGTCGACCGGGGTGTCCGTCTCCCCGGGCAGGATACAGTCGTAGTTGTTCTTTCCCCGGATGATAGACAGGTCCTGAAGAAGGGGGTCCGCTGCGACGTCGTCGAGTTGCGAGACCTGTGGTGTCGTGTAGTACGCCCCCACGGGGTCGGTTGCGCTGGCCCCACTCCCCCGGGCGGCCGAACCCGCAACCGCCCGCGCGAGCAGTGACTTGCCGCTGCCGGTCGGGGCCCGGACCAGCACCACCTCGTTACCGGCGGCAAAGGCGTCGCGGATATCTGCGAGCGCCCGCTCCTGGGTCGGTCGGAACTCGGGGGCAGGAAACTCCTCGGGGATTCGGGCAGGCTCCACAACCCCTCTGTGTGCCTCTCGGAGTTAACTCTTGCAGGAGCCAGTCCGGGGCCGGTGACGGTAGTGACTCAGGTGAACATCCGCTCGAACGTGTGGATGTCGTCACTCGCACCGACCACGACCAGTTTGTCGTCCTCGGTGACCGACGTGTCGGGGCCGATATCGGTCACCGTCTCCGTCCCGCGCCGGATGGCGAGCACGGTACAGCCGGTCCGCTCGCGGATGCCCGCGTCCGCGATGGTCCGGCCGACCAGCCCCGGTGTCGAGG
>JAQCNM010000155.1 GCA_028275025.1 Halovenus sp.
GCGTGACCGCGTGGGAACCGGCTATCGACCGGCGGTCACCCGTCCTGGTGCCACACTCGCCGTCCAATCCTGCCAGGGGCGACCGGTCTCGAGGCTCCGTAGAGGCAGTCGGGGCTCCCGCCTGCCCGGGACGGTCCCGTCGGTCACGCGATGCGCGTCGGCCTCCGGGCGCAGTTCAGAGTGCGGCGGCGAGACGGTCGGCGACACGCGACCCGAGAGCCGTCTTCGACCCCTCGACGACCTCGTGGTCGTCACCGTCGACGAGCAGGGCACGGGTGTCTGTCTCACCCATGACGCCCGCGTCGTTTCCGACGACAAAGGAAAGACCGACACGCTGCTGGAGCTCCCGGGCCCGCTCGTGGATGGCGGTGTCGTCGCCGTCGGTCTCGGCTTTGAATCCGACCATCGTGAGGTCGGGTCGTTCGGCCCGGACCGTGTCGAGCAGTTTCGACGTCGGGCGGAGTCGCAGCGTCACCGTCTCCTGTCCGGAGCGAAGCTTCGACTGGGCAGTCTGGACGGTGTAGTCGGAGATGGCCGCCGCCGACACCAGCGCGTCGGCCCCGTCGGCGTGGGACAGCACCGCGTCGCTCATCTCGGCGGCAGTCTCGACGCGCTCGACGGTCGCCCACGGGAGCTCTGGGCCGTCGTGAACCACCACCACCTCCGCACCGCGGGTGTGACAGGCGCGCGCCACCGCCCGTCCGGTCCGGCCGGAGGCCCGGTTCGAGAGCGTCCGAACCGGGTCGACCGACTCCGTCGTCGCACCGCTCGTCACGACTACCCGCTGCCCGTCGAGCGGGTCGGGACCCGTCGCCCGGGCGACCGCAGTCACGATTGTCTCCTCTGTTGGGATCTTCGCCTTTCCTTCCTCGATGCGCGGGTCGACGAAGCTCACACCCCACGACTCGACGCGGTCGATAGCGTCTATCACGCCCGGGTGGTCGTACATCGGCTCGTGCATCGCCGGGACAATCACGACCGGCAGGTCCGCACCCAGGGCTGTCGTGGCACAGGTTGTCACAGGCGTGTCGTCGACCGCCGCTGCCACCTTGCCGACCGTGTTCGCGGTCGCCGGAGCGAGCAACAGCACGTCGGCCCAGCCGTCGACACCGCACAGTTCGACGTGTTCGACACGCCCGGTTATCTCTGTCACGACAGGGTTGTCGGTCGCGTATTCGAGTGACCAGGGGTGGAGTATCCCCTCGGCTGCCGGTGTCGTCACCGCACGCACCTCGGCTCCCTGCCGCCGGAGTTCGTGAGCCAACTCGACGGTCTTGACCGCCGCAATCGACCCGCTGACCCCGAGCGCCACGTGGAGACCATCCAGCATACGCTCACTCCGGTCTGAGCGGGCATAAACCACCCGTCGAGCGACGGTCACCCCCCACCGACGGCGGGGTCGAACCGGTCGAGCCAGGCCGATACCGTCTCGAAGCGGTGTGTGGCGCGGTCGGGGTCGGCGATATAGGGGTGCACGTGGCCGGTGTCGGGGTAGACAACGAGCTTCGACGGAACACCGCGTTTCCGGAGAGAGACGTGCAGTTGCTCGGACTGTGTCGACGGGGTGCGGCAGTCGTCCTCGCCGGCGGTCAGCAAGAGCGGCGTGTCTATCTCGTCGACATCGGTGATGGCGGACGCCTCGTCGTAGGCCGCCGGTCGCTCACAGGGCAGACCAAGCTCTGTCTCGAACCCCCGGTGGGAGTCACCGGTGCCGAACGTCGACCGCAGGTCGTAGCTGCCGTGCTCGGCGACACCGGCGGCGAACCGGTCACTCGCCACGAGAACGTATGCCGTCGCCCGTGCCCCGTAGGAGAACCCGGTGACGAACAGCCGGTCGGGGTCGGCCCACCCGCGCTCGACGACCGCATCGGTTCCCGCGAGCACGTCTGTCACCTCCACGTCGTTCCACGAGGCACCGAGTCGCTCGGAGAACGACCCACCGTAGGAGACCGACCCGTGGTAGTTCGGCTTGAAGACGAGATACCCGCGGCTCGTCCAGAATGCGGTGTCGAGATCGAACTGTGGCTCGTCGTAGCGCCGGGGTCCGCCGTGGATGGAGACGAGCATCGGCCGGTCGCCGTCGGGTGCCTCCGGGTCGAACGACGGCGGGCAAAACAGTATCCCCTCGACCGTGTCGCCGTCGGCACCCTCGAAGGTGATACGTTCTATCTCGGGGTGGTCGTAGTCGGCGACGAGACCAGGGTTCAGCTCTGTCAGCCGCCGCGGGCCCACGGCCGCGGAGAGACCGGCGGCGTCCATCGCGAAGACGTCGATACCGGTCTGTGGCTGTTGACGGATGAACCCGACTGTCCCGCCGCCGGCGTCGAACCCGACGAGTGACACGGTCCGGGCCTGCCGGTCGTAGACACGCTCGTAGCCGCCGTCGGCCGACAGTTGAACGAACCGGGACCAGCCGCCGTCACCGATGGCGGTCAGTAGACTGTCACTGTCGAGCCAGACCAGGTGTGCGAACCAGGCGAGATGCCGGTCCAGCCCCCCGTTGAGTGTCCGGTGTTCGCCGGTGTTGCCATCGACGACGCGGACCTCGGGTGGGGCGTACCAGTTTGTCGGGTCGCTGGCGGTGACGGCGACCTGGGTGCCGTTCGGGCTCCACGTCGGGTCGGCGACCGCCCGACCGTCGTCGGTGAGCCGCTCGGTCTCGCCGGTGCCGGCGTCGACGACGGAGAGGTCGCTCTCGTAGCTGTCGTCGGGCCGTTCGCTGTGGTTCGAGACGAAGGCGATGCGGTCGTCCCGGGGGTGCCACGCCGGCATCAGCCCGCCCGCCTGGGTGACCAGGCCCGTCCCGTGTGCGTCGTCCAGGCGGTGGCGCTCGCGGGTCTCGACATTCACGACGAACAGGTACGTCGCGACCGTGTCCAGCCAGCCGACCCCTTCGAACCTGTGTTGGAGCCGCTCGGTCTCGATTGGCCCGCCGTCGCGGCGCCGTTGGAGGGACTCTGCCGCCGCCGGGGTCGGGTCGCGGGCGGCAACAACGACCCGCTCACCCGCCGGCCCCCAGTCGAACGCCTGAACCCCCTCGTCAAGCTCGGTGACCTGCCGCGGGTCGCCGCCGCGGGCCAGGTCGTACACCCAGAGCTGTGGACGGGGGTCATCGCCGCCGGACCCGTCGCCGCCGGACCCGTCGTCGGCGACCCGGAGCGCGGTGTCGCGCTCCCGGGCCATCACCACGCCGAGTTTCGAGCCGTCGGGGCTCCACCGCATCGTGACAGGGTCGGACTGCCGGGTGAGCCGGTACGGCTCCCGGCTCCCGTCTGTCGGTGTGACGAGCACGGAACTCCGTTGTCGGTCCGCGCCGCGGTCGTGTTCGAGAACGTGGACGGCCGCGCGGGTGCCGTCGGGCGAAACCGCGACGTCCATCGGTCGTGTGAGGTCGTAGACCGCGTCTCCGGGGAGTTGGCTCATGACAGGCGCTCGTGTTGAGTCGGTTTCACCGTTTGGAACCTCCGCCGTCGGTGACTGCCAGCCGCCAGACCATCGGCAGTTCGAGGGCGAGACGCCGCCAGGACTCCCCGGCATCGCGGCTCAGAAACAGCCGGCTCCCGTCGTCGGTCTCGCCGGCGTAGACAACCGCGTCGGGGTCACCGGGGAGGAGTCGGAGCGTGTCGGCAGCCCGCGCGTCGGGGAGACCGTCACCGACCCCGACCCAAGAGTCGCCGCCGTCGTCACTCCGGTAGAGCGGGGCCCCGTCGGTCGCCACGTAGACGTACAGCCGCTCCGGCGACCGGGGGTCGAACTCGATCGCGTGGGCGTACTCCCCTGCGAGTGCTGGCACCTGCTCCCAGGTCTCGCCGGCGTCGACACTCCGGTACAGTCCCGAGCCCGCGGCCACGAACACCCGGTCGGGGTCGTCGGGGTGAATCGCAACCCGGTGGATGTCCTCGGCGGCCAGTGACTCCGCCCAGGTCACACCACCGTCCCGTGAGTAGATAATGGCGCCGTGTTCGACGCCCGCAAACACCTGCTCCGGTCGGTCGGGGTGGATGCTGATGCCGTGGACGTGGCCAGCCTCGAACGGGGGATGGAAGAAAAACCAGCTCTCGCGGCTCGGCAGTGTCTCGATACCGTCGACTCGCTCGAACGAGCTACCGCTGTCGGTCGAGACCCACAGCCCCGGCGGTTCGGTGCCGACGTACAGTCGCTCCGGGTCTGTCGGGTGTCGGGAGAGCCCCCAGACCCACTCGTCGTCGAACCCGAGCGACGTGTACGTGTGGCCGCCGTCGGTCGTCCGGTAGAGCCCGCTACCACGGACCCCACAGCCGACGAACGCCTCACCGGGGGTCACCGGCGAGGGGGATATCGCCCGGACGGCCTGACCG
>JAQCNM010000156.1 GCA_028275025.1 Halovenus sp.
GACGACACCGACACCACCACCGGGCACAGAACAGTCCTCGGTGTGGACCTCGGTGTGAACCAACTCGCGGTCGCTTCGACCGGACGGTTCTGGTCGGCAGACGAGTTCAACCACTGGAAGCGAGAGTACGAAAAACGGCGTGGCGACCTGCAAGAGTGCGGGACACGAGCGGCACACGAGGCGATAGCTGGTGTCGAGCGCAAAGAGGACGGACGCTTCGAGGTGTTCCTGCATCGTGTTGCCAACGAACTCGTAGCCGAAGCCGTCGAACACGACTGTTCGCATATCGTGTTCGAGGACTTGACTGACATTCGTGAGAACGTGCCACAGGCGTCGTGGCACCATATCTGGGCGTTCCGTCGCCTCTACGAGTACGTCGCTTACAAAGCCAAAGAGCAGGACATCGAAGCCGTGCAAGTGGACCCACGGAACACGTCAAAGCGGTGTTCGACGTGTGGATTTACCCACGACGACAACCGCCACGGTGAGGACTTCGAGTGTCAGGACTGTGGCTACCAGAACCACGCCGACTACAACGCTTCTAAGAACATCGGCCTTCAGTATCTCCGGCGTCGGCAAAACGCAGACGACGGAGGCGCACCCGTAGACGTGCGCTTGAATCGCGGGACGTTGAACGTAAGTGGAGAGTACGACCTTCCCGCCTCATCTGAGGCGTAGAACGGGAGTCCACGCGAAAGCCCTACTCTCAACGAGCGAGCGGGGCAATTGCCCCCGAGCGAAGTAGGGTAGGGTAGTTTACTCGTACTCTACACTGACAAGGAGCTGTTGTGCACTCCGGACGTGGTAGTTTTTGGTCGCTGGGTTCTCAGCTTCGAGCGCCCGCCTGAGATGGTCCTGCACGCCCTGGTGTATCGAGTGGCTATCGGCCGTGGAGGCGCCGTGCCGGTCCTGTGCTGGTATCCCCGTCATCAACTAGTCATGTTTTGCTAAGGTAACAACCCTTTGGCATGGTGTGTCATGACGCCGCCTGGCCACGGCCTCTCGCTCACTCGACGGCGCGTGTGTCGTGTGCGCCTCGAACAAACGCAGGGCCGCCTGTGGCCCCCTCAACTGTCGCCCCGGGCACACCGGACCCACAAGAGCCTTTGAGCCACGGGCTCCAATCAGCCTCCGATGAGGATCCAGCAGCTCGACGCCCAGACCGTCGAGCGGATTGCGGCCGGCGAGGTGGTCGAGCGGCCCGCCAGCGTCGTCAAGGAGCTCGTCGAGAACGCGCTCGACGCCGACGCCACCCGGGTGGAGGTGGCTGTCGAGGCCGGCGGGACCGAGGGGGTCCGCGTCCGTGACGACGGTGTCGGGATGACCGAACCGGCGGTCCGGCGTGCGGTCGAGGAACACACCACCAGCAAGATCGGCGATATCGACGACCTCGAGAGCGGTGTCGGGACGCTCGGCTTCCGCGGGGAGGCGCTGCACGCCATCGGCGCGGTCTCGCGGATGACCGTCACGACACGCCCGCGCGAGCCGGCGGGGGACGAACACGGCACCGAACTCGTCGTGGAGGGCGGCGAGGTGACCGCCGTCGAGCCGGCGGGCTGTCCGGCCGGCACCACCGTCGAGGTGGCGGACCTCTTCTACAACGTGCCGGCCCGCCGGAAGTACCTCAAACAGGCGGCGACGGAGTTTGGCCACGTCAACAGGGTGGTGACGGGGTACGCACTCGCCAACCCGGCGGTCGCGGTCTCGCTGTCCCACGACGGCCGGGAGACCTTTGCGACGACCGGCCGGGGTGACCGCCGGGCAGCCGTGATGGCCGTCTACGGCCGGGAGGTGGCGGCGGCGATGACCCCTGTCCGGGCCGGGGACGGGACCGACGCCGGTGAGACGGTCACACTCCCCGACGGACCGCTCGATGGGGTGGTGGGGCTCGTCAGCCACCCCGAGACGACGCGGGCCAGCCGGGACTACCTCTCGACGTTCGTCAACGGCCGGTACGTCACGGCCACGGCGGTCCGAAACGCCGTCGTCGAGGGGTACGGCACCCAACTCGCCGGCGACCGCTACCCCTTTGCCGTGCTCTCGCTGTCGGTCGACCCTGGAGCCGTGGACGTCAACGTCCATCCCCGCAAGCTCGAGGTCCGCTTTGCCGACGAAGCGGGCGTCCGCGAGCAGGTCAGTCACGCGGTCAGGGAGACACTGCTCGCCGAGGGGCTGGTCCGCTCTCGTGCGCCCCGTGGCCGCTCGGCACCCGACCAGACCGACGTCCGGCCCGGCGAGGACGGGCCGACAGGGGGTGCCGACGGGGCGGGTGATACTGACGGGGGCGGGGCCGGCCCGGAGCGCCCCGAGGAAGCCGCCGGGGTCGACGACCAGGCCGAACGGGCACAGACAGGGCACACCGGGGAGCCGGCACCGGTGACCGACCGACCCGGGACGGCCGAGACCGGGGGCCAGTCCGAGTCGCCCGCGGACGCAAACGGGGAGCCGGCGGGCGAGACGAGCGGTGACCGGGATGTGGCC
>JAQCNM010000157.1 GCA_028275025.1 Halovenus sp.
TCTACACCGGGCCGGAGACAGACACTCGACGCACTCCAGGCGGCCGGGTTCGAGGATACCGAGACGACAACGGCCACCGACCCACTCGGGAGCAGCACCGAGTTCGTCTTCGCCCGGCGGGCCTGAGCCGGCTCTCGGGCGGGCCCGACGGCTCTCCCTACCCTGACACACGGGCAGTGCCGTCACCCCGCCCGTCCCGGGTGGCTCTCGGGCAGACCCCGCTGGCCGGATGTGCGTTCACGTAGTGTCTCGCCGTCGGGGTCTGCGAGCACACCACGGTCACGGAGTTCGGGCACCACGAGGTCGACAAAGTCTACCAGGGTGTCCGGCCGGACGACCTCTTTGACGTTGGTACCGTCGACGCCGAGGTCGCGGTGCCAGTGCTCGAACGTGTCGGCGACATCCTCGGGTGTGCCGACCACGACCGGCGACGTGGTGCCCAGACCCGCGAACTCGGCCATCTCGCGGACGGTCCAGTCGCGGTCATCGTTCGTAGTAAAGGCGTTTATCACCCCCTGGATGGCCTCGGTCTCGATGTGTTCGAGCCGTTTGTCGGGCTCCAGCTCCGAGAGGTCCATGTCGACGAACCCCGAGAGCAGCGCGAGCACCCCCTCGACGTCGATAGCGTCGCGGTAGCTCTCGTACTTTGCCCGTGCGATAGCCTCCGTCTCGCCGACAATCGGTACCAGTCCGGGAAAGAAGGCGACGCTGTCGGCGGCCCGGTCGTGGGTGTCGAGCCGGTGTTCGAGGTCGTCGATGTACGCCCGGATGGCAGACTCGTTTGGCTGGCTGAGAAAGACCGCCTCGGCGTGGCGGGCGGCGAACTCGCGGCCACGGTCCGAGGAGCCGGCCTGGTAGAGCAGGGGTGTCCGCTGTGGCGACGGCTCACAGCCGTGTGGCCCGGGCACGTCGAAGTACTCGCCCTCGTGGTCGATCGCCCGGACCTTCGCGGGGTCGGTGAACCGCGCCGAGTCGGGGTCTCGTTCGACCGCATCCTCCGCCCAGGAGTCCTCCCAGAGGGCGTAACAGACCTGCATGAACTCCTCGGCACGGTCGTAGCGCTCGTCGTGGTCGATGCGCCCGGCGAGGCCGAGGTTGCGGGCGGCCGATTCGAGATACGAGGTGACGATGTTGAACGCGACCCGGCCGTCGGTGAGGTGGTCGAGTGTCGAGAACTCACGCGCCAACTGGTATGGGTGGTTGTAGGAGGTGGACTTCGTGACCGCGAACCCCAGGTTGTCGGTTACCTCGGCCATCGCCGGGACCAGGTACGCGGGGTCGTTCGAGGGTGTCTGCACCGCACGCTCGACTGCGGGGTCGCGGGAGTCATCGTAGACGTCGTAGATACCACGCACGTCGGCAAAGAACACCGCGTCGAAACCGCCACGCTCGGCGGTCCGGGCCACGTCGGTCCAGTACGACCGGTCGCGGTAGCGGGTCGACTGGTCGCCCGGGTAGCGCCAGGACCCGACCGTGACGTGCTCGACGGCACTCATCGTGAAGAGGTTCAGACGCAACCGTCCGTCCATGTCCGAGGGTAGGCGGCCACGTCCAAATACCCCCCGAAGGGCGTTCGTGTGGTCAGTCGGCGGTCCGCTCGATATCGAGTGTCTCGTAGACGAGTGCCCACCTCCCGAATGTGTGGTGGACACGGCTGTCACCGGCGGCCGTGGCGAACAGCGCAGGGTACGACCGTCGCTCGACGTGGTGGTCGAGAGTACGACCGGAACCACTCGACCTCGACGGCGTCTCAGCAGGCACAGTAGTACTCACGAACACCCAGCGCCGTCTGGAGCACCTGGTACGCCGGCTCCGGGTCCGAGGGACGGTAGACACCGGTCGTCAGCGCCGGGTCGTCCTCGAAGGCACCGCTCACCAGGGCGTGCCAGTCGGCCGGTTCGAGTCGGTCGCGACCCCCCGTGGCGAGTGCGTCGAGATAGTCCGGGAGGAACAGCCACCGGGCGTCGTGAACGCCGTCGGACTCGTAGCTCGCACCGGTTACAGCCGCGTAGGCGGCCATCGGGAGGTTCACACCGGCGGTGACGGGCAGGTCGATCCACTTCCACGGTCGGGTGTTTATATCCAGCAGGAGATACTCCTCGCGGTCCGGACAGTAGACGAACTCGGCCTCGCTGATGCCGTGGTAGCCGGTCTCGGCCAGCACGGCACGGGCACGCTCCTCGATAACCGGTTCTGTGGCCCGCTCGACCAGACAGGAGGTACCAAACGCCGGTGGGTTCCGGAGGCGGGCGTTGCCGACGACCGAGAGCACCGCACCGTCGGGTCCCCGGTAGGACGCGAGCGAGTGGTCCGCCCCGGGAACCGCGTCGATCTTCTGCTGTGCCATCACCTCGACCCCCGCCGTCTCGGCGGTCGTGACGATCTCCCGCAGTTCGGTGACGCTGTCCACCTCGACGACGTTCGTGCCGACGGCCTCCTCGAACTCGCGTTTGAGTGCCGGTTTCACCACGAGCGGTAGACCGAGTCGGTCGACCGCGTCCTCGACTGTCGTCCCGTCGAGCGGGACCGTCTCGGGGTAGGGCACCCCGAGGTCGTCGGCGATCCGGTACAGCGAGGACTTATCGAGCACGGCATCGACGGTCTCTTGCCCGGAAAACGGGAGCCGAACCCCGTCGGGGTCGGTGTCGGCGAGGGCGTGGACCCACTCGTCCATACAGCCAAAGGCGACCAGGTCACGGCCCGCCGCTGTGGCGAGCGCTTCGAGGTCCGCACGGAACCCCGCCCGGTCGTCGAGCGGGTAGGTGACCTGCCCGGCAACGTCGACGTGTTTCGACGGCGGCGCGGCGCCGTCCCCGACACGGTCGACGGCGACGACCGGGACGTCGTGTGCCGAGAGCGCGCGGGCGACACCGAGACCGGTGATGTGGGCGTTCGCGACCAGTGCCGGCGGACGGTCGAACGTTCGCTCCCGGAGCACGTCGAGCACCCCCTCGAGTAAACGAAACGCTGTCATCGTGGGCTGTTCCGGCCGGAGCGGCAAAACCGGCCCGGTCCGGCCCGGTGCTCGACAGGGCCGTTCACAGGCCGGACACCTGGCCATCCTTGCGGGGTTCGGTCGCCCCGGAGAGGGTGCCGTCCTGCCAGCGGGCGGCCTGTGCACCCCCGAACTGCGACGGCGGCAGCACCCGCACGTCGTGCCCGCGACGGGCGAGTTTCGCGGCGTTCGGGAGCCGTTCCTCGACGGCCAGCGTCCCGTCGGCGCGGTACCGCCAGCGCGGCGCGTCGAGGGCGGCCTGGAGCCCGGTGTCGTAGTCCAGCAGGTTCGCGAGCACCTGGAGGTGTCCCTGTGGCTGCATGTACCCGCCCATCACACCGAAAGCGAGCCAGTCGTCCGGTCCCAGGCGGGCGAGCGCCGGAACGAGCGTGTGGAACGGTCGCTTGCCGGGGGCTAGCCGGTTCGGGTGGTCCGGAGAGAGCGAGAACGAGGCCCCGCGGTTCTGGAGGGCGATACCGGTCTCGCCGGCGACCAGACCGCTGCCGAACCCGGCGAACCGGGAGTTGATAAACGACACCACGTTCCCTGCCTCGTCTGCGACACACAGCAAGACGGTGTCGGCATCCTCCCCGGGTGCCGACGGGGTCCCGACCTGGACATCGGTCAGCGGTGTCTCGCCGATTTCGGCCGCCCGTTCGCGGGCGTACGCCCGCGAGTGCAGCGGTGGCACGGTCTCGTACTCGGGGTCGGTCACGTGGTAGTGGCCGTCGTGGAAGGCGAGTTTCATCGACTCGACGAACCGGTGGACCCGCTCGGGGTCGTCGTACGGCTGTGTGCCGGCGTCGACCTCCGCGGCGATGTTCAACGCCTCCAGGGCGATCTGACCCTGGTTGTTCGGCCCGAGTTCGAACACCTCACAGCCGTCGTAACTGGTCGAGAGGGGGTCCGGCCACTCCACCTCGAACCCGGCCAGGTCCTCGACAGTCATGAACCCGCCTTTCGACTGCACCGTCTCGGCGATGGCGTCGGCGATCTCACCCTCGTAGACCACGTCGGCACCGTGCTCCGCAATCTGCTCGAGACTGTCGGCGAGCCGCGGCAGACGTACGGTCTGTCCCGGGTCCGGGCTCCGCCCGTCGAACAGGAACGCCTCGCGGGCGTTGTCGTCGGTGAACAGCTGTTCGGCGTGTTGCCACTGTGCGGCGACAACCTCGGTGACGGGGTAGCCCTCGCGGGCGTAGCGAACTGCGGGGGCGAGCACTGTCGCCAGTGACCGGCGGCCGAACCGCTCGACCGTGGCCTCCCAGCCCCGTGCCGTCCCGGGGACTGTGACCGTGTGTGGTCCGTGGTCGGGCATACTCACGCCGTCGCGGTCTCTGTCGGCCCCGTAGCTGACGTCGCCGTTTCGGTCACCGTCGGCGACTGCCTCGCGAACGCGCTCGCGCGTGGCGTCTCCCGGCGCACCGCCGCTGGCGCGCATCCCCCCGACGTCGCCGTCGGCGGTCCGGTAGCAGGCGAACACGTCACCGCCGAGACCGGTACTCGTCGGCTCGACCACGTTCAGTGCCGCCGCCGTCGCCACCGCCGCGTCGAACGCGTTTCCACCGTCCCGGAGCACCGCGGCCCCGGCCTCGGCGGCGAGTGGCTGGCTGGTGGCAACGACACCGCGGGGAGCGTAGACTGTCGACCGGCGCGAGTTGAACCTGTCTAGGTCGGGTTTCATACCGACGGTTGTACGGCCGTCAGTAAAACCCGTGCGGGTCGTGTCGCCCTCAAGATGGTGTTTAGGTGGCTGGGCTCCAAACAGTACTCAATGACCCGTCGACGGTACGTCCTCCTCACAGTCACCGTCGTCCTCGGGGCGGCCGGGGGACTCGCCCGTGTGTTCACCCCCGAACGGACCGAGACCGCCGTCGACAGGGCCGGCGGGGTCGTGGGGACGACACCGGACCCGGTCGTACTCGGACTCTCACTGGTCGTCGGCACCCTCCTGGGGATGGTGCTGCTCTACTACCTGGTACGGTTCTACTACTGGCTCTGGCGTAGCGTCGAGGGGCCGGTGACCCGGCTCTGGAACGTGTTGCTCCCGGAGTCGCCCGCTGTCCGGTTCGGTGTCGGGACTGTGGTGATGGTGTTGTTGTTTCTCGTCGGCCCGCTGGTGGTGTTACAGGCACTCGACGTCTTCGACGAGAGTGACGACCCGGTAGAGAGCATAGACGCAGAGAACACCGGGAACGTGACCGACGACGAGGAGCAAAACCGAACGGTCGACGCAGTCGCCGGGAGCAGCCCTCGCGGTCGGGACCGGCCGCCCGACGACAACACCGACGGACGACGGTCGCACCACCTGCAGGCTGCCCACCCGTCGACGGTCGCTGTCGCGGTCTCTGAGCGTGACTGTCCGGTCGGGTCGACACCCGTTCAAGGAAGCTGCTCGTGGCGGTCGAGCATCGTGTCGAGGTCGGTCTGACAGAGCGCGAGCGAGACACCGTCCCGCCGGGCGAGCGCCGGGGCGTACTCCCAGAGCTCGTCCTCGTCGATACCGTGAAGCACGACGGCGTGGGGTGTCGGTGTGACGACACGGAGCGCGACCAGCGGTGACTCACCCCTGGTGACGCTGGTGAACACGAGCGCCCGGTTCGTGCTCCGGCCGTAGAGGTCGTAGAACTCCTCGCCCGAGAGCTGCTGGATTGCGGCGATACTGTCGATGACGGTGTGACCGGCGATCGTCTCGCGTTCGCCCGCGACGATTTCGGTTGCCCCGACCGTGTCGTAGTACCGGTCGAGTCCGACCGTCGACGGGTACTCCCGGAGGTCGTGAACGGCCTCGCGGTCGAACCCCGCCGAGAGGACCCTGGCGTACCGTCGGATGTGCTCGCCGCCGCGGTGCTCGTCGATGTCGAGCAGCGCCGCCACGGTCCGCCGGACGACCCCGATACCGGGGTTGGCCCGCCGGCCGCCCTCGTAGTCCGAGACCACCGACGGCGAGACCTCGAGTGCGGCGGCCAGGTCGGACTGGGCGATCTCGAACTCGGTCCGCCACTTCTGCATCGTCGCACCGGGGTCCTCGCTGAGTGCGATCTCCCCGGCCATCCGCTCGGCGAGTTCCTCCCGCATCCCGCTGCTGTGTCTCCCGTGGCTTCCGGACTCCTCCCAGCCGGTCATACACCGACACGAGACGGGCCCGGCGAAAAACTCTGTCGAACTGCTGTTCGACAACCGACTGACCCGCCGACACGGCACCCGTCGGCGGGGAGACCGGCCGCCGGGGTGGTCGGGACCGACGGTCTTATTCCCGCGTGTCGCCCACCCGCAGACATGAACGGCGGTAGCACCGACATGACGCTCGCGTTCGAGCTAGAGGCGCTGAAGGCGCTCGCGGACCCACAGGCGGTGTTCACCGACACCCGCCAGTGGACGAACTACATCGGTGTCATCTCGGCCGAGCCGACGTACGTCGTGACCAACTTCACCCGGAAACACCGGGTCCGACAGGACTTCTTCTCCGGCCCGCGGAGCCGCGAGGAGAGTTTACTCAACGTGAAGTCCCAGTTCGACAGCGAGCGGTACGTCCTCGTCGGCACCGACGACGAGGCCGACCAGGCTCTCGCCGAGGAAACCGGTTGGGAGTACGTCGACGTCGAGACGGCCGCCGACGCCGCCGACTGGCAGGTCGAGACCGCCACCACCTCCGTCGAACCACAGGAGGACAGCCACGACGACTGGCCCTGACCCCCCGAACCGGGGAGGAGACCGTCGGCCCAACCCGTCGTCCGTGTGGTCCCCCCACGCCGTCGTTCAGCAGTTTCTCTCTATGAGACCCCACGGTATCACCGACGACGCTACTGTAGTGTAACGTGTTTACGTCTGCGACCGGGAGATGCGCTATGAGCAGCGACGAGCTGAGCGAACCGGAGCTGCGCCCGGATGACGTGCTCGTTCTGGACGACGAGCGGTTCACGACCGACAACGTGGCACTCGTGACCGGGGCTGCGTCGGGTATCGGCCAGGCAACGGCGGTAGCGCTCGCGGTGAACGGGCTCACTGTTGTCGGGGCGGACATCGACACGGCGGGGCTCGAGGAGACACAGACCGTGGTCGACGGGTTCGACACGACCGGCCGGTTCCACCCGGTCGAGACCGACCTGACCGACAACACCGACGTCGAGTCGGTCGTCGAGGCCGCCGCGGCGGCGGGTGACCTGCGGTACGTCGCCAACATCGCCGGGATGCAACAGATCGACAGTATCGCCGAGTTCCCGATGGAGCAGTACGACCTGTTGACCGACATCATGCTGCGTGCGCCGTTCTACGTCGCCAAGCGTGCTATCCCGCACATCGAGGCAACCGACGACGGGGTCGGAGCGATCGGAAACATGTCGTCGGTCCACGGCCACTACGCGACACAGGCGAAACCGGCCTACATCACCGCCAAACACGGTCTCGAGGGGCTGACCCGTTCCATCGCCGCGGAGGGTGGAGGAACACTCCGCGGGTTCTCCGTCTCCGTTGGGTACGTGTTGACGCCGCTGATGCTCGACCAGATTCAGGACCAGGCCGCCGAGCGCGGAATAACGGAACGGGCGGTGGTCGAGGACGTGATGCTCGGTCAGGCCCGCACGAAGGAGATGATGACACCGACCGAGGTGGCGAACCTCTTTGTCTTCGGGTTCTCGGGGCACGCCCGCCACCTCAACGGCGGTGATCTGCTGTTCGACGGCGGTTACACCCACACCTACGAGTGATGGCCGAGCAGACAAACGCCGCCATCGCCTGTCAGGACGGTGGGATATCCTCTTCCGGCGGCGCGTTCGACGCCCTCGCAACCTGGGCGGACTGGTCGCCGGCGACACGGACACCGCCACGACACTCAGGCCTGACTGCGGTCGGGGACCGTCATCTCCACCGTTGTTCCGTTCGCGGTATCGAAAGAGAGCTGCCCGCCGAGCGTGGTGACAGCCCACTTCAGCTGCCAGAGCCCCAGCCCGGTCCCGTGACTGAGCGGTGTCTCGACACCGTCGTCGAGTGAGTCGAGTTCACTCGACGGGATACCCGGCCCGTCGTCGACAATCAGCACCCGCCAGTCCGTGCCGTCACGCTCGACGGTGACCTCCGCCGCGGTTTCGGCGTACGTGACCGCGTTCTCAAGAGCGCTCCGGAGTGCCGCCGTCAGCGCACGCCTGTTCGTCTCGACCGGGGCCGAGACCGGCGCGTCGACGGTGATATCGACGTCCGTGTCGTCGGTGTCGACGGCTGTCAGCGTCTCCTCGATGGCACTCACGATGTCGACAGCCGTCGCGCCGCTGTCCGAGGCGACAAACTGGTCGATACGGCGGGCGTTGCGGCCCAGATCGGCGATATCGTCGGTGGTCTCGGCGAGTGTCTCCGTGTGGGTCTCGTACTCGCCGTCGAGCTCCTCGTGGATGATCTCGGTGTGTGTCTTGACGACCTCGAGTTTGTTCCGGAGGTTGTGCCGGAGAACGCGGTTGAGTACGGAGAGGCGCTGTTCGCGGAGCTCGCGGGCAGTCACGTCACGCAGGCTCAACAGCGCACCGAGCTCGCGCCCCCGTCGTGAGAGCA
The DNA here is from genome assembly GCA_028275025.1 of Halovenus sp. Lineage (GTDB taxonomy): Archaea > Halobacteriota > Halobacteria > Halobacteriales > Haloarculaceae > Halovenus. The sequence goes on from JAQCNM010000157.1 coordinate 8,537, forward strand.
CCGCCACCTGCGGGTCGTAGCGCCGGGTCCCATCAGTCGTGTCGAGCGACACGGTCTCCTTGCTCTGGAGTGTCTCGGTGCCGTGCCCGATGAGCGAGGAGAGGGGTCGCTCGAACGCCGCCGGACGGCCCACACCCAGCGTCTCTACGGCCGCCTCGTTGAGGCTGACCAGTTGGTCCCGGTCGTCGACGACCAGCACCACGTCGTCGGTCTCGCGGAGCACCGTACGCTCACCGAGGGTCCCGACCGCCGGGGACGACTCGAACACGTCCTGTCGTGACACCGCGACCGTGAGCGCCACCAGAACGACGCTGAGTATGCCGACGAACAGCACGAGCGCGAGCTGTTCCGACTCGGGATAGATGATGCTCACCGAGTTCAACGCCACCAACGTGCCAAGCGGTGCGACCGACATCGTCACACCCTGCCAGGCAGAGAACCCCCCGTACCGGTAGGTTGCCCGTATCAGCAGGTAGACGCCGACGAGTATCAGCGCGAGCGAGTAGACGAGCACCAGCGACGTCATTACTGTCGAGAGCACGATGCTCCCGGAGCCGGACACGAGGAGCCAGAACCCGACCACCAGTCCGAGGTACGGAGCCGCGAGGAGCCCGACCGTGCGTCGCCCGACCTGCACGTAGCGCCCGGAGTACTGTGCCGCGAACACCGCCCACGGGAGCGCCGCAACCCCCCACAGCATCGTGGCGAGTCGCGGCCAGAGCGGGATATCGGTGGGGCCCTCTACGCCAACGAGACCGGTCCCACTCCCCAGCACCGCGCTGAGTCCGAGCACGAACGCGAACGCGGCAAACGCCGTGACCCCGAGTTCGTCACACTCCCGGTAGCTGTAGTACCCGAGCCCACACAGCCCGACACCGACGAGAATCCCGGTACCGAAACCGACACCGACGGGAGTAATCATCAGATGTGTTTCGTATTCGCTCGTCAAAAAATGCCGCGGCTCCGGACATCGAGGAAACTGTCACACGTACCGGAACCAGTGGTCGTAGCGCTCCGGAACCGTCTCGACCATATCGAAGAACGTCGACTGGAGCGCGTCGGTGACCGGGCCTTTCCCGCCCCCGCCGATCTGTTTGTCGTCGACCGAGCGAATCGGTGTCACCTCCGCGGCGGTGCCGCTGAAAAAGAGCTCGTCGGCGGTGTAAAGCTCGCCTCGCGAGATAGTCGCGTCGGTGTGGACCGTGTAGTCGAGGTCTCGGGCGAGTTCGACGACCGTCTCCCGGGTGATACCGCCGAGAATCGACTCGGCCAGCCCCGGCGTGTACAGTTCGCCGTTCCGGACCAGGAAGATGTTCTCACCGGGCCCTTCAGCGACGTTCCCCTCCTGGTTCAGCAGGATCCCCTCGACGTAGCCGTTGTTCGTGGCCTCCTGTGAGGCCAGCACGCTGTTGACGTACGTGCCGGTTGTCTTTGCGTTTGTCGGGATCATGTCGGAGCTGTACTTGCGCCAGGAGACGACCTTCACGTCGACCCCCCGCTCCAGGGCCTCCTCCCCGAGGTACGCACCCCAGGGCCAGGCCCCGACGGCAACTTGCACCGGGACCCCGTCCGGGTTCACACCGAGCCTGTCGTACCCGTAGAACGCGATGGGACGGATGTAACACGAGGAGAGCCCCTGGCGGTCGATCAGCTCTACCGCCGCCTCGGTGAGCTCTGCCCGACTGTACGGGATCTCCATCTCGTAGAACTTCGCGGAGTTGTAGAGCCTGTCGAGGTGCTCTTCCCACCGGAAAATCGCCGGTCCGGCGTCGGTGTCGTAACAGCGGACCCCCTCGAAAACCCCGGTGCCGTAGTGGAGCCCGTGTGTGAGTACGTGTACCTGTGCGTCCTCCCAGTCGACGAACTCGCCGTCCATCCAGATCGTGTCGACGTCCATCTCGTCGAAACTCATACCACGACGTTTGGCCGCCCTGATAATAACTCTTGCAGTAGACCGGGACCCGTCGTCGGGCCGCCGACCCCTCCAGGGGCCACCGCGGTGCACCGCAGAACCTAAACACCACTCTCCCGAAAAACGAGTGATGACCGATTGGACGGAGAAGTACCGTCCGTCCTCGCTCTCGGAGCTCCGGGGCAACAACACGGCCCGTGACGAGTTGCGCGAGTGGGCGGACAGCTGGGAGGATCACGGTGAGGCCGTCGTGTTGCACGGCCCACCCGGCGTCGGCAAGACGTCGGCGGCACACGCGCTGGCGGCCGACCGCGACTGGCCCACCATCGAGATGAACGCGTCGGACTCACGAAAAAAGGATGTGATAAAACGGGTCGCCGGCGAGGCCGCCCGGAGCGGCACGTTGGCCGCCGGCGGTGCCGGCCGCCGGCTGCTCGTGATGGACGAGGCCGACAACATCCACGGCAACGTCGACCGTGGTGGCGCACGCGCCACGACCGACCTGGTCAAAGACGCGGGCCAGCCGGTGGTGCTCGTCGCGAACGACTACTACGACATGTCGAGGGGGCTGCGCAACGCCTGTCAGGACATCGAGTTCCGCCCGGTGTCGAAGCGGTCTATCCTGCCGGTGTTGCGCGATATCTGCCGTAAGGAGGGGATCGAGTTCGAGACCGAGGCCCTGGAGCACATCGCGGAACAAAACAGCGGCGACCTCCGCGGCGCGGTAAACGATCTGCAGGCGCTCGCCGAGGGCGGCGACCGGCTCGCCCCCGAGGACATCGTCACCGGTGAGCGCGACCAGACAGAGGGTATCTTCGACTTTCTCGACGAGGTGCTCAAAGAGGCCGACCCACGGGCGGCGCTCCAGTCCAGCTACGACGTCGACGAGACACCGGACGATCTTATCAACTGGATCGAGGACAACATGCCGAAAGACTACCAGGGGGCGGAGCTCGCGGCGGCGTACGGCTTTCTCTCGAACGCCGACCGCTGGCTCGGCCGGGTGCGTGCGACACAGAACTACAGCTACTGGCGGTACGCGGGCGACAACATGACCGCCGGTGTCGCGGCGGCACGTGACGGGACGAAAGGCGGCTGGACCCGGTACGGCCCGCCGAGCTACTGGTCGAAGCTCGGCCGTTCCCGGGGTGCCCGGGAGACCCGTGACTACGTTGCACGCCAGATCGCCGAGACCGGCGGTCTCAGTACGGGTACCGCCCGCCAGGAGGTTGTTCCCTACTTAGCCGAGATGACCCACCACTGCAAGAACCGCGAACTCACCGTCGCGATGGCCGCCCGCTACGACCTCGACGCCGAGCACGTCTCGTTTATCACCGGCAGCGGCGAGACGACGAACAAGGTCGAGTCTATCCTCGAGGACGCACAGGAGCTCCGCGAGGAGGCTGCCGCCGAGGCCTCACAGGCCGCCTTCGGCGGTGACCCCCCCGACGGGGCTGACAGCGAGATGACGGGTGTTCAGTCGGCTGTCGACGGGGACGACGTGGACAGAGCAACCGGTGACTCCTCGGGCGACGTCGACACGGAGGAGACAGCCAACCCAGAGGAGGGGGAGAAACCGGCAGAACAGGCCGACGAACCGGGCGACGAGCAGGCGGGACTCTCTGATTTCCTCTGATGCTGTCACGTCTGAAGCCCAGACCAGCGAGGACGGGTGTCGTGGCCTGAGACACGGAACAGTTGGACTCGGTGTCGAGTGAAACTGGCAGTCAGACCCGGGGTGGGGCCTCCAGTGCCTCGATGTCGACGTCCTCACGCAGGAGTGCGTCCTTCTGGTCGGCGACGTGGCGTTCCTCGCGCATGATCTGCTTGTAGGCCGACTGCTGTGAGAGGTCACCGATGAGCACCCCACCGACGAGTTTGCCGTTCTCGAAGGCGAGTCGTCGCCACTCTTGGTCGCCGTACCTGCGCTCGGCCGCGTCGTCACCGCGAGTTGGATGACCAAAGGAGAGAAACGGGAACTCGAAGTGGGTAATCGAGTACGAGGAGACCCACCGAAACGTCTCCTCGGGGGCGTCCGCGACCATGTTCGCCGCGGCGACTGTGCCCTGCTCCTTTGCGGAGCCCCACGCGCCGTTCTGGGCGTAGTCCCCGACGAGCGTGTCGTAGTACCGGGTGATGTCGCCGGCGGCGTAGATATCCTCGACGGTGGTCTGCATGTG
>JAQCNM010000011.1 GCA_028275025.1 Halovenus sp.
TGCCCGCACTCCTCGCAGGTGACGTCGTCTGCGGTCGGTTTCCCCTCGAAGTTGGCGTCGGGGGAAGACTCGATGAGTTCGTCGCCGGACTGTTTCTCGGTGGTCACGAACGTCTCGGCGTCGGCAGTCTGGTCGGCGGTGTACCCACAACTCGTGCAGACCATCTGTCCGTTGTGCTTTTTCATCATCGAGCCACACTCGTCGCAAAACTGCATGACGCTCCATAATCGAGGCGGATACATCAGTCTTTCCGGTCATCCCCTGGCACGGGATCGCCTGGTATCATCGAACAGGGGGCACGGAGTCTGGCGCTGTCAGACATAGTTTTTTGTACTGGGGTCCGTCCGACAGCCCCCTGACCGAGCACAGCCGAACGCAACCGGGAGTCGGTGAAACCAACCGCAACTTCCGGTAGCAGACAGTGAGACGGGCCGACATGTTTTAGTCTACCCGAGCGACAGAGGGAGTATGGAACAGCCGAGGTTCGTCGAACAGACACAGCCCGGGACTGTGTTCGGACTGCTCTCGGACGACAACCGGGTGGAGATTCTGTGCACACTCTGGGACAGCAACGAGCCGATGCGTTTCTCGGAGCTACGCGACGCCGTCGGTCTCAGAGACTCCGGGCAGTTCAACTACCACCTCGACAAACTCACCAGCCAGTTCGTCGAGAAAACCGACCAGGGGTACGTGCTCACGACAGCGGGACGGCAGATAAACGGCGCCATCGAGGCGGGCTCCTACACCACGACCGGAGAGATGGAGCCGATAGAGATAGACCAGCCGTGTGGGTTCTGTGACGGGACACGGATGTTCTACTACGAGGACGAACAGGCCCGCGTAGAGTGTGACACCTGTCCGGTGAAGGCACGGTTCTCCGTGCCGCCGAGTGCGTTCGTCGGCTGTGACCGCGCAGACATCCCGAGGGTTGCCGCCGAGTACATGCGGGTGACCCTCGAGAGTATCGACAGTGGGTTCTGTTCGTTGTGTGACGGACCGGTCGAGCAGACTGTCTGCCGGGCCGTCGACTCGGAGGATTGGGAGGAAGGGGGGTCCGAACACGAGAAGACGGTCGGGCGTCCGGAGACTCTTCCCGTTGTGCGCTACGAGTGCAAGCAGTGTGGGATAGAGCCACAGGGTTTGTTGAACTACACACTGCTCGACCACCCCGAGACGGTCGCGTTCTACTACGACCACGGTATCAACCTGCAAGAGCAGTCACTCCTCGATATCAGACAGCTCGGACGCGACTGTGGGCAGGTGCAAGGAACCGACCCGTTTCGGGCGAGTGTCTCGTTCGCCGTCGACGGTGACCAGTTGACCCTCGTGGTCGACGAGGACCTGACTGTCGTCGACACCGAGCGAACCACCACGGGCTGACACCGGACGGCAGATGTCGTCTGCTCGTCGAGAGCGTGGTGCGACACCGGGGGCCTACCGTGGGGTCGTGGTTCTCGGCCGGGAGCAGTAGACTTGTGAGTACCCGTCCCGTTGAGGAGGTATGGGAACAGCAGACGGCGGCCACCGGGACGCCGCGATCACCGCAGTCGCGGACAGGGAGTACAGCCGCGCGGGCGACGAGTACACGCGAGCGGGTTGGCGGGTGCTCGCAGACCCGCGGGAGGAGGAGGCGGTCGACACGTTCGACCCCGGCGAGCGGGGCTGGGTCGGTGTCGGGCTCGGGTATCTGGTCACGGCGACGGCGGCCTACCGCGTCGCAGGGGTCGACGCCCGGGCGAGCAGACGCGGGGTCGCGGGTGTCGCTGTCGCCGGTGACCTGGCGGCACAGGCGGGCCCGGTGCAGGCGGCCTGTTTCCGGGAGTTCGTCGCCGACTTCCGGGCGGTCGCCGGTCTCGACGGCGCGGCCGACGCCTACAGCACCGCGAGTGCGGCCTACGAGGACGCCGCGGACGTCATCGAAGACCCCCAGAGCCGGGGAACGACACCCCTCTTCCAAGCGGCTGCCAAGCCGATCAAACAGCTCGCACGCGGTCAGGACAACGGCGAGATAGCGATCACCTGGTCGGACCTGCACGGAACAGACCCGGACCGGCCGGGGGAGTTTCTCGCCCACCGCGCCGAGTACAAGCGCCGGCGGATGCCCGGCCTCGTCGAACGGACCGTCGACGACGGCTACCTGGCCGCGCCCCGTGGGTCGACCGCCTACGACACCGACGCCTACCGCTGTCCGGCCTGTGGCTCGACCGACGTCAACTGGAGCGGGCCCGACACCCTCTGTCTGCGTTGCTCCCGACGGGTCGAAGAGGTCTGAGCGCCGGCGGGTCGGCGCGACACGCCACCTGACCGAGACGGGCATCACCGACTGTTCGTCACGACTCCGCTGCGGTGAGTTCGGAGATGAAAAGCAACGCAAAGCCGACGAGCATCAACACGCCAGCAGCGGCGAGTACAATCTGTACCGTCCGTGGTTCCCCACCCGAGTAGTTGCTCGCGACACCGACGGTGAGCATCGAGGCCGACAGGACTCCCGTGGCGGCGGGGTACAGCGAACCCCC
>JAQCNM010000160.1 GCA_028275025.1 Halovenus sp.
GTGAATCTGTTGGATACGGTCTGCGACCAGTTGCGAGCGGTCGGGGTCCAGTCCAGCAAGCGGTTCGTCGAGAACGACCACGCTCGGTTCGAGCGCGAGGACACCGGCGAGACCGACGAGTCGCTTCTCCCCGCCGCTCAGGTAGTGGGGAATCCGGTCTTCGAGGTGGCCCGCGTCGACTGTCGAGAGTGCCTCGCGAGCGCGTTCACGCGCCTCGTCGCCGGGCACACCATCGTTCTGGAGACCGAACATCACGTCGTCGAGTACCGTCGGCGCGACCAGTTGTGTGTCGGCATCTTGAAAGACAAACCCGACCTCGCGCCGGGCCTCTGCTTTGTTGTCCTCCGTTATTCGAGTTCCGTCGACGACCAGTTCCCCCTCGTCGGGAACGAGTGTCGCGTTCAGATGCTCGAGCAGCGTCGACTTCCCCGCCCCGTTGCCCCCAATCAGTGCGACAGTCTCGTCGGGGGAGATGTCGAACTCGACATCGTGCATCCCGACCGTTCCGTCGGGGTACGTGTGGGCCCCACACTGGAGACTGACCCGCGGCGACTCGTCCCGGGTCACACTCCCACCCCGTAGACGACGACCGCGCTGTAGCCGACGACCGCGACGTACATCCCACCGACGAGGGCCAGTTCGTGAGCGGGCGGCCGAGAGACATCGCCGTACAGCGTGATGTCGCCGTCGTAGCCACGGGCCTCCATGGATTTAACCAGCCGTTCGGACTGCTCGATGGCTGACAGCATCGTCATTCCGAGGATTCTCGCGTACAGTCGCTTGTTCGACCAGAACTCCGAGAAGTTCGCCCCGCGAGAGAGTGCAGCCTTCACCAGGTCTTCGAGTGTCTCTATCATGATAAACGTGAATCGGTAGGTCAGCAGCGCAATCTGGTCGATCGGCCGGGGCAGCAGTCGCCCGAGCAGGTACGCCACATCCGCGTACCGTGTCGTCATCGACGCCGTCAGCACGAACGTGACGACGGTGAGCGACCGACAGGCGAGTTCGGAAAACAGTGCCACACCGGCCCACGTCACAGAGAGACCACCGAGCGGTGTCTGCAGCGCCCCGCCGATCGGCGTTCCCGGTTCGAGAAAGGCAAGCGGTCCTGCCACCGAGATAATAAACAACAGCGGGAGTGTGTACCAGTACGCCAGACGGCTGTACGGGAGTCCAGCGATGCCGTACACGGTCAACGTCGTACCGTACAGCCCTGCGAGGAGCGCGAGACTATCGACGACTGTTACCGCAACAACGAGCGCGCCGACAGTGCCGACCTTCGTCCAGGGGCTGACCCGGTGGAGTGGTCCTTCGCGGTGTTCGGCAAAGGCCGTGATCAGTCGCGGGTCCGGAACGTGGTTCGAGAGTGTCGCCACAGTTACCGTGTCACTCGTTCGTCCTCGGTTGCAGTACGATACCGGTCGACGTAGACGTACAGGGCGATGCCAGAGACGACGAGCGCCCCCGCGATGAGACCGTACTCGAACAGTAACCCGTTCTTGCGGATGGGACCGGCGACGACGATACCCCGACTGAGGTCGACGAGTGAGCCGCCACCGTCTCTCACGCCGCGTTGAAGCGTCGTTGCCGACCGCTTGGCCCACGGAAGTGCGCCGCCGGTCGCGGTAAAGCCCCACAGACCTGCTGCCAGGCAGACTCCAAACAGGCCGAGTAGCCCGCCGTACTGTTTCCAGCGCTGCATCAGGCGGTCACCCCGGGGGTCTCCTCTTCACGAACCTCCCGCTCCTCGACGCCGACGAGGTCCGGACGAACGGACGCGAGAAACTGAACGATGAAGCCGGTCAGGATACCCTCGATGACCGCGACACCGAGGTTGAGCCCGACCAACCCGCCGACGGCGACTGCCAGGTCACCACGTGGGAGCGCACTCCCGTTCACGCCACTGACGACGATAATCACACCCATCAGCACTGCGCCAGCCGAGAGCCCGACTGTTGCTGCACTCGCGCTGGCGGGGAACACGTCCCAGTCCATCCCGATCAACGTCGTGAACAGGTAGTAGGCGACGACCGCCTCTGTGGCGTTTACCAGGACATTCGCCCCGAGCAGGCCAACCGCACCGTGCCCGAGTGCCGCCGAGAAGATGTTCACCACCAGTGCGATGAGCGCGCCCAGCAGCGG
>JAQCNM010000162.1 GCA_028275025.1 Halovenus sp.
ACAAGGGGTGGCGAACCGGCGGTGGTTCGCACGGCGATGACACGGACTCCGATGGGGTCGTCCGAGAGACTCCGTCTCTCGTGATCACGAAAATCGGAGATTTTCGAACGACCTCATTGGCCGGGCCACAGCCCTACGAGGGAGACAAACGAAAGTTCCCCCGGTGTGTCGCCGGTTCCCTCCGAGTGCGGGTTGGAACCGAACGGCGTCGCCCGAATCCGATGGTCGGATTCCACGTCGTTTACCGCGTGGAGGAGGTCAATTCTCACCCGCGGGTTCAAACCCGAGCACGCTCCACCGTGTGCATGGCCAACACCGACCCCGCCGGAGCCCCAAACCGACAGGACACCCAGACCGGCACGGAGTGGCGACAGTACTTCGGGTTCGAGACAGCCTACGAGAACCAGGCTGACGCCATCGAGCGTGCCGTCGCGGTCGGTCGCGAGCACGGCTACCTGGCGATGGAGGGACCCTGTGGAACGGGAAAGACGATGGCCGCGCTCACGGCGGCGGCGACACTCCTCCGCGAGGGTCCCCACGAGAACGCCGTGGTGGTGACGCCGGTCAAACAACAGCGCGAGCAGTTCGTCGCCGACCTCCGGACGCTGAACGCCGGTCTCGACACACCGCTTCCCGGGGTCGCACTCACCGGCAAGCACAGTCTCTGCCCGTACGACCGCGAGGCGGCGTTCCCCGACGGCGCCGGTGTCCACGAACGCTGTGTGGACCTCCGCGAGAACACGGCCACCCTGGTCGAGACCGAGCGCCCCGGTGGAACACCGACCCCGCCGGTCGCGGTCGGCGGTGTGTCGGGTGAGGCGATCTGGTGGGACTCCGACCGGGCGAGCGCACTCGCCCGCGAGGCCCGTACCGGAACCGGCGAGCAACAGGTCACGGGTGACCCGCTGGCGACTGGCGGTGCCGAGAGCCCGTTCCCGCCGGCACGGCCGAGCGCCGAGACGGGCGACCGACTGTACTGCCCGTTCGAGGCCGAGTGGTACGCCCGCAACCGCGGGTCACCGGTCGGGTTCGACACCGGCGAGGAACACGTCGTGACCCCGGCGGAGTACCTGCCGGCGGCGACCAGACGGGGGACCTGCCCACACCGCGTGATGAGCGTGTTGCTCGAGTCGGCGTCGGTGGTGGTGGCAAACTACAACCACCTGTTCGACCCCGAGTCCCGGCCCCTGCTCGCCGACGCCCTCGACAGCAACACGTTTCTGATTGTCGACGAGGCCCACCGTCTGGAGGAGCGGGTTCGTGAACTCCTCTCGGACCGTGTCGGGGTGGAGACGCTGCGGCGTGCCCGCAACGACTGCCGGACGGTGTTGACCCGGGCCCGCGAGACTGATGCTGCCGAGCGGGCGGTGCGTGCCGAACTGGCCGAACACGACGTCGCGCTGTCGGCGCTCGCGGAGAGCCGGGCCTTTTACGACGACATGCTCTCCTGGCTAGACAACCGTATCGAGCGGGCGCTCGACGCCGAGGCCGAGGGCTGGCGCACCGGTGACGCCCCCGACCAGGACCTGGAGCTGCCGCTGCGCGATCCGGAGACCGTCGAGCGCGACGGTCTGACCGCCTGGGCCGAGTCCGCCGGGTACACGGGTGAGCTGTGGCGGGCACTCCCGACGGTCGGCACCGCGGCCGAGCGGGCTCTCGACGCGCTCGGACTCGACCGGACACCGGTCTGTGCGGCTGTCGGTGTGACACTGGAGCGGTGGTGGTGCCGCGACCACGCCCGGTACCTCCGGGAGCTCGAACTAGAGTACTCCCCGTCCCGCCGGGAGGGTTGGGCGGGCCAGTACACCGCCGGGCTGGTGCTGTTCGAGTGTATGCCCGGTGAGTCACTCCGCGGGATATTCGACGACCTGGGCGGCGGTATCCTGATGAGTGCAACTCTCGAACCGCTCGACGTGTTCACCGAGGTGTCGGGGCTGGCGGCGCTGGGCGAGAGTCGAACCGTTTGCGAGCGGAGCTACGGGCTCCCCTTTCCTGAGGACAACCGCGCGAGTTGGCTCGTCGACGCGACCCCGTTTACCGCCCACAATCGGGGTGACCCTGCCGGGCAGGACGACCCCGAGACCTGGAACCGCACCCGCGACGAGTACGCCCACGCCCTGCGAACGCTCGCCCGCTCGCCGGGCAACGTCTTGCTCGCCATGCCGAACTACCGCGAGGCCGCCTGGGCCGGTCGGTACCTGCGGCGTGTGGTCGAGAAACCGGTGCTCGTGGACGCGAGTAGCTCCTTCGAGGAGACCGAACGGCTCAAATCGAGTTTCTTTGCCGGCGAAAAAAAGGTGCTCGTGACGAGCGTCCGGGGGACACTCACCGAGGGGGTCGACTACGACGGTGACAAACTCCACTGCTGTGGGGTGGTCGGCGTGCCGCTGGTCAACATCGGCGCCCCGCGGGTCCGGGCGGTTCGCCGGGCCTACGGTGACATCTTCGGCCCAGAAAACGCCTTCGAGTACGCGCTCACCGTCCCCGCGGTGCGGCGTGCCCGGCAGGCGCTCGGTCGGGTCGTCCGCGGGACCGACGAGGTGGGTGTCCGTGCACTTCTTGGCCGCCGGTACGCCGAGGGAACACGTCACAGCGTCCACACACAGCTCTCACCGGCCGAGCGCGAGGAGTTCGTCCGTATGACACCGGAGTTTCTCCCCGGCCGACTCGACCGGTTCTGGGACCGTCACGGACGGCCCGACTGCTCCCGTGGCAACAGGTAACCTCGACCGGACGACCCCGGGCCGACCGTCACGCACAAGCCTGGAGCGTGCGAACTCGTCTGCGATGACAGAGTCCGGGGGTGGGGGAGCCGCCGTGCCGGTCGAGGGAGACACAGAGCGGATGCGCGAGGCGCTGCGGTCGTGGTACCGCGAGAACCACCGGTCGTTTCCCTGGCGCGAGACGACAGACCCCTACGAGATTCTCGTCTCGGAGGTGATGAGTCAGCAGACCCAACTGGGGCGGGTGGTGGACGCGTGGACGGCGTTCACCGACCGGTGGCCGACCGTCGAGGACCTGGCGGACGCCGACCGTGCCGAGGTGGTCACGTTCTGGACCGATCACCGACTCGGTTACAACAATCGCGCGCGATATCTCCACGAGGCCGCCGGCCAGGTCGTCGAGGAGTTCGACGGCACGTTCCCGCGCGACCCCGACGACCTGGAGGCGCTGATGGGTGTCGGGCCGTACACCGCAAACGCGGTTGCGAGTTTCGCGTTCAACAACGGTCGTGCCGTCGTCGACACGAACGTAAAGCGCGTGCTGTACCGCGTCTTCGATGGTGAGGAGGCCGACGACGGGTCGACGGAACTGTCGTACGAGGCGGTGGCGAACGCGCTGCTCGCGGCAGACGACTCCCGGGTTTGGAACAACGCCATCATGGAACTGGGCGGGACCGTCTGCGAGAAACGACCCCGGTGTGACGAGGCGGACTGTCCCTGGCGCGAGTGGTGTCACGCCTACGCCACCGGTGACTTCACCGCACCCGACGTCCCGACACAGCCGTCCTTCGAGGGGAGTCGCCGGCAGTTCCGGGGTCGCGTCGTCCGGGCGCTCGGCGAGTACGGCCCGCTCGCGCTCGACGATCTCGGTCCGAAGGTGCGTGTCGACTACGCACCTGACGGCACACACGGCCGGTCGTGGCTCCGCGGTATCCTCTCTGACCTGGCCGAGGACGGACTCGTGACGGTCGAGGGCGAGGACGACCCCGTCGCGCGACTCCGGGAGTGACACCTCGACAGAAACGGACAAGCCCGTTCGGGCGTAGGGTCGTCTGTGCAACGCACAGACCTCGTGCGTCGTTACGGTCGGGTCGCCGCCGCGGCGAGTCGTCCCCCACAGCTCCTGCTCGTGCTCGGGGTCTACCTGTTCGGGGTGACAGTCGCCGCGGCGGGTGACGCGAGTGTCGACCCCCGACAGGTCGTGCTCGGTGCGGTTCCGCTGGCCACACTCGCGGCGAGTATCCACTACGCGAACGAGTACGCCGACCACGAGACCGACGCCCTGACCGACCCGACCCCGTTCTCGGGCGGGAGCGGTGCGCTCGTCGAGACAGGCGTCGGACGAGGGTTCGTTCGCCGACTCGGCTACGGCACGCTCGGGGTCGGTCTGCTCGTCGCCGTCGCGTTCTGGGCCTCGGGGACGGTCGGTGCCGCCGCGCTGGGTGTGCTGGTGGCCGCGACAGCCCTCGGTTGGCAGTACTCCGTCGGACCGTTGCGACTCGCCTGGCGCGGGTTGGGGGAGCTCACGAACGCCGCTCTCGGTGGACTCGCACTGCCGGCCTACGGCGCGGCGGTCGTCGGCGGGTCGGTCCCCCGGGTCACGCTTGCGGCCGTTCCGTTTGCCCTGGTCGTGCTCCTGAACCTCTTTGCCACGCAGTGGCCCGACAGGGAGGCCGACGCTGCCGTCGGCAAGCAAACGCTCGCGGTCCGGTGGGGGCCACGTCGGCTCCGGGTCGCGTACGCCGCCGTGGCCGCCCTGGCCGGTGGCCTGTTGCTCGCCCTGCACCCGGTGGTCCTGCCGACGGCCGTGGTGCTCGCGAGTCTGCCGGCAGTGCCCCTGGTCGTGTGGGGCTGGTACGGCTACACCCGTCGTCGGGTTCCGTGGCCCACGGTGACCGCGATGGTCGTGCTCGTGACCCTGCAGTTTGCCGCCTGGGTCCGGGCTGTCTGACCTGGCAACAGGGCGCAACGGCTAAGACCCCAGTTCCCGAACAGCCAACATGGCGAAGTTCACGTTCATCGAACTCCACGTCGACGACGCGTCGTTCAGCGCCGACCGCCCGTTCAGCAACCTCGTCAGCCGTGACGAGGACGAACCAGCCGACGACCCCGACGCCGACACGGCGGATGATCTGCCCGACACGCCCAGTTGGAAACAGGACGAGGAGACCGGGGGGCGTGACGTCCCGACACGAGGGCTTGCCACGGTCGGCGTTCTGGTGGCACTCGTCGGATTCGCGGCCGCAGTGCGGCGACTCGCGGGCGGTGACCAGCCCGAGGTCGACATAGAGACCCCCGAGGACGACGACCGGCCGGTCGGTGTCACCGTCGACGAGTAGGAACAAGCGTTTTTATCTGTTCGTCACCAGTCTCGTCTATGAGCCTGTACCGGAGTGTGCGTGCCGTCACCGGCGCGAGCGGCGACGGACACATCGACTGGGGGGCTGTCACCGAGGCCGCAAAGGCGGTCACCGACCCCGGAACTGTCGACGTTTCGGCCGCCGAGCGCCGGGCCTACGCCGCCGACGTCGGCGATGCACGCGACGAGGTCCGAACGGTGACCACACTCGCCTTCGACCTGCCCGAACGCGTCGAGGTCCAGAACCGCCACCACTGGCTCGACGCGAACGTCGAGACCTTCGAGCGGGTGATGGCCCCACTCGGCGAACAGATGGGGGCGATGCCGGGTCTCGCGCGTGTGGTCAACACCGGGACGATGGCGTTCACCCTCTCCTTTCTCGCCGAGCACGTTCTCGGGCAGTACGACCCGCTGTTGCTCGCCGACGGCGAGGAACACGCCCTGTACTTTGTTCGCCCGAACATCAGGCGGGCCGCCGACTCGCTCGACGTCGAGTACGAACGGTTCCGTCGCTGGATTGCCTTCCACGAGGTCACCCACGCCGCCGAGTTCGGTGCAGCCCCCTGGCTCTCGACACACCTCGAAACGGCGATGGAGGAGGCCATCGACACGCTCACGTCGGGAGGAATCGACCGCGAGTCGCTGGGGCAACTCGACACGACGATGACCGCCGTCGAGGGGTACGCCGAACTCGTGATGGACCGGGCGTTCGACGCGGAGTACGCCGACCTCCGGCGCAAGATAGAGAACCGCAGACAGGGCCGTGGCCCCGTCCAGACGCTGGTCCGTCGGCTACTCGGCCTGAGTGTCAAGCGCCGCCAGTACGAGCGCGGCAAGGCCTTCTTCGAGACTGTCGTCGACAGGCAGGGCATGACTGCCGCCGCCCGCGCCTGGGACGACCCCGAGTCGCTCCCGACCGCCGCCGAACTCGACGACCCCGACGCCTGGCTCGCACGGGTCGTCTGAACCGGCGGCCGAGACTGTCGGTGTCCCGGGCCGTCTCTACGACACGACCGTGAGCCGAGAGCTATTGCCCTTTGCCGTGTGAGGGACTCGACGGGCTCGAACTGTCGGGAGACAAAAAGACATTTACTCCCTGTCTGCGTACGCTTTCTCGATATGTTCGGGGAGGTCAGTGGCGCACTCGAAACCGCGGGTGGCTACGCGGAACCGCTCGGGTTTGTCGTCCTCGGACTCTTTTTGTTCGGTGTCCTCTTTGAGTACTACGACCGCCGGTACGCACGACTGGTGCTCGGTGCCGGGTGGGTCGTCTTTGCGCTGTTCTGGCTCGTCCTGATCTACCCCTGGTTCGCTATCGACCAGAGTGTCATCCGCGGTGTCGGGGCGGTTCTCGCCGCGCCGCTCTCGCTGCTCGTCGCACGGTCGCTTTACACTGGGCGTGACTCGCTTTTCACCCTCTCGCGAGCCGTCACCGTCATGGGACTGGTGTACGCGCCTTTCGTGACAGTCCGGGCGCTGCGCCGGTGGCTCATCCTGACGGTGACCGGCCAGACCGAGTGGGTGATGAACCTGCTCGGCTACGACCCGGCGCTCATGGTCAACACGCCCGACGGCCGCCTGCTCGGCCCGGACGGAATCAAAGAGTTCCCCTTCGAGAACACGTTCGTGTTCTTCCAGGACGGCGGTGGGACGGTCACCTACACCATCGTCATCGCGTGTACCGGTATCGGGAGCATGGCGGTCATGATCGGTCTGATCACGGCGGTCCGTGCCCCGCTCCGACGGAAACTCCGTGGACTCGCCATCGCCGTCCCGATAATCTACGTGCTCAACATCGTGCGCAACGTGTTTATCGGGCTGAGTTTCGGTAACCAGTACATGCACCTGTTTCCCGACGCCACGATGTGGCTGTTCGGCGAGGACAACCCGCTCCGGGTGTCGTACATCTGGGCCGACCGTATCGTCGCCCAGAGTATGTCGGTAGTGGCGATGATTCTCATCCTCTGGCTGGTGTTGCGCGAGGTGCCCGAGGTTCTCGGCCCTGTCGAGGACGTGCTCTACCTGCTGACAGGCACCGAGTACGACCTCGCCGACGCGCTGAACGTCGACATCGACAGTTCGACACCCGAACCCGCCGACTGACTGGTTCCGGTCGACACTCTCACTCGAACCGTTCCGCCCCCGCGTCGTCGATAGTGTCTCCGAGCCCGTCCTTGCTCGTGACGGCCTCGACCGCCGCCGCGACGGACGAGCTATCCGCGTCGACGTATCTCGACCCACCCTTCGACTCCTGTTTGTCGACACACTCCTCGACCCCCGTCACGTCGACGAACAGGGCTCGAAACTGTGACTGTCGTGCGCTCTGACTCTCCGTGCCGCCGTCGGTTCGCGGGCGATACGCCTCGGCCGTGGCTTTGTTCCTCCCGGATGCGGTGTGCTCGCTCATCGGCTGACCTCCGATTGTCACTCGGTGCGTCGTACAGAAGACCCCGAGCACACTGACTGTTCAGCCTGGTGTACGATGACGTTCATGCCGTCGGACGATACCGGGTCGGTCCGACGGGGACCGGTAGACGAACCGGCTGCTCACCGGATGCGTGAGCCGAGCGGCGCGTCGGCGTGTGTCGTCAGCAGGTCGGCCTCCTCACCCGCGGCGAGCACCATCCCGTCTGACTCGTAGCCAAACAGCTCCGCCCGCTCCATGTTTGCGAGCAAGACGACCCGCGTCCCGGGCAGTGTGTCGGTGTCGTGGAGCTGTTTGATACCGGCGACGACCTGCCGCCGGTCGACACCGATGTCGACCTCCAGCCGGACCAGGTCGTCGGCCCCCTCTATCGGTTCGGCCTCCCGTATCTCCCCGACCCGCATGTCGAGCTCCTGAAACTGCTCGAACCCGATTCGGTCGGTCTCGACCGGGTCGAGGTCTGCCGTCACGGTCTCCTCGTCGGACTCCGCGCTGTCGGCGTCTCTCTCCTCGTCACCCGTCGCGGTGACGCGTTCGCGGAGCTGCTCGGTGAGTGCCTCGACAGTGTCGCTCTCGACCTGCTCGAACAGCTCTGTTGGCTCCCCGAACGTCTCCGGCGGTGGGCTGTGTGCGGCGTCGAGTCCGGCCTCGGCGACGCTGCCGGACTCGCCGAGTTGCTCCCAGAGGCGCTGGGCTTTCTCCGGCATGACCGGCTGCATCAGCACGGCACACGCCCGGGTCAACTGGATACAGTCCCGGATGACCTGTGCCGCACGGTCGGGCTCCGAGCCGACGAGATTCCAGGGCTCGTTGCGCTGGATGTACTCGTTACCGACGTCTGCGAGGTCGACCGCCACCTGCCCGATGGTCCGGACGTCGTACGCCTGGACGGCCGTCTCGAAGCTCTCGACCGCGTCCTCGATCTGTCCGTGAATCTCGTCGCTGACGGTCGTCTCCGGCGTGCCGTCGTAGTTGCGGGCCGCGAACAACAGCGCCCGGTAACAGAAGTTGCCCAGGTTGCCGACGAGTTCGCCGTTGACCCGCTCGGCGAATCGGTCCCAAGAGAAGTCGACGTCGTTCGACAGCCCCGACCCGGTCGTGATGTAGTATCGAAACAGGTCGGGGTGGAACCCGGCGTCGAGATACTCCCTCGCCCAGACAGCCCGGTTGCGCGATGTCGACAGCGCGTCGCCGTCGATGTTGACGAACCCGGTCGCGAGCACCGCCCGCGGCTCGTTGTAGCCCGCACCCCGGAGCATCGCCGGCCAGAACACACAGTGGTGCTGGATGATGTCCCGGCCGATGATGTGGATGATCTCACCCGACTCAGCCTGCCAGTCCTCTTCGAAGGTCATCCCGTGGCGGCTCTCGCCACCGGGTTTCCAGGCGGCCTCCCAGTCGTACGTGTCGGTGCCGACCCGCTCGGTGTACTGTTTTGTCGCGGCGACGTACTCGATGGGTGCGTCGACCCAGACGTACAGCACGAGCTCCTCACCGTCCCCATTCGGGTAGTCGACCCCCCAGTCCATGTCACGGGTGATACAGAGGTCCTGCAGTTCACCCTCGATCCACTCGCGGGGCTGGTTTCTCGCGTTGTCGGTCCCCTCTACCCGGTCGATAAACGACTGGAGGTACTCCTGGAACTCAGAGAGACGGAGAAACTTGTGCTCGCGGGTACGGTACTCGGCGGGGTTGCCCGTTCGGACGCTCCGTGGCTCCTCTATCTCGCCGGGTTCGAGGTGGCGCTGACAGCCCTCGTCACACTCGTCACCGCGGGCCTCTGCACCGCAGTACGGGCAGGTTCCCTCGACGTACCGGTCCGGGAGTGGCTCGTCGAGCTCGGTGTCCCAGGCGACCTCTATCTCGTCCTCGACGATGTATCCACCGTCGAGCCAGCTCCGGACGAACTCCTGTGTGAGGTCGATGTTCGTCTCCTCGTGTGTGTGCCCGTAGTAGTCGAACTCGACGTTGAACTCCGGGAACCGGTCTCTGTACTGCTCGTGCCACTCCAGGGCGAACGCCTCGGGGTCGACATCCCGCTCGGCGGCGTTGACCGCCACGGGTGTCCCGTGCATGTCCGACCCACAGACAAAGGCGGTCTGCTGGCCGATGCGTCGGAGCGCCCGCGCGTAGAGGTCCCCGTCGACGTACCCCCTGAGGTGGCCGACGTGGAGGTCACCGTTGGCGTAGGGCAGCCCGACAGTGACCACCGCCGGCCGGTCTGTCGGTAGTTGCTCGTGACTCATACTGTCTGTTCCGGCCGGCGGAGTAAAAAGCCGGCCGGTTCGACAGCCCCGGTGTGCTCTGCTCTCGGGGCTGTTTGGCCAGGGCGTGGTGCTGTGGTTCACCGGCTGGTGTGGCCCGTCAGTTCAGCCGCCGACAGCACCCGACGGGCTGTCGCTTGGCTGTTCCCGGTACTCTATCTCCGGGGGCTCCCAGTGCTCGTCCGGTTCGGTCCAGTCGAACGCCGGTATCAGGATGTCGAACGCCGGTGCGACGGTCACCGACTCCACGCGAGCGCGGTTGAGCCGACCGGTTTCGGGGTCGTACTGCCGTGGCTCCTCGACCCCGAGCCCCGGCTGGTCCCCGAACCCGAGTGCCGTTGGCGGCAGGTACGACAGGCTGTCGCGGTCGGCGAGATACAGCGCCTCCCGGCCGTAGTCGAGAACCACCACCCCCTGCTCGTCGTCGGCCCGCTCGACCGCCGCGTAGAGCTGTTCACGCGTCCACGGCCCGACGTCGACCAGGTCACCCTCCGCAGTGACATGTAGGTTGTGCCGCGACATCGGGTCGGTGACGTCGGCTGTATCGCGCGGGGTCACGGCCGGACTACGACGGTGGGCTACATAACGACTGCGACGGACCCGGGGTCGCCCTCACGGACCGGTGTGACCGCTCACGACCGGCCGTGACGGGTGACACACGCGGGGAGCCCGACGAGCTCCACCGGTTCGGAGTTGTCCGGCGAGTAGACGACCATCTGGCCTTTCTCCATGTAAGGCACGCGCGATTCGAGGTTCGCGGGGATGTTGACCGCTGAAATGGCGTTCTCGTCGCCGAGGTTGAGCACGATCGTCGTGTTGATCTGCTTGAATACGGGGTCTGCGATGTCCTGTGGGTCCTGGGTGACCAGAAAGAGCCCGAGCCGTTCCTTGCGGCCCTGCTTTGCGGCCTCGGTGAACTTCCCGATGACCTGCCGGGCCTGGACCGTGTCGGCGTCGGTCAGGAAGTTGTGAGCCTCGTCCATGCTCACGACCAGCGGGGTCTCCTTTATACGCTCGTGGGTCGGGTCGTTCGAGAGCTTCTGGTCGACCAGCAGCGAGGCGAGAGCAAGCACCACCGTCTCGGCGGTGCGGCTCTCGGTGATGTGGTAGGTCGGGACCACCGTCAGCCCGCCGGGCCGGACGAACTCGTGAACCAGGTCGGTTATCGGGCGGGCATCCCGGTCGAACACCGACCCGAAGCCGCGGACCCGTCGGCTGATGGCGTCGAAGGTCGCCTCGTGGACGCGGCCGGTCTCGTCGAGTTCCTCCCGTAGCGCCGGGTCGTCCATGAGCGTCGTGAACTGCCGGTAGGTGCCCGCACGACCGTGCTGGTCGCGGAACCGGGGTAGCAAAACGTTCACAAGCGCCCCGTACTGGTTGTCGTTGAGCCCGCTGCCCGCTACCAGCCAGGGGTTGTCGTGGACCATCGAGAACGGCACGGTGAATCTGACCTGCTCGGCGCGGTGGTGTGTCGCCGAGTAGCTCCCGCCGCCCACCTTCGGGACGAACGCCACCGTGTCGTCGTGACCGCCGTGAGCGACCCCCTCGCTGTCGAGTCGCCGGGCGAACGCCGCGTCGTAGTCACCGTCGTCGTGCATCTGTGCGTACTCGTCCTGTGGGTCGAACTGCACGACTGCCGGGCGAACGGTCCGGTCGCTCCCCGTCTCGACGGGGTACGCCTGGTCCTCGTCGAGATACTGCCGGAGGATGTTCTTTGCTGCGTGTGTCTTGCCCGACCCGGTCCCGCCGGCCACGAGCGTGTGCCGGAACACGAGCGGGTCACCGTCGGTGTAGTCGTCGTTCAGGCGGTAGTCGATCGTCGGCGGGTCGGTCGCGGTCTCTATCTTCTGTCCACCCACCGAGAGGTGGCCCAGAAAGACCCCCTCGGTGGGTATCTTCAGCCCCGTCTTTATCTCCTCGGCGTCGGCGGCCTCGTGGATGACTGTCTCCGGTTTCGGCACGCGGTCGGTCATCCGTCGCTTCAGCGCCCCGTTTTCCTCGTAGAGCACCGCCACGGGGTCGAGTGCCGCGAGCAGTTTGAAGTCCTCCTCGTCGATACCGGCCGACCGCATCGCCCGCCGGGCGTGAATCTCGGTGGCGTCGTCGGCACGGTACTCCTGTGTGTACTCGAGCCCGGTGATACGGCAGAACAGCCGTTCTCCGTCGGGGTAGGGCGCGAGCAGGTACGACCCGAGCCGAACCGCCGAGCGGTTGCCGGCGGTCACGTACGCCCGCAGACGCGTCTCGCGCTCGTCCTCGCTGACCTGTAGCCCCGCCGACGCCGAGAGCACCCCGATACCGCGGTCCCGCCCCGTCTCTGCTGTCTCGAACGCCTCGAAGCGCTCGTCGTCCGTGGGGGTGTCCGAACCCGCCCCGCTGTCGCCCGCGTTCCCGTCACTGTCGTCGAAACCGGTGAAGTCCCCGAGATCAGACATAGCCGGATAAACGGCGGGGGGAGACTAACACGTTTCCCCGTCTCGACGGCCATCTGCCGCCCGTACCCCGACAGCCCCGCGGAGACGACCCCTGTGGCGTCGGCTCCACCTGTCGGGCGAGGACCCGCCCCGGTCTCACCCGCGGCTCAGTCTCCGGTGTCGACGCCGGTGAACTCGAACCGTGCACCGCCGTCGACACCGTCGGTCAGGTCGACCGTCCAGCCGTGGCTGGTTGCGACCTGTTCGACGATGCGCAGGCCGAACCCGGTTCCGCCGTCGCTGGTCGAGTAGCCGGCATCGAACACGGTGTCGCGCTCCGTCTTCGAGACCCCGGTGCCGCTGTCCTCGACGGCGAACCCGTCTGGCAGATCGGTGACCCTGACCGTCACGTCCCGGCCGCCGTGCTCGACGCTGTTCGCGAACAGGTTCTCGAACAGTCGGCGCAGTCGACTCCGGTCGACCCGTACCGTCCGGTCGGTGCCGAGTTCGAGTGTCGCGGTGTCGGTCTCGACGGTCTGCCAGGCCTGCTCGGCGACCGCGCCGAGTTCGACTGCCTCCGGGTCGTCGACCTGTTCACCTTCGCGGGCGAGGGCCAACAGGTCGTCAACGAGCGTCTCGCTCCGTTCGAGCGCGTCAAACGCACTGTCCAGGTGTGGGCTGTCACACTCGTCGCTCGCCAGGGCGAGTCGTCCCCGAACAACCTGCAACGGATTCCGCAGGTCGTGGCTGACGACACTGGCGAACTCCTCCAGTCGCTC
>JAQCNM010000165.1 GCA_028275025.1 Halovenus sp.
AGCGAGGACGGTGGATTCACCCCCTCTCGTCTGGACGCGTCGGTGCTGGAGGCACACGGGATGGGGACCACCGCGGCCGAGCGCGAACTCGAGAGCATCGAGGAGAAAGCCGAGATACTCGAATCCAGCCGCCCCGACGACCACGAGCGGTAGGTCTGGTCTGTCTACCTGCAGACCCGGACGGCGCGTGCTCAGTGGTGTTTCGCACCCACACCCCGACCGCCGGGACCGACAGGCACCACACTTATTCCCCGGACACCACTATCTCAGGCTGTATCGAATGCTCAGCGCGAAGATGGAAGACTACCTCAAGGCTATCTACGAGCTCTCGAAACGGGAGGGTGAACCGGTTTCGACCTCCGAGCTGGCGGAGTATCTCGACGTGACATCCCCAACCGCGACGAGCATGATGGCGACACTCGACGACCGGGGCCTCGTCGAGCGGGAGAAGTACCGCGGTGTCGAACTGACCACAGAGGGTGAGACAGTCGCACTGGAGGTGCTGCGCCACCACCGCCTCATCGAGACCTACCTCGCGGAGCAACTCGACTACGACTGGGCGGAGGTCCACGACGAGGCCGACCGCCTCGAACACCACATCAGCGAGGAGTTCGAGCGCCGCGTGGCCGAACAGCTCGACGACCCCGATGTCGACCCGCACGGCGACCCGATTCCGACGGAAACACTCGACCCACTCGACCACGGTGAGGCGGCGACGCTCGGTGACCACGCCGAGGGCGACCGACTCGTCGTCCGCCGGGTCAGCGACCGCGACCCGGCGGAACTCGCCTACCTCCAGGAGGCCGGTATCACCCCCGGCACCGAACTCACTGTCACCGAACTCGCCCCCATCGGCGTCGTGACCGTCACGCTCGCGTCCGGTGACACCGTCTCGCTGTCCGACGAGGTGGCCGCCTCCATCCGCGTCGAACCTGCCGAGGAACCCGCCCCGAACGGTCCGGCCTGACCCGCCGGCGGCGGGTGGGCCACAAGACGTTTTGCCGGCTCACCACGAGAGTGAGGTGTGCGCGGACTCGACAAGACAGACCGCGAGATTGTCCGGATGCTCATCGATGACGGCCGGCGCTCCTACAGCGACATCGCCGAGCAGGTCGATCTCTCCGCGCCGGCGGTGTCCGACCGTGTCGACCGCCTGCAGGAACTGGGTGTTATCCGACGGTTCACCGTCGACATCGACCGCGATATGCTCCGTGAGGGAACGGCCGCGCTGGTGACGGTCCGGGCGGCACCTGGCCAGGGGAGCCGGGTTCGTGACGCGCTGACCGACGCCGACCGGGTCGAACACCTGTTTCTGACCGCCGACGAGACGGTTGTCTGTACCGTCGTCGCCGAGGACGTCCGGGCGTTTCTCGCCGACCGACTCCCGACCGACGCCGTCAGCGACTACGACGTACAGTTGCTCGCCGACTCGGTCTGGACGCCCCGGTTCGGCCAGGCAGAGCTCGCTCCCGACTGCGCCGAGTGTGGTAACCGGGTCGGCAGTGACGGCGAGCGTGAACGTCTCGGCGGCGAACTCGTCCACTTCTGTTGTTCGTCCTGCCGGGACGCCTACGTCGAGCGATACGAGCGCCTCAGCGAGGGGGTCTGACCGCAGCCGCCGTGTCCGGCCGGCTCAGACGAGTTCGAACTCGATGCGCTCGACGTCTGCCCCCTTCGAACTCCGGTCGAGGACCGAGATCTGTCCGATCTCGCCGAGACTGTCGACGTGTGTGCCGCCACAGGGACACATATCGAACTCGTCGATCTCGACGACACGAAGCGGGTCGACAGACTCCGGAATGAGATCGAGCAGTGCCCGCCCCTCCGCGACGTTCCGCTCGACCTCGTCACGGGGTCTGTTTGCCTTGCTCACCGGCAGGTCCCGCTCGATAATCGCGTTCGAGCGCCGTTCGATACGCTCGACATCTGCCTCGTCGAACGAGACCGGTTCGAAGTCGATACGCGAGCGTTCGGGGTGGATCTGGTTACCCGCCGTGGTCCCGCCGTACTCGTCGAGAACGACCCGGGAGACAACGTGCTGTGCGGTGTGCATCCGGCTCAACCGCTCGCGGCGCTTTGGGTCTATCTGTCCCTCGACAGCCGTGCCTGCCGCCGGTGGTTCACCCGTTATCGACCCGAGGACGTGGTGAACGTCGCCGTGGTCCTTTCTGACATTCTCGACCGTGGCGTGGCCGCCGTCCCACTCGATGCGACCGGTATCGGCGGGCTGACCCCCTCCCTCCGGGTAGAAGTACGTCCCGTCGAGGATGATGCGCTCGGTGTCGGCCTCGGTCACGGTCGCGCTGAACTCTGTCACGCCGTCTGCGTCGGGAAGGTACAGTTTGTCTGTCACAGACGGCGTTCGTGCTCGATGCACATATTCGGTTTGGGGTCACCGGCCCTCGACCGATAGTATCGAATGGTTTTAGGGAGCCACCCGGCTACTTTCTCTCATATGGCTATCAAGCCCGCATACGTCAAGAAGACGGCGACGACACTACTCGAGGAGTACCCTGACGCGTTCGGTCCCGACTTCGAGCACAACAAGGAGCTCGTCATGGAGCTCACGAACGTCGAGTCGAAGGGTGTCCGCAACCGCATCGCCGGGTACATCACCCGGAAGGTGCGCGGTGGCACCGACGAGTAACTGGTCGTCTCTCTGTGCTGTGGATACCGGTTGTCGCTCCGAGAGCGCACTACGGCGCGGCGGCCACACCGTCCCGGAGAACGTCGACGAACTCCTCCGGATGTTCGACGTGAGGGAGTAGCTTCGCCCGGTCGAACACCACGAGGTCGGTGTCGCCCACTTCGGCGATTGCACGCCCCTCCTCCAGGGGTGCCAGGTCGGTGTTGCGGCCCCAGACGAGCGTCACCGGGTCGTCGATGGCCGCGAGCACGTCCTCGACGGCGGCCTCGGGGTCGAGGAAGCCGGCGACAGAGGCGGCCGGCGCGAACCGGGCTCCGGGCTGGTGGGCGGTCTGCCACTGGTACTCGAGAACCCTCTCGGAGAGTGCCGCCGGGTCGTAGTAGCCGTGGTCGGCACCGAAATACCGGATACCGCCCTTGCTCACCATGAGATTGAATCCGGCCTCGCCGACAACGGGCGAACGGAGCAGGGTTCGCAGCCAGCCCCGACGACCGGCCCCGGTCGAGTCACTGGGACAGACAAGCACCAGTCGGTCGATGTCGACCTCCTCGGCGGCCGCGGCCGCGTACGACCCGGTCAGCGACGACGCGACCACCAGGGCGTCCTCGGTGAGGTCCGCGATGGCGTCGGCGACGAACGTCTCGTACATCGACGCCGAGTAAAGCAGCGGCGGCCGGTCGGAGTGACCAAAGCCCGGCAGGTCCGGTGCGATAACGTGGTGGTCGTCGCTCAGTGGGGCGGCGATCTCGCGGAACTCGTGGTTACTGGCCGCCGCGCTGACCCCGTGCAACAACAGCACGTCGGGGTCCTCCGGGTCTCCCATCTCGGTGTAACTGACGTCGAACCCCCGCCACCGGTAGGTGCCCTGTTCGCCGTCGAGAAACGGCTCGAACTCGCGGGCGCTCGACCGAAGCACCCTGTTTGCAAGAACTGTCGCGCCGACAGTGCCGGCTACACCGGCGAGTGCACTTCTGAACCTCATGTGCGAGTCAACGAACGGCCAGGCTTTATGTGTGGCGTCTCTGCGTGCAGATACTCACACCCGAGCTCCCGACGGCCCGTGTCGTCGGGTCCCGACGGAGTGGTCCCCGCGAAACCGTGGTGTGGACCCGGAACCCGCTGTGACGGGAGCCCACTGCCCTGGTCGGACCGGTGGTCGGCACCGACGTGACTATGACGACCCCCCTCCTGAAACCGGTATGTCCGTCACACTCGATGCGTTGGTGTTACCCGCCTTCGACGACCTCGCGGGACTCCCGAGCGAGGCCGCACCCTGGCACGACCAGTACGACCTCGACACCGCCGTGACGGTCGCCGGTGTCCCCGCCGACCTGTATCACGACGGACGCGTCGGCGTCGTCCCGACTGGGGTCGGAAAGCAGGCGGCGGCGACGACGGTCACGGCACTCCTGTCGAGCCCGGCGCTCGCCCTCGGGGACGCGCTCGTCTGCTCGGTCGGGGTCGCGGGCGGCCCGCCAGCGGTCCCGGTGGGGTCTGTCGTCGTCGCCGACACCGTTCTCGACTGGGACGACAAACTGCGGTTCGACGACGAACTGGCGCTGAACCCGTACACCGGCGACCGCGGCGTGTTCGACCTCGACCCGGAACTGGTCGCCCGCGCCCGGGACGCGGCCACCGATGTCGAGCTTCGGGCGGCCACCGACGACGATACCAACGACCGGTCGAGCGGTGACCCGGCCGTGTACGGCGGGGTGAACCTCTGCGGTGACGAACTCTGGCACGGCGAGACCATCGCCGACGAGGTCGAGTGGCTCCGCTCCGAGCGCGGGGTCGGCCCGTACCGCGCCACGGAGATGGAGGACGCCGGAACTGCCGCCGCCCTCGCCCGGTTCGACCGCCTCGACCGGTATCTCACCGTCCGGGCTATCTCGAATCACGACCGACCGGTCGACGGCCGGGAGCCACGGGAGAGCTTCTTCGATCCGGCCTTCGAAGCGGGGTTCGACGTCGCGGCCGAGAATGCTGTGCGTGTGGCCCGTGCGGCGCTCGAGGCCTGCCGTGACGGCTGACACCCGTCGGTGAGCAACAGCAGTTCGTGGTCACACCGCCCTCAGCGCCGGAGAATCCACGATGTCGGTGACGGGATACCGGGGAGACGCCCGTTCTCGACGTGTTCCTCGGCGGCGGAATCGTCGCTCGGGACGGCACTGACCCGCTGGAACACCGCCACGGGGTCGCGGGTCTTTCGCCAGTGCCACCAGGTGCGTGCGACGGTCCAGAGCTTCCGGGGCCGCGACAGCGACGGCCGCGTCGAGAGCACGTCGAACTCCTGGCTCCTGATCAGCCGGTGGTGTTCGGCGTACAGCACCGCGGCGAGTACGACCCCGAACTGACAGTCCTCGGGGAGGTGCTCGATACCCCGCACACCGGTCCGGTAGCGCTGTTCGGCGCGGCGCAACTCGGTGGCGACCGCCTCACGAAAGGCGGGTGTGCATTGCTCGGCGCGGATGTCGTCGACACTCACGTCGTGTTCGTCGAGCGTCTCGAGCGGGAGATACACCCGGTCGAGTTCGCGTATGTCCTCGCGGACGTCACGGATAAAGTTCGTCAACTGGAACGCCTCGCCGAGCGCCATCGCGTGGGAGCGTACGTTCTCGTCGTCGACACCCATGACGGCACACATCATGTTGCCAACGGCCGCCGCGGAGCCACGCATGTACCCCTCGACGTCCTCGTAGCGCTCGTACCGGTCGGTGTTGATGTCGGCTATCATCGCGTCGATAAACGCGTTGACCTCGCGGTCGGGGATACCGCTCTCCTCGCAGACGGCTGCGAACGCCTCGACGACGGGGTCCTCCGCGTCGCGCCGCCCGAGGGCGGCCTCGCGGAGCCGTTCGAGACGTGCCCGCTGTTCGGCCGGCGTGTACCCCTGAGCGCCGTCGACAACCTCGTCGGCAATACGGAAGAAGCCGTACAGGACGTACGTCTGCTCGCGGACGCGCTCCGGAAGGAGTCGGGTCGCGTAGTAGAACGTTCGCCCCGTGTCGCGGTGTATCGCCTTCCCCCGACTACGCTGCGACCTGTTCACAGTGCATTTTTGTTCTGGATTCTCATAAAGGTGGCACCTTTCGTGTCTGTACATCGGCAGGGTTACAGGTTCGCGACAAAACACCAGAACCGACTGTTTTCACATCTGTTAGGTTCCCCGGTCAGTCCGGTCGACGACGCGTCCCGGTCGGGTTCTGAACCCACCATAGGGGCTGACAGGCCGGCCCACAGGGCCGGGTCGGGGTTGTGGTGACCGTTCCGAACCCACCACGGGGGCTGACAGCCCTGGGGTTGGCCGTTGCTCGACGGCTATCCGGTCCGGTGACCGGCAAGCGCGGCGCTTACATGCTGTGCTCGCATAGAGTATTCTGATGAGTGGCTCCGGCGAGTTCTGCCCGCGCTGTGGTGAGACGGTCGAGGAACGGGGGGCGGGACCGACGGCGCGTGACCGGGCTCTGTGCACCGACTGCTACCTGGAGGAGTACGACCTGGTGGACGCGCCCGACCGTATCGAGGTGCAGGTCTGTGCCCAGTGTGGCGCGGTTCGACGCGGAAACAGTTGGGTGGACGTCGGCGCACAGGACTACACCGACGTCGCTGTCGACGCGGTTCGCGAGGCGCTCGGGGTCCACGTCGACGCGACGGCGGTCTCCTGGGAGGTCGCCCCGGAGCAGGTCGACGAGACAACGATCCGGATGCACTGTGGGTTCAGCGGTGAACTCCGGGGTCGCCCACTCGCCGAGGAGGTGACAGTACCGGTGAAACTCGGCCGTGGGACCTGTGACCGCTGTGGCCGCATCGCCGGCGGGTCGTACGCGAGTGTCGTCCAGGTGCGCGCCACCGACCGCAGCCCCGACCGGGACGAGCGCGACAGCGCGACCGAACTCGCACACGAACTCGTCGAGCAACACGAGACTGACGGCGACCGCCAGGCGTTCATCGCCGAGATCGGCGACGTGGCCGGCGGGCTCGATATCAAGCTCTCGACCACACAGTTGGGCGACCAGCTCGCCCGCCGTCTCGTCGAGACACTCGGTGGCTCCTACACGGACCACGAGACGCTGGTCACGGAGGACGAGGACGGTAACGGCGTCTACCGGCTCACCTACGCCGTCCGGCTGCCACCGTACCGCCCGGGCGATATTATCGACCCGGCTGACGGCGACGGGCCGGTGCTGGTTCGGGCCGCACACCACCACCTCACCGGGCTCCGACTGCACACCGGTGACCCCTACGAGACGGCGTTCGACGACGATCTGTCCGACACCCGCCGTCTCGGACAGCGCGGGGACGCCACGGAGACGACAGTTGTCACCGTGGAGGACGACCACGCCGTCCAACTACTCGACCCCGAGAGCTTCGAGGCCGTTACCGTCGTTCGCCCGCCGTTCTTCGACCCGGGTGCGGACACAGTCCCGGTACTCCGCGCGGACGGACAGGTCCACATCCTGCCCGAAACCGACGACGGCGCCACGCAGACGGCCCCCTGACCGGTTGGAGCCACAACACCGTTTACCCCGCGGCGTCTAACCCCCGTGTATGCAGGAGAGACGCATCCAGGTGTTGGAGGCACTCACGGAGGGGCCGGTCGCCGGTCCGGCGCTCGCAGACCGGCTCGGCGTCTCGCGTGCCGCGGTCTGGAAGCACGTGGAGGCGCTGCGCGAGGCCGGGTTCGACATCGCCGGTGGCGAGAACGGCTACGAGCTCCGGTCGGTCCCGGAGTTCGGTCCCGCGGTCGCGTTCGGTCTCGACGCACCCGTCGACGTCGAGTACCACGACAGCATCGACAGCACCAACCGACGGGCCCGGGAACTCGCGGCACGGGGTCGTGATGGGGCTGTCGTGGTGGCCGACGAACAGACCGGTGGACGGGGCCGACTCGACCGCGACTGGGCGTCACCGAGCGGTGGCGTGTGGCTGTCGGTGCTGCTTCGCCCCACGGTGCCGGCGGCACACGCACCGGTGTACACGCTCGCGGCGGCCGTGGCGACGACCCGCGCGGTTCGCGAGGCCGGGGTCGAGGCGAACATAAAGTGGCCAAACGACGTCATCGTCGGCGGCCGCAAGCTCGCGGGTATCCTCACCGAGATGGAGGGTGAAGCCGACCGGGTCGACTGGCTCGTCGTCGGTATCGGACTGAACGCGAACGTCGACCCCGGTGCGGTGCCCGCCGAGAACACCACCAGTCTCCACGCCGAGTGTGGTGGTGTCGACCGACGCGTCCTGACACAGCGACTCATCGAGGTGCTGCACGACCTCCACACAGACCGCGACGCGATTCTGCCGGCCTGGCGGGAGTACGCCGACACACTCGGCCGGCGGGTCCGGGTCGAGACGGGCGACCGGACCGTCGAGGGCAGGGCCGTCGACGTCGAGTACCCCGGAACGCTCGACGTCGACACCGGTGACAGTGTCGTGACCGTCGCCGCGGGTGACTGTGAGCATCTCCGGCCTGCCGGAGGGTGAGCGGTAAGTGAGACACCCACAAAAGAGGGGTATGCGTGAGATCCTAGAGGCAGTCGCAGCGGGAGAGCTCAGCACGGCGGCCGCGGAGGCAAAGCTCAGGGGGTACACCACCGACGAGGCCGGTCGGTTCGACGCGGCACGAACACACCGCAGCGGCGTCCCGGAGGCGGTTCTCGGAGCAGACAAGACCCCGGCCGAGGTCGCCGCGCTGGCAGGAACGAGCCTCGAGACGACAGGACGGCTGCTCGCGACGCGGCTCGACGAGACACAGATAAGCGCGGTCCGGGACCACCTCGCGGAGACAGCCCCGGCAGCAGAAACTCGGACACACGACCGAGCCGGTCTACTAGTCGCCCACGCCCCCGACTTCGAGCCGCCGGACCTAGACGCACAGGTCGGTGTCGTCACGGCAGGCACCGGAGACACCGTGCCGGCGACGGAGGCGGCAGTGCTCGCCCGAGAGATGGGTGCAACCGTCGACCGTATCGACGACATCGGTGTGGCGAGTCTGGCGCGCCTGCTCGACCAGGTTTCGACGCTCCGCACGGAGGATCTGCTGATCGTGGCTGCCGGCCGAGAGGGGGCACTCCCGACAGTAACTGCCGGTCTCGTCGATGTGCCCGTTATCGGTCTGCCGGTCTCGACGGGGTACGGTCACGGCGGTGACGGGGAGGCCGCACTCGCTGGAATGCTACAGTCCTGTACTGCACTCTCGGTCGTCAACATCGACGCCGGGTTCACCGCCGGTGTGCAGGCAGGACTCCTCGCCCGCCAGCTCAGCAGCTCCCGTTCGGAACGCTGAGGCGGACGTGATCACACGCCTCCGTCGACGCTCCCAGTTCGGCGACCGAACAGCCAGCCGCCCGGGACTGTTGTTCACCCTGGCGAGC
>JAQCNM010000174.1 GCA_028275025.1 Halovenus sp.
TTGTCATCGTTGAACTGGTTATCTGTAACTGAATACGTGACTGCCAAATGTGGTTGTCTCCAGGTACGAGTCTCCGGACGGTCCCATGAATTGCATCCGTTCTTACGGTCAAAAGCGAGCGTTATAATTCTTTTGAATGTCCGGCGGGACTCCGGGCGGAATCCATCAGGACTGTTATACGGTGTAGACGGCACTCGGGGTCGTCCAATCACCTGCAAAGAGCTTCAGACTCGTGTCGACGTTGCCGGTCGTCGACTGGCCGGGGGCGGTCACGTTGAACTGGACCGTCCGGCTCGTGTCGTCGGTGAACACACCGACAACGTACTCGCCGGGCAGGAGACCGGCTGTCGGGAGCGTTGCCGTCACCTCGGTGGAGCCGTCTGCGGGTAGATCGACGACTCGAACCCGCTCGGTTGTGTTCTCGGTGAGCCCGCTCTCGGTCGCCGCGAGTCGGTACTCGACAGTTTGGATGGTCCCCGTCCCGCCCGTGTTGTCGACGGCCGCGGAGACGTTCAGCGGCTCACCGGCCGACACCGTGGCCGGTGTGTCGACCACGCCGACCGTCGCGTTTCCGGGGGTCCTAAGCCCCGCGAGTGTCTGCTGGACCAGAACTGCATCGACGATGCCGACTGTCCCGTCGCGGTCGACATCTGCGAGCTCCTCGTCGAACTGTCCGGGGTCGATCCCGGCCAGGTGCTGCTGGATGCGAACCGCGTCGACGATGGTCACCGCACCGTTTCCGTCGACGTCGCCGACGGCCGCGTCGGGCACCGGCTCGTACACCTGCTCGGTCGTGGTCGCAGAGTCGTTGGCAGTCGAGACAGTGACGGTAACCGCCGGCTGGTCGTCGATTCCCGTCTCGTAGCTGAACGTCTCGTTCCAGACACCGCCGGGCCCGAGCGTCGGTGTCACAGTTCCGACCTGTGTGCCGTTTACCCTCAGGCTGACCGTCTGTGTCCCGTTTACCTGGCCGGCGTTGACCACTGTCGGCTCGACGACCAGCGGCTCACCGGCCTCCGTTGGCGCGGAGCTGTCTACCCCCGCAACAACGAACGTCTCCGTTGCCGGCGCGAGCGCCACGTCGACAGTTGTCGTTTCGTTACCGGTGATGGTCACGTTCGACACGACCGCCGGCTGGTACTCCGGGGCAACGGCGGTGAGGTTGTACGTGTCCGGCGGAACGGTGATATCGTAGGAGCCGTCGGTGCCCGTCAGCGCCCCACCGAGACGGTCGCCGGTCCCGTTTGCCGCGACGACGGCTGCCCCGTCTATCCGCTCACCGGTCTGGTTGTCGGTGACCGTCCCGGCGATGGTGCCGGTCTCGTTGACGAGCTCGAACGGCGCGGGGCCGGCGGTAAACGCCGCAGTTCCGTTGCGCAGGGAGACTGTCGGCTCGTACCCACCGGCCGCCGTCGGGTTCGTCACCGGTTCGTCTATCGTCGCGATACCGATGACGTCACCCGGTTCGACTGTCGGGGGGTTCGAGATTACTGTGTCGAAACTAACGGTAACTGACTCCGCGGTCGAATCGAGCGAGATCGGTTCGGGGTTACCGCCGTTGATTATCACCTGAAGATTGGTAGCGGGGAATAAACCACCAATGTCTGTGAGGTCCGCGCCGGTTCCCGAGTAGTTCAGTTCGATCTCCTCCAGGGTCCGTGGTCCGTCACTGGCGACGACAGTGCCCCAGAGGTGGTTCGTCTGTGCCCCCGCGGCGGGGTCGTCGACGACCGTGAGTGCCGGGTCACCCTGTCGCGGTGTCAGCGTGAGGTTACGCTCGGTCGTCTCGTTTGGCAGGACGGTCACACCTTGTTCGAGCGCCGGTTCGTAGCCTGCGACGACGGCGCCGACCACGTAGAGCCCGGGTTCGAGCGAACGCTCGTAGTTGCCGCTGCTGTCGGTCGTCACCACCGACACCGACACGTTCTCGAGATTCGCGACGATCACCGACGCGTTCTCGACCGGTTGCCCGGTTGCGGCGTCTGTTACCTGGCCCGAGAGGGTTCCGTTACTGTCTGCCGGGCCGATGTCGGACCCGATGTCACCGTCGGCGGCCACGGCACCAGCGGCCACCGGGCCACCACAGACGAGAAGCAGTGCCAGTACACCGAATCCGAGCAGGAGATCGACACGTGCCGTCGCCATCTCTGTGCTCACGTACGCTGGGACTATTGATAAAGTCAGCGAACCCGGTCACGAGGGGCGATGTTCCGGGATATGCGCCACAGCAAGGGCTCCGCTCGACTCACAGAACCGGGAGAGCACACAGAGACGGTCGTCCGGGACGTGCCGCGGCCGCCACGACTATGCCTCCGGCTGTCGAATCGGGTAAACATGGTTCGTAGGAGCGTGCTGTTCTCGCCGGGTGACCGACCCGACCTGCTCGAGAAGGCACCCGACACCGGGGCCGACGTCGTGGTGTTCGACCTGGAGGACGCCGTTGTCCCGGACCGGAAACAACTGGCCCGGGAGACGGTCGCCACGGCTGTGGCCGACCTGGAGACCGACGCCGAGGTCTGTGTGCGGGTCAACAC
>JAQCNM010000183.1 GCA_028275025.1 Halovenus sp.
GGAGTCGACGTCACTCCCACCCACGACCACAGTGCCGTCGACAACCGTCGGGGACGAGGAGACCGACCCGTCAGTCTCGGCTGTCCAGACTCGCTCACCGGACGCGGTGTCGACCGCGTACACCCGGCCCTCGTCGGTGGTGCCGGTGCCGACGTACACCCGGTCGTCGACGACTGTCGGCGAGGAACGGACAGCGTACTCGGTGTCGACCTGCCAGCGCCGCCAGCCGTCACCGGCGGCCAGCGCGACCAGACCGGAGGAGACATCCCCGTCTCCGGGGCTGATGCCGGCGTAGACGGTTCCGTCGGCGACGGTCGGCGCAAAGAGCACCCGGGTCTGTCCCGGTATCTCGACCGCCCACCGCCGCTCACCACGAGCCACATCCAGCGCGTGCAGGTCCGGCTCGTCGACCGTGGTGCTGGTCCCGACGTAGACAGTGCCGTCGACGACCGTCGGTGCACTGGTGATCGCCCCACCGGTCGGGTAGGTCCAGTCACTCGTGACAGCCGAACTGTCTATCGCGTGGACAGTCCCCTCGTTGTCTCCGATGTAGACGGTGCCGTCGACGACCGTCGGTGAGGCCTGGACAGTCTCGTCGACCGAGAACCGCCAGTCGACCGGTGGCGCAACCGACACGGTCTGTGTCGCGGTTGCGGTCTCGCCGGCACCGTTGGTCACGGTCAGAGTCACCTCGCGAGGACCGGGTGTCTCGAACGTGCGTGTGGTAGTCGCCCCGGTCGCGTCGGTGTCGTCGCCGAACGTCCACTCGTAGCGCTCGATGCCGTCGCTGGTCAGGGTCGTGCTGAACGTGACCGTCTCGCCGACCGCCGGGCTCGTGGGCCCGAAGTCGAACCGCGCTGTCGGCGCCTGGTCGGCCCACACACCGGTGTGACCGGTCGTTCCCAGGGCGACCCGTGAGCCCTCACTCGACCCGGAGACCGGTGTATCGAGCGCGTACAGCCCGCCGTCGGCGGCACCGACGTAGACGGTCCCGTCGGCGACTGTCGGTGAGCTAACGGGCGAACCGACATCGACCGACCACAGCTGTTCGCCCGTTTCGACCGCGAGCCCGCAGACACGCCCACCCCTGGTCCCGGCGACGACTGTCTCGCCGGCCACCGTTGGCCCGGGACCTGTCCGTCGCGGGACTTGTCGCTGAGTCGACTGGTCGATGTCGAACCGCCAGCGCTGCTCGCCCGTTGCCGCATCGAGTGCGTACACCTGGCCCTGTGCGGCCGAGAACGCGGACGCCTTGACGAGGACTGTTCCCGCGGTGACCGTCGGCGGTGCGCTGACCGTCCCGTCGAGGTCGAACGTCCACAGCGTGTCGCCGCTGTTGACGGCGTAGAACCGCTCGTTCCCGCCGGCAAAGACAGTCCGGCCGACCGGTGTCTCCGCGACTGTCGCCGCGGCCTGTGTCACACCGCCGAAGTCGACACGCCACCGCCGGTCACCGGTTGCCGCCGCGAACGCGTACAGGGACTCGCCACCGGTGACGTAGACGGTTCCGTCCACGACCGTCGGTGACGAGACCGGACCGGCAAACGGGCCACTGTCGATACCCCAGAGCTCTCGCCCGCTCCCGGCACTCAGCGCGGTGAGGCTGGTGCTGTTCGAACCGGGGCCGACTGTGGGCTGGACGCTGCGACCGACAAAGACACGACCGTCGGCCACCGTCGGGGACGACGTCGTAGCCGGGACACCCGTCCACACGGGCTCACCGGTCGCGGCCTCGACTGCGTGTGTCCGACTGCGGTTACACGCGACGAGCAACCCGTCGACGACCGTCGGGGCCGCCTCTATCTCGCCGCCGGTGTCGAACTGCCAGCGCCGCTCGCCTGTCGCCGCGTCGAGTGCGTACAGCCGATTGTCCTGGCTGCCGGTGTAGACGGTTCCGTCCACGACCGTCGGCGACCCGGTGAGAGTGTCGTCCGCGCCGAACTGCCAGGCGATTGTTTCGTCTGCGGTTGCGGTGCCCAGAGCCGCCGAACCGAGGAGACCTGCACCGGCAACCTGCAGGAGTCGGCGACGCGAGAGTCCTGTCATGAATCGGTGGAGGGTCTGGTCTGTGGGTATCCGATGAGCGATAAAGTATCTTCCCGTGTGTGTCCCGGCGGGAGACCGCCCGACGACTACCGCCGGTTGGAGGCCCCAGAGACGGGGTCACCGGCTCGTCACGACAGGGTTAAACTCGTCTGTAGCCAACAATATATCTCGGTAGATCTGATGACAGACTCCACGAGCGCTCTCACATCGGCCGCTGTCCGCGGGTACGACGAACAGGCACCGACGGAGACAGACACCGCGACGTTCGGACTCGGCTGCTTCTGGGGGCCGGACGCGGCGTTCGGTGCCGTCGAGGGTGTTGTCCGGACACGGGTTGGCTACGCGGGCGGCACACGGTCGGACCCATCCTACGAACTGCTCGGCGACCACACCGAGGTGGTGCAGGTCGACTACGACCCACAGCGGCTGTCGTTCACGGACCTGCTGGCACGGGCGTTCGAGTCACACAGTCCACACAGACAGACGGGGAAACGCCAGTACCAGAACATCATCTTCACCGCGAGTGACGACCAGCGCACGCAGCTGCGGCGCTACCTGGCGGCAAACGGGCACGACCGGGAGCGCATCGAGACGCGTATCGAGGGGCTCTCGACGTTCCACCTCGCCGAGTCCTACCACCAGAAATTCAACCTGAGCGGAAGCCGCTGGGTCACCGAACCGTTCGAGGAAGCGGGTTACGACGAGGCCGACGTCAGGGAGTCACCCGCCGCCGCGAAGCTCAACGGTCATCTCGGCGGTCACGAGGTCGACATCCCGTTGCTGACAGAACACCGCCGGTGACACCGGCGCGGTCTCGGGAGTGACAGAACAACGCCCGGGAAGCGTGTCACTCAGTCGTCGGCGTTAGTGGTCGAGTCCGGCGAAACGTCACCGGTGTCGGCAGGACCCGGCCCGTCGAGGTCGAGCACCTCCTCGACCTGTGTCGCGACGATAACGGCCCCGACAGCGGCGAGTGTGGCTGCGAACACGAACGGGACGGCGAACCCGTATGCGACGAGAAAGCCGGAGAGGAGGGGGCCGGCGGCGACGCCGAACCCGAACGCCATCGTCAGCACCGACAGGGTCGACCCGGACCCGTCTGGCGATGCGAGGTCACCGGCGAGAGCGAGCGCCGGCGCGAACACCATCGCACCGGCGACACCCTGACTGAATCTGGCAGCGACCATCAGCCACGGGTCGAGCACGAACCCCTGGGCGAGCGTCGTCGGGACCAACAGAACTGTCCCGAGCAGGATGAACCGCCGGCGGCCGTAGAAGTCCGTCGCCCGGCCGATGGGGGCCTGGAGGAGAATCTGTGCCAGCACGAACGCCGCAAACTGGAGCCCGAACATCAGTTCCCCCTGTCCGAGACGCTCGTTGACCGGGCTGCCGAGTGTCGCGAACACGGCGATACCCAGCGCCATGAAAAACGAGACGACACCGAGTGCGAACACGGGGTCGAGCAGGTGGTCGCCGCCGTGGTCGAACACCTGGATACCCGTCGAGCCCCCGTCCGGGTCCGGTTCGGTCGGTTCGATGTCCGGGTCGTGGATGGTGAACAGCACGAGCAGGAAACTCACCACGGCGGTCGACGCGGCAAAGTAGAACGCGGCGTCGAACCCGGTGAGCGCGACCGAGAGCCCCGCCAGGTCGAGCGAGTACGGGCCGGCACCGACGACCGCGCCGCCGGCGATGGGGCCGACACCGAACCCGACCAGCCGAAACGTGTTGTACGTACCCATGTTCCCGCCGCGGTTGCCGTCGTCGGCGAGGTCGTTTACCAGTGCGACGGTCGTGGGTATGATGAGCGCCCCGGCGATCCCCTGGAGAGTCCGCAGTCCGACGAGATGCCAGTACTTCGTGGCAAACGAGTACGAGATGCCAGAGACAGCGATAAGCACCAACCCTGCGAGCACGAATATCTTTCGCCGACCGGTTCGGTCGGAGAGCCGCCCGGTGAACGGCTGGAGCGGGCTGTTGACCAAGCCAAACAGCGCGAGAACGACACCGGTGATCGCAACCTCTGTCAGTCCGAACGTCGACCCGGTGACGAACTCACTGCCGATAAACAACGGCAAAACGACAATCAGAAACGAGTTTCCAACCGACTCCGCCATCCGGGCGAGTGCCAGCGCGAGCACCTGCCGGTCCACACCGAACAGCCGTCTCATCGAGGATCGTCACCTGACCGTATCATATCTGTTATACGGTCTGTGAGCTTTATAACCTTGCGAGACGGGCCCGGTCGCTCGGAGAAGCTGAGACGGCCGTGAACAGCGCGGCTGTTCACCGAACACCAGTCACGGCGGTTGCCGTTCCGTTTGTTCCGACCTGGACCGGTACGGTCTTGCTGTCGTCGCCGGTGACGACCTCGTAGTAGTATGTCCCCGGCACCAGCGACGACACGTCGAGATCGAAGCTCAGGCTCCGTTGGTCCCCCTCGCCCAGTTCGAAGCCGTCTACGGCCCGGGTGGCCGTCGCGTCGAGCTCACGGTGTGAATCGGCAAACCGGTGTGCGACCGTCCCGAGTGTCCCGAGCCCGCCGGCGTTTTCCACGGTGACCGTCAGCGTCGCCGTGTCGCCGGCCAGCACCCACATACGCCGGTGCCCGCTCGTCGCCCGGTCGGCACGGGCCACCGTCCGACAGACCGAACAGTGAGTCGCCACGGAACAGCACGTGTCGGTGGGACAGAAACAGAGCAAAACCGTTAATCGGGCTCCTTACAGTAGCAAACAACGTGTTCCCCGACAGGTTCGTTCCGACAGGGCGGTACGGGGCCGTCGTCTGCGGGCTCGCAGTTGCCCTCCTCCTCGCGGGGTGTGTCGGACTCTCCGACGACACACCCGACCTCCCCGACGGCGACGAGGCCGTGGAGCGGTTCGCCTCGGTGGACGTGTACAACCAGACGGTCGTCACACAGTCGACAGTCGACAACGAGACGACCGAGGTCAGAATCGAGCGGACCGTCCGACCCGCGACAGGCGAGCAGTACCAGGTGACATACCGGGACGGAAACCGGACAGTGACCGTCTCCAACGGGACGACGAGGTGGATCTACCGGCCGGCTGTGAACGAGGTGACCCGGATACAGACAGAGGGCACGAACCAGACACAGCAGGTCGAACGACTGCGTGACCTGGTCGACAGTCTCGAAACCGACGAGGCTGGAGCCCCGGTCACCCCCATCGTCCCGGTGTTTCCGTCCGACTCGCCCGCGAGTGGGGGGTCGTTCAACGCGACGGGCTACTCCGAACCGATAGAGACCGAGTACCGCGGGGTCGAGACGGTCGGCACCCACGACACCTACGTCGTCGGACTGGAGTCGGCCGAGACATCCGAACGGGAGATAAGCCAGACGCTCTACTACGACACCGAGTCGTTCGTGCTCATGAGAGCGGAGTACAGTATAACCACCGGTGACAGTCAGATCGAGGGGCAGATGCGGGTCCGGAACATCAGCCTGAACCCACCCGTCGACGACAGCACGTTCGAGTTCGACCCGCCCGACGACGCGACCGTCGTCACGCCCGGGATCGAGCGGTTCGAAAACGAGAGTGAACTCAGGCAGGCGGCCGACACGGAGGTACCGGAGCCGTCGGTGCCGGCGGGGTTCGAGTTCGAGCGCGGAACCGTCGTCGACCAGGGTGTCTCACTCCAGTACAGCGACGGCCCCAGGAGTATCTTTGTCGTGACACGGTCCACGGCGAGCGTGGGGGGTGACGAGTCCGAACAGGTCGACTACCGGGGCAGGAGCTACAACCTCACCAGGGAGTACGGGCGGATACTGGTCGACTGGCGGTGTGGCGACACCGTCTACTCCGTCGAGGGCAACGTAGACCGTGACACGTTGCTCGAGGTCGGCGACTCCATCGAGTGTCCGACCGCAACCAGCGCCTGAGACCGGGCAGGACACACCCAGGCGAGTCCGACCCGGCCGGTGTCGACGTTCCCGGTGATGTTATCACACGGCAGACACGGGACGGGGTGAGCCGGGGGTGGCGCGGTCCGGTAGACACAGCGAGCAGATACCCTACTGTCCCCCGCGGGACCGCATCAGTTCGGCGATACGCTCCGGGTCGGACACGAACGCGATCGAGGACCGCGGCTCCCGGTCGGCGAGGGCATCCTCGGGCGGACTGTCGGTGCGCTCGAACGACACTGTTCCGGTATCGAGCCACAGTGGACTGCCAAACAGCCCGCTCTCGACCGAGATATCCTCGATACGGTCGTACGGAACTGCCCACTGTGGCTCCCCGAGTGCCCTGTCGTACGCCGCCACCCCGGCGTCGTAGAACCGGTACTCGACCTCGCCGAGCGCGAGTCGCATGTGTGCGATACTCAGCACCGACAACACCGCGAGCAGGCCGAGTACGAGACCGTTTATGAACAGAAACGGAACGACAGCGCCACTCAGCAAGAAGAGCCACGAGAACAGTAGGAGAAACAGCGAGAGGACGCGGAGGTAGAACGAGTTGTCGTTCAACTTGTCATCGACCACGTAGCCGGCGACCAACGCGTTCAGCACGCCCGCGGCGACCACCGACCTCGGTTTCGGTTCCACAGTCTCGAGCGGTCGCCGGTCCGGCGTCGACGGCGGTGTGAGCGTGACTGTCTCCCGGTCCGGTGCTCTCGACCGGAGCCACGAGATCAGTCGGTCGGCGCTCGGTTTGGTCTCGCGGTACCGGTTCTCGGGGCCGGTGTCGTCCCCGAATCTCGTGTGTGAGACGCGAACACTGTATGCGAGTCGGAGGAGGATAACGAGAGCAGCCACGGTCATCACACCGGGTCGTGTCTCCTCGATACCGCTCTCCGCGACACTCGAGGCGGTCGACTCGGAGAGGATAAACAGTACCACGGCGTAGAGGGTAAACAGGAACTGTCGTTTCCACGGGTTGACCGCGACCGGGGGTTCGTACTCGTGTGCGCCGGTTTCGGCGTGCTCCCGCAGTAACAGCCAGGACTTCGCCGCCGCCGCGACGGTCCCGCCCACGAGTAGGAACGGTGTGGCCGGGTTGCCCCAGAACCGGCCGGAGACGCTGAGAGCCGAGACGAGCATCGTCGGAACAGAGATGATCGACCCCCACCACAGCGCCGTGACCGCCATCGGCGCGTTCTTCGGGTATACCGGGGGCAGACTGTCGGCGATACTGACTGTCCCGCGCTTGTGTTTCAGGAGACGAAAAGGAAGTAACACACGCTCGCCTGGGATGGTCACCCGATCGAGATCGACAGGTCTCGTCGGCCGTGCGAACAGCCGCTGTACACACACACGACCCATCAGGAACAGGAGGTCTATCCAGTACAGAACGGCGATAGCCACTACGGCGAGGTGCCCGTACACGACAACCGACACCGCCGCCACCGCCTCGACACACAGTGCCGCGAGAATCACGGTACGATTCCGGGTCACCCGAACGCGGCACCTCCACAGGTATCGCCAGCAGGTTCGGTCATCTCGCCAGGTCACTCACAGTTCGTGCGACGGGACCTGCTGCTCGGGGGCCGGCATCGGGACGACAGTTTCCGGGTCCGGGAGGAGATGCCCACACCCCTCGGTTTGGACACACTCGCCCGATTTACTCGGGGAGGAGGACGGCAACAGACAGTCATTACCAGTTTTATTTCTGCCGTCAGATTAAAAACACCGTGTCGTAGTGTCGTGCCCGGAGACACCGGCCCGGGTTGGCCGCCGGCCGACGAGAAGGAACCACAGTGAACAGCCAACGCCGGCAGAGCGGAGCGATACAGTCCTGCCTGGGTGTGTCAGTCGGGTCGAAGAGGCGTGTCTCAGATCTCGGCAGACGGGTAGTCGGGTGTCGGTCAGTTCTGCAGATGGGGGGTGGGGGTAGTTCACACGGTAACGTTGTGAACAAGGTATATATATCCGCCGACGTGTTGTGGCGTATGGAACGGAGGCGATACCTCGCACTCGCCGGCAGTGGACTCACGGTGATTGTTGCAGGATGCATCGGTGGCGGTGACGGTGGAGACGAAGAGAACGGGAATGATACCAACGGTACAGACGGCACCGATAACAGTAGTGGTGGGGGCAACAACAACGGAACACTCCCGGGTTACCCCAGTGACGACAACGAAACCGACGAGAGCGGTGGGAACGGAGCCGACGGGTAGGGCGTGACGAGTCCGGCTGTCTGCAACCGCGTTAGAGGCTCTTGGCAGTTCGGAGACCGAGGCAATCGATAGTGAACAGCGAGGTTCGCCGGATTTCCCGTTTTCCGACCACTCGAGACACTGTCGAGTGGGAGTGTCTCACTGCTGGGGTTGGTCGGTAGTTGA
>JAQCNM010000137.1 GCA_028275025.1 Halovenus sp.
GTCGTAGCCCGGTTCCAGCAGCCCATCGGGAAGCTCTGGCCGGGTCGATATGGGTTCGAGAGCCGTCTGGTCGACCGCGGGCAACTCCTCGTACCCCACGACATCACCCGACACCGAGGAGGCGTTGTAGTCGACAGGGATGGTCACCTCGTATCCCTGCTGTGACCCGGTTACCGTGTGTGAGACGTTGTAGAATCCGCCGTCGTGACGAAACGGCAGGTCCCGGTCGAGCGGGGGCTCCGTGTCGGTCACCGTCGTGGAGCCGTTTGCGAGGACGCGGTCGAGCAACGCCCGCTCGGTCCCCGGCTGGAGTCTCTCGTCGTCGAGGCTCGCCTCCTCGACGAGTGTCTCGTTGTCTGCCGGTTCCATGCTGAGACTCCCCTGTGAGGAACAGCCCGCGGTGGCCGCGAGGAGGGCAACGAGTCCAAACGCGATGAGCTTTCGTCGGTCCATCGTCGTGTGACTGTTCCGGTTGGAGTAATGTAACCAGGTGGCTGGCGTCTCGTGTCGGGAAACAGCACTCGGGGCGACAGAACTGGGGGCGGATTTGAGAGAGACCACGAGCGACCGGAGGGAGTGAACTGGGCGTGGTTCAAATCCGCCCGACGAGTGATTCATTCGTCACGTTTGTTCCTCGCGGAATCGTATGGGTCGGGGCGGATTTGAACCGCGAGGACTTCGCGTTCTCTGTGCTCATATCCGTCGTCTGTGTGACAGACGCCGGTCGGCCCCTCACAGGCGGCGACAGAACTGGGTTCGGGCGGATTTGAACCGCCGGCCTCCTCCATGTCAAGGAGGTGTCATAACCGACCTAGACCACGAACCCGTCTCGCGCTGAAGGGTACCAGGCACGGATAATTGAAGCTTTCGGAGTCGACCAGCGACGGGGCGCAACTGATATGTGCCGGCCGGGCGACCCGCCGGTATGTTCGTTCTCGTCAATCTAAAGGCGTACTCCTGTGATCCGGTCTCGGTCGCCCGGGCGGCGACGGCAGTCGACACGGAGGCGACGGTGGCGCTGGCACCGCAGACGACCCACCTGCGAGCGGTCGCGGAGACGGATGTCCGGACGTGGGCACAGCACGTCGACCCCATCGAACACGGCAGTCACACCGGACACGTGCTCGCGGAGGCGGTGGCCGACACCGGCGCGACCGGGACCCTGCTGAACCACTCCGAACGCCGACTCCAGCTCGGGTCCATCGACGACGCCCTCGGAGCCGCCGACCGCGCCGGTCTCGACACGGTGGTCTGTGCGAACAACCCGGACCAGGTGGCCGCCGTCACGGCGCTGGGTCCCGGTGCTGTCGCCGTCGAACCGCCGGGGCTCATCGGTACCGACACCCCGGTCAGCCAGGCGAACCCGGAAACTGTCCGTGACGCGGTCGAGGCCGCCCGGGCGGTCGACCCGTCGGTTCCGGTGTACTGTGGTGCCGGCATCTCCTCGGGTGCGGACATCGCAGCGGCGCGTGAACTCGGTGCCGACGGGGTGTTGCTGGCGAGTGGGGTCGCAAAGGCCAGAGACCCCGCAGCGGCACTCGCCGACCTCCTCGACCCGGTGTGAGCCTGGGTCACCGCGGCGGGTTCTGCCGGCAACAGGTCAGTCTGCCGTGACAGTCGACTCCGGCGCGGCCATCGTGAGCACCTCGTCGAAAAAGTCACGCGCGTCGTGTGGTCCCGGGTTCGCCTCGGGGTGATACTGGCGGGTACACACGTCACGCTCGTGGTCTGCCAGCCCCTCGGCGGTGCCGTCGTTGACGTTGCGCTGTGTGACAGTCAGATCGCCGGGGTCCGACACGGTGTAGCCGTGGTTCTGTGTCGTTATGAGCACCCGGCCGCTCTCGAGGTCACGCACCGGTTGGTTGACGCCGCGGTGACCAAACGCCATCTTCTCCGTGTCGCCACCGACCGCACGAGCAACGACCTGCTGACCGAGGCAGATTCCGGCGATCGGAATCTCGCCGACGAACGTCTCGACGAGTGACTGTGCGTTCGTGAACGTC
Source organism: Halovenus sp. (assembly GCA_028275025.1). Lineage (GTDB taxonomy): Archaea > Halobacteriota > Halobacteria > Halobacteriales > Haloarculaceae > Halovenus. Next base: position 2,004 of record JAQCNM010000137.1, read on the forward strand.
GCCGGGTCGCCGGGCCCGTTCGAGAGAAAGAGCAGGTCCGGGTCGAGACGGCGGATCTCGTCGGCACCCGTCAGACAGGAGAGCACGTGCACGTCTGCACCGCGGTCGGTCAGAGAGTCGACGATAGACGCCTTCGCGCCACAGTCCAGAAGCGCCACGTCGGCGATACCGTCACCGCGGTGGACCGTCCGCTCGGGGGTCGTGACCCGCTCGCCGATGTCGGCGTGTGCGCTCATCGGCCGACACGCCTCGAGTTCTGCCGTCGCGTCCCCGGGCAAGGCGTCCTCGCCGGCGGCGACCCCGCACCGCATCGCACCGTTCTCCCGGACCGAGGTGACCAGTTCGCGTGTCTCGATGTGGTCGAGGGCCGGAACACCAACCGACGCGAGCCAGGCCGCTACCTCGTCGGTGAACTCCCGGGCGACGGCGGCCCGGGGGTGGACCCGGTCGGACTCGAACCGCTCGGCCCGGACTCCGTAGTTGCCGATAAGCGGGTAAGAGAAGGTCAGCACCTGCTCCTCGTAGGAGGGGTCGGTGAGACTCTCCTCGTAACCGGTGTAGGCGGTCGTGAAGACGAGTTCGCCTCTCGCCGTCCCCGGCGCGCGGCAACGAGCGCGGTACACGGAACCGTCGGCCACCGCGAGATATGCCTCCGACATTACGAACTCTCTGTCGACTGTGCCTCATAAATGCGTTGTTCGAAAACTGTTTCGAAGTTCGAAATCGGTAAGACCGATAGCGGCGTCGGTTCTGTATGGACGAACTCGACCGGCAGATTCTCGCTATCCTGCGGCGTGACGCACGGCGACCGTACACGGAGATCGCAGACGAGGTCGGTACCTCCGAGGGTACCGTCCGCAATCGCGTCGACCGGTTGACCGACGAGGGGGTCATCGAGCGGTTTACTGTCTCCACCCGGACGGGAAACATAACCGCGATGATCGAGATATCCGCTGACGTGAACGTGAACACGAGCGATATCTCCGACCGGATGGCCGACTGGGACGAGGTGGACTTCGTCTGGCAGGTCTCCGGCGAGGTGGATATCGTGCTGGTGGTCGACTGTGCGAACACGGAGGAGGTAAACGGCCTCATCGGTCGGGCCCGCGAGATGGAGACGGTGACCCAGACGAGAACGCGGCTCATCCTCGACGAGAAGCGCGGGTGAGAGACCCGAGTCTGTCCCGGTGAGGGGAGAGTCTGCAACCGCTCACTCACCCCACCGCTCGGTGCGTCTCCGGCGGTCCGAGACCGGGCGGGGGTCGAGTGGCTCGTCGCTCGCACGGAGTGCCGTCAGCGCGGCCTGTGCGCTGGCGGGCGTCGAGAAGTACGTTATCTCCTCCGCGACGGCAACCTCGAGTAGTTCCCGGTCGCGCGAGACGATCAGGTCGAGCTCCCCCCCGCGGGCGGCCTCGACGAGATCGACGGCGTCGCTGAACGCGAAAAACTCGGAGAACCCCTCGACCAGCGCCGTTCCGTCCTCGGTCTCGGGGTCGGGAAAGACACCGGCCGAGAGATCGAGCGCCATCGTTCCGGATGTCGGAACCGGTTTGCCGGTCGCGTCCTGGGCCTTTCGGTACGCCCGGCCAAACGAGTCTGCGGTACCCATCACCTCGCCGGTGGATTTCATCTCCGGGGTGAGCCGCGGGTCCGCACCCGGCAGACGGTCGAACGGGAGCACCACCTCCTTGACGCTGATCTGTTCGGGTATCTGCTCGGTGGCGTCCAGAGTCTCCAGTGAGTCCCCGGCCATCACCTTCGCGGCGAGTTTCGCGATCGGAACACCGGTTGCCTTCGAGACGAACGGGACTGTCCGCGAGGAGCGTGGATTTGCCTCCAGCACGTACACCTCGTTGCCGTGGACCGCGAGTTGGACGTTGAGCAGACCGACCGTGTCGAGCGCGGCCGCGACGGTCTCGGTCACCTCACGAACGCGGGTCAGGGTCCCCGGGGCCAGCGAGCGTGGCGGGATGACACACGCCGAATCCCCCGAGTGGACACCCGCCCGCTCGACGTGTTCCAGTATCCCGCCGAGCAACACCGTCTCGCCGTCGGCAACGGCATCCACGTCGAGTTCGACCGCATCCTGCAGGAACTCGTCGACGAGAACCGGCCGGTCCGGCGAAACCCGGGTGGCCCCGTCGATGTACCGGGCTAGCTCGGCGTCGTCGTGGACGACCCGCATCGCGCGGCCGCCGAGGACGTAACTCGGCCGCACGAGCACCGGGTACCCGATCTCGTGGGCGAGTTCCATCGCCGCGGCCTCGGAGTCTGCGGTGCCACCCTCCGGCTGTGCGACCCCGAGGTCGGCCATCAGCCCGTTGAACCGGTCGCGGTCCTCGGCGAGGTCCATCGCCTCGACGGTGGTGCCCAGTATCTCACAGTCCAGACCTCGGCGGTCGAGCTCGGCCTGGAGCGGTTCGCCGATATTGACCGACGTCTGCCCGCCAAACTGGACCATCACACCGTCTGCGGCCGTTGCCTCGATCACGTCTGTGACCTCCTCGGCCGAGAGAGGCTCGAAGAACAACCCGTCGGAGGTGTCGTAGTCTGTCGAGACAGTCTCGGGGTTGTTGTTCACGACGTAGGCCTCGATTCCGAGTTCGCGGAGCGCCTGAACGGCGTGTACCGAGCAGTAATCGAACTCGACACCCTGCCCGATGCGGATCGGGCCACCGCCGACCACGACGACACTCTCGACCCCCTCCGCGACACGGAGTTCGGTCCCGGCTCCACCCGAGTCGACGTGACGTGCCGGCTGTCGCGCCGAGTAGTAGTACGGCGTCTCGGCGGCGAACTCGCCGGCGCAGGTGTCGACCTGTTTGTACCTGCGCCCCGGAACCGTCTCTTCGACGGTGTCGACGGGCACGGTGCCGTCGATATCCGCGATGGCACGGTTCGTGAGTCCGGCGACAGCCGCGGGTGTGAACGCACCCTCCTCGGCCCGGCTGACCGCCTCACTGACCCGCTGGAACCGCTCGAGATACCACCGCTCGATGCCCGTGGCATCGGCCACCCTGTCGACCGTGAACCCGCGGTCGAAGGCCTCGAAGAGAGCGTACGGGCGGTCCGGCGAGGGCCGTTCGAGGTACGTCGACACCAAGCTGGTGTCGTCGACACCGGCCCAGTCGATACCGGGGTCGTACTCCGAGGAACGGAGCGCCTTCAACAGTGACTCCTCGAAGGTCGACCCGATGGCCATCGCCTCGCCCGTCGACTTCATCGCGGTGCCGAGTTCGAACTCCACGTCGTCGAACTTGTCGATCGGCCACCGTGGCACCTTCGTGACGACGTAGTCGATAGCGGGCTCGAACGCGGCGGTTGTCTGACCGGTAATCTCGTTTTCGATCTCGTGTAGACGCTTGCCGAGGGCGACCTTTGCGGTCACGCGGGCGATAGGGTAGCCGGTCGCCTTCGACGCCAGGGCGGAGGACCGCGAGACCCGCGGGTTCACCTCGACGACGCGGTACTCCCCGCCCGGGCTGCCGTCGTCGCGCCACGCGAACTGGATGTTACAGCCGCCGTGGATGCCCAGGTCACGGATCACCTCGAGTGCCACGTTGCGCATCTGTTGGTGACCCCTGTCGGGGACGACCTGTGAGGGCGTGACGACGGTCGACTCCCCCGTGTGAATCCCCATCGGGTCGAGGTTCTCCATGTTACAGACGATGACACACGAGTCGTCGGCGTCACGCATCACCTCGTACTCCAGTTCGACCCAGCCCTCGATAGACTCTGTGAGCAACACCTCGTTGTTGCGCGAGAGTCTCAACCCCTTCCGGACACGGCTTGAGAGGGTGTCTATGTCGTGGACGATGCCCGACCCTGACCCGCCGAGGGTGTAGGTGGTGCGGGCGATAACCGGGAGCCCCCCGACCGCCTCGACGGCAGCCTCGATGCGGTCCCGGAACCCGTCGGCGTCGATGTCTGTCACAGACTCCCCGTCCCCGAGTGAGAGTGTCGTCGACTCGGGAACCGGCTCTCCCAACTCCGTCATCCGTCTGCGGAACCGGTCGCGGTCCTCGGTCGCGTAGATAGTTTCGAGCGGTGTTCCGAGTATCTCGACGTCGTGTTCGGACAGAACCCCCGCCTCGGCCAACTCGGCGGTGACGTTGAGCCCGGTCTGCCCGCCCAGACCGGCGATCACACCGTCTGGCTCCTCCGCCCGGACGATACCGGCGATTGCCTCCGTCGTGATCGGCTCGATGTACACCGCGTCGGCCATCTCCGGGTCGGTCATTATCGTCGCCGGGTTGGAGTTGACCAGCACCACCCGCACGCCCTCCTCCTGGAGTGCCCGGCAGGCCTGTGCGCCGGAGTAGTCGAACTCCGCTGCCTGCCCGATCTGGATCGGACCGCTCCCGATCAGCAGTATCGTGCGACGCTCGCCGCTCGGCTCTGACCCGTTGCTCATTATGCCTCCGGAGTGTGCTCGTCGTAATAAATACGACGATAAACTTCGAGATGAGGATTCTGCTGCGATTTTCGAAGTCAGGGGACAGGTTGTCGAACCCGGGATGTCGCTCCGGAGGCGGTCCCGTGGGGTCGTTGACAGGAATCCGGTCTCCGCGACACGTGGGAACGACACCGGTGCCGGACAGAAACGGGTGAGACCGCCGGAGCGAGACCGGTACCCGTTAGAGACAGACCAACTGCCCGGTGGCGGCTGTCAGTCGTCGGCGGTCGCCTCGACCCGCTCGCCGTCCTCGTGGTAGTACTGCTCGATGAACTCCTCGTCGACGCGGTTGAGTTCCTCGGTCGGCAGCATCGAGAGCAGCTCCCAGCCGGCCGAGAGGGTGTCCTCGATATCGCGATCGGTTCCGTACCCCTGCTGGATGAACGTCTCCTCGAAGCGGTCGGCAAAGTCAAGAAACCGGTTGTCGCGGTCCGAGAGTGCCTCCCGGCCGACGATGTTCACCAGGTCGCGCAGGTCCTCACCCTCCGCGTAGGCGGCAAAGAGCTGGTCTGCGACGTCACCGTGGTCGGCACGGGTCAGCCCCTCGCCGATCCCGTCGTCCATCAGCCGCGAGAGGCTGGGAAGCACGTCCACCGGGGGCTGTATCCCCTGGCTGTTGAGATCACGGTCGACCATTATCTGTCCCTCCGTGATGTACCCCGTCAGGTCGGGGATAGGGTGGGTGATGTCGTCGCTGGGCATCGTCAGGATGGGGATCTGTGTCACCGACCCCTTTAGACCCTTTATTCGGCCCGCGCGCTCGTACAGCGAGGCGAGGTCGGTGTACATGTACCCGGGGTAACCCCGGCGACCCGGCACCTCCTCGCGTGCCGCGCCGATCTCGCGCAGCGCCTCACAGTAGTTTGTCATGTCGGTCAGGATGACGAGCACCTGGTACCCCTTGTCGAAGGCGAGATACTCGGCGGTCGTGAGTGCGAGCCGTGGTGTGACCGTTCGCTCGACGGCGGGGTCGTCCGCGAGGTTCATGAACACCACACTGCGCTCGAGCGCACCGGTGCGCTCGAAGTCGTCCATAAACTCGTTTGCCTCCTCCGCGGTAATCCCCATCGCGCCGAAGATAACCGCGAACTCGGAGTCCTCGTCGCCGTCGTCGCTCTCCTCTGGCACGGTCGCCTGCCGGGCGATCTGGAGTGCTATGTCGTTGTGTGGCAGTCCCGACCCGGAGAAGATGGGGAGCTTCTGCCCACGCACCAGCGTGTTCATCCCGTCGATGGCGCTGATCCCCGTTTGGATGAACTCCTCGGGGTACTCCCGGGCGTATGGGTTGATCGCCGCCCCGACGATGTCACGGCGCTCCTCGGGCACGATCTCCGGCCCGTCGTCGATCGGGTCACCGGAGCCGTCCAGCACACGCCCGAGCAGGTCCTCCGTGACGGGCATCTTCATCGTCTCGCCGAGAAACCGAACCGAGGAGTTGCGGTCGATTCCGCTGGTCCCCTCGAAGGTCTGGATCGCCACGTGGTCACTAGACGAGTCGAGCACCTGTCCCCGCCGGGTCTCCCCGTTCGGGGTCTCGATCTCGACGAGTTCGTCGTAGCCGATCGGTTCGTCTGTCTCGACAAACACCAGCGGACCGCTGATCTCCGTTATTGTCTTGTACTCTTTCATTGTCAGTAGAGTGAACGTAGCTGTTCGGTGATGTCGGTCTCCAGCTCCTCGATAAACGCAGACGCCTCGTCGTCGGGGACCGTTCCGGTGCGGTTGAGCCGCGGAACTGCGTCGATACCGGTTATCTCGTCGACCGGAACCCCCGCGTCGAGGGCGTCGAACGCCTCGTCGTGGAACGACTTTATCACACCGAGGATCTGGTGTGTCTTCCAGGGCGGGCAGTCCTGGTCGACGTCGTCGAGTGCGTTCTGCTGGAGCCAGGCCTCCTTCAGGAAGCGCGCCACTTCGAGGGTGAGCTGTTGGTCCTCCGGCAGAGCGTCCTTGCCGACCAGCTGGACGATCTCCTGGAGTTCGGCCTCCTCGTCGAGCACGTCGATAGCCCACTGGCGCTGCTCGGGCCAGTTCTCCGCGACGTTCTCGACGAACCACGGGTCGAGCTGGTCGCGGTACAGCGAGTACGACTCGTTCCAGTTTATCGCCGGAAAGTGCCGGCGTTCGGCGAGATCCGAGTCGAGCGCCCAGAACGTCTTCACGATACGCAGCGTGTTCTGGGTGACCGGCTCGGAGAAGTCACCACCCGGCGGTGACACCGCGCCGATAACCGAGACCGACCCCTCGGTCCCGTTTATGTTCTCGAAGTACCCCGCCCGCTCGTAGAACTCGCTGAGACGCGCCGCCAGGTACGCGGGGTAGCCCTCCTCGCCGGGCATCTCCTCGAGTCGAGAGGAGATCTCCCGCATCGCCTCGGCCCACCGCGAGGTGGAGTCGGCCATCAGCGCCACGTCGTACCCCATGTCGCGGTAGAACTCCGCGATGGTGATACCGGTGTACACACAGGACTCTCGCGCCGCGACCGGCATGTTCGACGTATTGGCGATGAGACAGGTCCGGGCCATCAGCGCGTTCCCGGTCTGTGGGTCCGGCAGTTCCGGAAAGTCGTCGATGACCTCGGTCATCTCGTTGCCACGCTCGCCACAGCCGATGTAGACGACGATGTCCGCGTCGGCGAACTTCGCGAGGGACTGCTGGGCGACCGTCTTTCCGGAGCCAAAGGGTCCCGGGATGGCCGCGGTACCGCCCTTTGCCAGCGGGAACAGCCCGTCGAGGATGCGTTGGCCCGAGGTGAGCGGTTCGGTCGGCGTCTGCTTGTCCACCGTCGGCCGGGCCTGTCTGACCGGCCACTGCTGGCGCATCTGTATCTCGTCGCCGGTCTCGAGTTCGGCCACCGTCTCCTCGACGGTGAACCGGCCGGACTCGACGGCTGTTATCTCGGCGGTCTCTCCTTCGGGCAGACTGTCCGGCGGCACCATCACCTTGTGGTCGATACTCTCGGTCTCCGGGACCGTCCCGACGATGTCGGTGTTGCCGACCGCGTCACCGACCTCAACCGTGGGGGTGAACTCCCAGGTCGCCTCCAGGTCGATACCCGGCGCGTCGACTCCACGGTCGAGAAACGCCGAGTCCATCTTCTCCTGGAGTTCGTCCAGCGGGCGCTGGACCCCGTCGTAGATGCTGTCGAGCATCCCCGGCCCGAGGTCGACCGACAGCGGCGCACCGGTCGACTCGACCGGTTCACCCGGCGAGACCCCGGAGGTCTCCTCGTACACCTGGATTGTGGTGACGTTCCCCTCGATCTCGATGACCTCTCCCATCAGCCCCTCGTGGCCGACGTAGACGACGTCGTTCATCGGCGCCTCCAGGTCGACCGCTGTCACGACGGGGCCGCTCACGCTCTCGATGACGCCCTCGCTCTCTGTGTTGGGTTCTGTTGCCTTGCTCATGTGTCTTCGTCCATCAGATCGATTCCGATTGCACGTTTTACTTGCGCGCGCAAGTTACCGCTTCCGGTCCCGCCGCCGAGTGTCACCACGACCGGTTCGACACTCGTTTCGACCGCCTCGCGAACGTCCCGCGAGAGCAGGTCGACGTCGTCGTCGTGCATCACCACGATACCGACGTCGTCGTCGGCCATCGTCTCCCTGACAGCGTCGTCGAGTTTCACCTGCTTCTGGTCGTCGGGGACGTTGGTGAACTTCCGGACACCGGCGAGCCGAAAGCCGGTCGTGAACTCCGGGCTGCCGACAACGGCTATCTCCTGTGTCATGTTATCAACTCTCTCGTGATCTCCTCGGGCGAGAGCCCGACCTCGCGGCCCCGGGCGACCGCCCTGATGTTCTCTATCTCCCGTTCCTTTGCGAGGATGTAGGAGAGCGCCGAGCAGATCGAAACCGGGTACGTGTACGACAGTGTGTCCGAGTACTCGAGTAGTGCGGCGTCGAGTGCCTGCTCGAACTGGACGAGACTCTCGGCCTCCGCCAGTTCGGCCAGCGCCTCGGAGAGCTCGTCGCCGTACGTGCTCTCGCGGATGTACTCGACCAGCTCGTCGAAGCTACCGACCAGCCGGCGGAGCTGTCCCGGCTCGAACAGCCGCCCGCCCTCGATGTAGTACTCCGCCGGGCCGATGTCGGTCCCGGTCCGGGAGATCCGCAGCGCGTTTCGCACGTTCCGGAAGTCGACCTCTGCCTGGAGCACCTCCCGGTACAGCCCCTCCGGGGAGTTCTGGTCGCTGGTCTCTACCGTCTCCGCGAGCAACTGCTCGTAGAACGTCTTGTCGATGGCGTTCTCCAGGGGCACCAGCACGTCCGCCTCCTCGAAGGCCTCGTAGGCCGCCGCTAACTGCTCTGCAAACAGGGTCTCGGAGAGCAGTTCGACGACCTCCTCGACGGAGTCCGCGGCGGCGAGTCGGTCGAGCAGGTCGTCGTCGAACTCGCCGGCACGGATGTAGTCGGTCGTGATGTCATCGGGGCTGGTTCCGGAGTACACCCCCCGGATGGCCGTCTTCGCGTTCCAGGCGTCGAACTTGCGGAGGTAGCTCGCGATCTGGTCGTACAGCCGGCCGTCTGCCCACGTCAGCATGTCGTCGAAGTGCTTTGCGAGATTCCGGTTGAGCGCGAACTCGATGAGGTCCACCCCGCTGTGACGCGCGCCGAGTGCGTTCATCTCTGTCTCGTACTCGGTCTCCTCCATGTACCGGGCGATCTCACCGGTCCTCATCCGCACGAGCTTGCGGTAGTCCTCCTCGTCGAACAACGCCGCACGGCGGGAACGCACCCGCGAGTTGACGTACTCCGGGTTGGCACTCCCCGACCCCTGCGTCTCACTCGAACTACTCATGCTCCTCGAACAGGCGGTCACTCATCTCGCGGAGGTTCTCGTCCCAGATGTCCGCGAGAACCGAGTCGAAGGTGTTCGTCACCCGGACCCGAGAGCTGTCACTCTCGACGACGACACCCCCCAGACAGTCCACCTCGCCGGCGTACTCGAACCCGTCGTGAGATTCGAGCAGTGTCTCGAGCAGTTCCCGGTCCTCGCCACGGCCGTAGACCCTGACCGAGTCGCCGTCGAACTCCTCTGCGGCCGCGTCCAGCAGCGCCTCCGTGAGCTC
>JAQCNM010000186.1 GCA_028275025.1 Halovenus sp.
CGCCGTAGCGGGTGCCGGTGTCTCGCTCGCCGCCGACCAACTGGACGACCTGACCGTTCTGCAGGTCCACCGCCGGAACAACCTCGAACTCGGGAAACACGACACGCTCTCGGGGGCCGACCGTAGAAAGGGTTTGTACTCGTCACGGCAACGGCGACACCCGCTCGCCGGTTCGTGCCGACCGCTAAACGGTCACCATCGCCCCGACGTCGGCGAGACTGTCTCGGCCGTCGGGGTGAGTGTCCCAGTCCCGACGGTCGAACCCCTCGAGGGTATCGTGCAGTGTCATCCCGGCCTCTCGGCGCGCTCACACGAGACCCTTTTCGACGACGGGAAACCAGGCGATTTACTCTCACCGATTAGAGCTGTAGTCAAGCCGCGGCTGTGAACCGACGCTGTAGAGCCAGGGGCCGGATTTGAACCGGCGGTGATCCGCTCTGCAGGCGGACGCGTTCGGCCAGACTCTGCCACCCTGGCACCACTTGAGCATACTCGGGTGGACGGATTAAGCGTAGCGGTTCACCGACCCCGAACGGGGCACCCCCGGTCACGTCTCCCACACCCGGTCCGGTGGGGGTCCTGGCCGACACGAGACACGGCCCGGGACGGACACTCGGGGGGTGTGAGACCGTCAAACCCAAACCCGTTGGTCCGGTTGAGATGTGCATGAGGTTCCACGAGGCCGCGAACACGCTGTTCGCCCTGCGCCGGTTCGGAACACGGGCCGGCACAGACTCGACGGCGGCCCTGCTCGCGCACCTCGACGACCCGCAGGCGGGGTTGCCGTGCGTGCAGATTGCGGGTAGCAACGGCAAGGGCTCGACTGCGCGGATGCTGTCGTCTATCCTCCGGGAGGCAGGACTCTCGGTGGGGCTGTACACCTCACCCCACCTGGACAGCGTTCGCGAACGCGTCCAGGTCGACGGACGGCCGCTCCGTGAGGCCGCGCTCGTGTCGTTTGTCGAGGCGATCGAGGGGTACATCACCGACCGTGCCGCCGCCGGCGACCCGCCGACCTTCTTCGAGACACTGACCGCACTCGCGCTGTGGGAGTTCGACCGCCAGAACGTCGACGTCGCGGTGCTCGAGGTCGGTATCGGCGGCCGGTACGACGCGACGAGTGTCGTCGACCCGGTCGGGGCCGCTGTCACGAGTGTCACACTCGAACACACGGGTGTGCTCGGTGACGACGTCGAGACCATCGGCCGTGACATGGCGTCGGTCGCCCCCGTCGACCGGCCGCTCGTCACCGCCGTGACCGGTGACACGTTGGGGGCGGTTCGTGAGCGCGCGGGAGAGGTACTCACGGTCGGCCCGGACGGGGCCGGAAACCCCGACCTGCGGGTCGCCTACGGCGGCCGCGAGGCCGTCGAGGGGCGTGCGGCCATCGAGGGGGACACGGGAACCGGACAGGTCGCCCTCGAGACGCGGCTCGCACTGCTCGGCTCACACCAGGCCGAAAACGCCGGTGTCGCCGTCGCGCTCGCGCGGCAGGTCCGGGATGCCCTCGACACGACGGTCACAGACGGGGCGCTCGAACGGGGGTTGCGCACCGCCCACTGGCCCGGCCGGTTCGAGATTGTCGGCCGCGACCCGCTGGTCGTGCTCGACGGGGCCCACAACCCGGCGGCGTGTGCCCGACTCGCCGACACGCTCGCCGAGTTCGACCACGACCGTCTCCACCTCGTCGTCGGGGCTCTGACCGACAAGAACCACCGCGAGATGATGGCCGCGCTGCCGGAGGCGAGCCACACCACCGTCTGTGAGCCCGCAAACGACCGGGCCGAACGGCCGGACGTACTCGCGGCGGCACTCGAGTCGGAAACCGATGGTCGGGTCTCGACCCGTGCGGACGTCGCGGGTGCGGTGGCAGACGCCCTCGACAGGGCAGCCCCCGGTGACTGCGTGCTCGTCACCGGGTCGCTGTACACGGTCGGGGAGGCACGAACCCGCTGGACGCGGACCACAACTGCCACACGGCCGGCATCCGAGTCCGCAGGTCGGGGTGTGCTCGACGCCGCGCACGTCCCCGAGACCGAGATTCGGGAGTTAGGAGGGTCGACCGTTCACCGGGTCGTCCGGATGCGGGTCCAGCCCCGACAGGCAGAGGCTCTCCGAGCAGCGTTTCGGGCCGTCGGCGGCGAGGTAGCCGTCTCCGGGCTGTCGGCCGCCGAGAACAAACAGGTCGCTCTCATGGGGACAGTCGGGCAGTTCCGGGCAGTCTGTACCCGGCTCGACAACCGCGGCCACGGGCTCGCACCTCTCGCCGACGAGGTCCGTGCGGCGACAGGTATCGGCGACCGCGAGGGGAGATACCGGGGGAGTCTCCTGGCGGGTGCCGACACCGACGAGACCGGCGGGGCTGGTCACGGGGCCGAGGAGTACCCCTGGACGAGCGGGACGTCGGTCATGGGTATCCTGAACGTGACGCCGGACAGTTTCCACGACGGCGGCGAGTACGAGGCCAGAACGGACGCGGTCGAGCGGGCCGAGGAGATGGTCGCAGCAGGGGCGGATATCGTCGACATCGGCGGTGAGTCCACCCGACCGGGTGCAGACCCTGTGCCGGTTCCCGAGGAGTGTGAACGGGTACTCCCGGTCGTGTCGGCACTCGCCGACCTCGACGTGCTGGTCTCTATCGACACGCGAAAGGCCGCGGTGGCCCGGGCGGCACTCGATGCCGGGGCGGATATCCTCAACGACGTGTCCGGGCTGGCCGACCCGGAGATGCGGCTGGTCGCCGCCGAGTACGACGTGCCTGTGGTCGTGATGCACTCGATATCGGCCCCGGTCGACCCCGACACGACTGTCGAGTACGACGACGTGGTCGACGACGTGCTAGACGCGCTCGCCGACCGGGTGCTGCTGGCGGAGCAGGTGGGGCTCGACCGGTCACAGGTTATCGTCGACCCCGGGCTCGGGTTCGGCAAGAGTGCCGCCGAGAGCTTCGAACTGCTGGCCCGCGTCGACGAGTTCCACGCGCTTGGCTGTCCGGTGCTTCTCGGCCACTCCCACAAGTCGATGTTCGGTCAGGTCGACCGGGCGGCCGGCGAGCGCCGCGAGGCGACTGTCGCCGCGACGGCCATCGCCGCCGAGCGCGGGGCCGATATCGTCCGCGTCCACGACGTCGAGCCCAACGTGGCCGCGGTCGACGTCGCCGGTGCAACACGGGACGCCGACAACGGACGCAGGTGACTTGAGAGCCGGCCCCGAACCCGAGGTATGCACGTCGTCGTTCTCGGGGGTGGCTACGCGGGTGTGCTCTTGATGCGGGGGCTCGAACGGAGCCTCCCCGCCGGCGTGTCGCTCACACTCGTCGACGAGCGCGAGACACACCTCGTTCAGCATCTCGTCCACCAGGCAGTCCGGAAACCGGCGCTCGCCGAGCGACTGACAGTTTCGTTCGACCGGCTCTGCTCGCGGGCCGATCACCACCGGGCGCGCGTGACGAATCTCGACCGCGAGACCCGGACCGTCGAGACGGCCGCCGGTCCCCTCTCGTACGACATCTGTGCGGTCTGTCTCGGCGCGCGAACGGCGTTCTACGGGCTCGACGGGGTCGAGACACACGCCACGCCGCTGAAGCGACTCGACGACGCCGCCACGATTCGGGAGCGGTTCGAGCGGGTCCGCGAGCGGGGCGGCCGGGTCGTCGTCGGTGGGGCCGGGCTCTCCGGTGTGCAGGTGGCCGGTGAACTCGCCGAACTCGCCGCCGGGACGGACGCCGAGGTGGTGCTCGTCGAACAGGCTGGCAGCGTCGCGCCCGGGTTCTCCGGGCCGTTCCAGACAGCAGTCGCCGACGAACTCGCCGGCCTGGACGTCGACATCTGGCCCAACAGGACAGTCACGGGGGCGACCGCCGACGAACTCGAACTCGACCGGGGCACTGT
>JAQCNM010000187.1 GCA_028275025.1 Halovenus sp.
GTCGGTCACGGGCTCAACGAGGAGGAGCTCGCGGCAAACGAGCAGTTGGACGAGTGGTTCCTCCAGGATCTCAACGGCGACCAGTCACTACCCCTCGAAACAGACGGGTTCGACCTCGTCTGCTGTGCCCTGTCGGTGCAGTATCTCCAGTACCCCGGTCCGGTGTTCGCGGAGTTCGAGCGTGTGCTCGACAGCGGCGGGGCCGTCGTCGTGAGCTTCACCAACCGGATGTTCCCGACGAAGGCGGTCCGGGCCTGGCGCAGTCGAACGATGGACGAGCGGGCGACACTCGTCGAGTCGTATCTCGCCGCCGGTGGACTCGCCGAGACAACTGTCGTGACCGGGCGACCCGGAACGGACCCGTTCTACGCGGTCGTCGGCCGCCGGGCGTAGGTGAGAGACGGAACCGCCAGGTTGATTCTGCCGTGTCCCGGAGCGCTTCCATGATACAGGTGGTCTGGGGCGAGGGCGTCGGCCCCACGGAGAAGGCTGGTTTCGACGCCGCGCTCGCCGACGCTGGCCTACACCGGTACAACCTGCGGCGGCTCTCCTCGGTCATCCCGGCAGACACCACCGTCGAGCAGGCCGGGACGGCACCGAATCTCGGGCCGACCGGAGGCGTTCTCGACGCGGTACTCGCCGAGCAGACCAGCGGCCCCGGGGCGCGCGCCGCCGCGGGGCTGGCGTGGGCCAGTGAGCCCTCCGGTGGTGTGTTCTACGAGGTCAGCAGCCACGACCCCGAGACGGTCGCCGAGCGACTGCAGGCGGGTATCGAGCAGGGAAAGACGCTGCGCGGAATCGACGCGCCGGTCGAGACCCGGGTCGTGACAGCGGACCCGGCTCCGGAGCGGTACACGAGCGCCGTGGTCGCCGCCGTCTACGGCGAGAGCTCACCCCTGCTGTGACCACCAGTGGATACAACACGACGCCGGGCCAATCACCGACGATGACCGCAGACGGGGCAGGTGCCGGAGACGGGGCGGCCGACGCCGGAGTCGAGCGTGTCTGGCTGGTCGAGCGGGAGTACACCGATGGGGGGCTGGTGACACTCGTCTACGCGACGACAGACGGGAGACGACACCTCCGGCGACAGCTATCGAAGCGAATGGTACTGCGCTCGGACGTGACCGCAGGCCAGAACGTGGAGCCGGACCGACTCGAGCCCACACCCGACGCCGAGCGCGAGCGATACGACGCCGAGGCCAGCCGGATGGCCCGGAAACACGACCCGGACGATATCGTGTGAACTACGCGTCCCGAAAGCGGGAGTGTCGTCACGACCCCGGCCGACCCGGGCGCACCACAGCCCCGGTTCGGGTGGTCGGAACTGACCCTGGTTCGGGTGGTCGGAACTGACCCCGGTTCGGGTGGCCGGAACTAACCCTGGTTCGGGTGGTCGGAACTGACCCCGGTTCGGGTGAGTCTTGTCTGGACCGCGCCGGGCGGCAAACACTCTTGTTATTGGGCGTGGAATCCACGCTAGTGGCACAGACGGGGGAGAGACGGTTCCGGCAGGCAGACCCCGAGGATGCAGCGGACGTGCTGGCGATAAAACAGGCCGCCATCGAGAGCACCGATGGGACGTACAGCGACACACAGGTCGACGCCTGGTCGCCCGACGACGACGCCCTGTCGACGTTCGAGGGGGCGATGGAACGCGAGCAGTTCGTCGTGTTGCTGGCCACTGTCGACGGGGCCCCCGCGGGCTACGGCGTGCTCAACGTCGACGCGACCCGCATCGACGCGGTGTTCGTCGACCCGGGGTACACCGGGCGGGGGTTGGGGTCGTCGCTGGTCGGCCAACTCGAGACCCGTGCACGGATGCTCGGTCTCACCGACCTGACGGTCGTGTCGTCGCGAAACGCCCGCCAGTTCTACGAGTCCCTTGGCTACGAAGTTACCGACAGCCGGACCCGGACAATCGAGGGTGTCGAACTGGGGTTCGTCGCCGTAGAGAAAGCCATCGACGGGTGACCACGGATTTTTTGCCCGCAGTTCCCCGAGTGAAACCGTGACGAGCATCAGCGAAACCTACATCGAGAACCGCGAGCGGGTCCAGCCCGACGACACGAACAACTACGGCAACGCCCACGGGGGAAACGTCGTGAAGTGGATGGACGAGGTCGGCGCGATGTCGGCGATGCGCCACGCCGGCGAGAACTGTGTCACCGCCCGCATCAACGAACTCAATTTCACCCGCCCGCTCCCGCGGGGTGACATCTGTTTCATCGAGTCCTACGCCTACGCGACCGGCGAGACGAGTATCCGCGTCCGACTGACCGCCTACCGGGAGGACCCACAGACGGGTGAACGCGAGGAGACGACCGACTCGTATTTCATCTTTGTTGCCGTCGACGAGGAGAACGACCCGATACCGGTGCCGGACCTGACCGCCGACAACGAGCGCTGTCAGAATCTCCGGGACAGGGCACTCGCCGGCGAGCGTCACGAGCGGTGAGTCCGAGCGCGGTTACCGACGCCCTGGGGGGTTCGGCCTCACGGGCCGGGACCGCGTCGACGAACGCCCGGGCCCGGTCGTCGTCGACCGGTGCCGCCGTCTCTCTGTCGCGGTTTGGATCTGTACCGACGGGCACACCGTCGGCGATACCGAGCAGGTCGGCGGCGGTCGCGGGTGCACGCCAGCACACCCGGGAGCCGACAGATGGACCATCCCGATCAGCGGCGTGGCCGGCTCTGGGGCTCGTGTCATCACCTCGACACCGGCCGCCAGGCAGGTGACCGTTTCGACCCCGGGGTTCAAGTGCCAGGAGGCGACCAGCGGCCCTATGGACGAACTCGAGGCGCGCATCGAGACGCTCGAACGTGCGGTGACCGACGGCGACCACGACCTCTCGGAACTCGCCACCGAGGGCGAAACCCGCGAGCGGGTCGCGGCCCTCGAAACAGAGGTCGGGGAACTGGCAGACCAGGTGTCGGAGCTCGAGGCCGCCACGCAGGCGCTCCGGGGGTACGTCGGCAACGTCCGGGCCGTCAACCGGGACATCGAACAGCGGGCCGACACTGCACTGGCGAAAGCCGAGTCCGTCGAGTCGGCGCTCGACGAGACAGGCCAGGACGACCCCGGTGAGACCCAGCGGGGTGGGTCAGGTCGCGAGAGACAGCCGAGAGACGAGAGGGTCACGCGACGGGCGGCCGGGAGCAACGGCCAGCCGAAGGAGGCGGCCGCCAGCCGTGCGGAGAGTGACCCCGGCCGATCAACAGAGAACGTTACCGACAGCGGTGGCTCACCCGGGTCTGGGAGGCAGCCGGCGACGAACGGGGTCGATACCGGCACGGGCTCCGGAACGACGGGGAGAAACAGGGCTGGCCGGCGGTTCGAGTCCCCACACGAACGGGAGCACGGCACGACGGCGGCCGACGACAGCCGTGAGACGGCCGAGCGGGCGGAGCGGTGTGACGCCTGTGGGCGACCGACGACAGACGACGACACCGGACCGTCGTCCCGTGGCGGGTCCCCGGCGGGGCAGCCAGCGTCCCGGGAGGACACCGACCGGCAGTCCGGCGGTGCCACGGGGGTCGGCCGGTCGGACGGCGGTGGCCTGTCGAACGGGTCGGGCGGGCTCCACTCCGGGGGCGAGGACCCGCTCGGCTCCGTGTTCGAGCCCGGCGACAGCCCGGACGACGACGCCGACGGAACGTTCGACCGCATCAGACAGATGCTCTGAGACGGGCAACGGCCGGGAGACCGGCAGGACGTACTTCTGCTCCGACGCCGTATCGCTCTCCATGGTCGACAGCCCGTTCGACGCGACAGTCCGGGTCGCCGAGGTTCAGGACGCCGAGCCGTTTCCCGAGGCGAGAAAACCAGAGCTGCTCAAGCTCTGGCTGGACATCGGTGACGAGTCACGCCAGTCCGTGGCACAGTTGGGCTACCATCACACCGCCGAGGAACTCCCCGGAACGCAGGTGCTCTGTGTGACCGATACCGGGTCGATCCAGGTCGCGGGGTTCGAGTCGGAGACCCTGACCGTCGGTGTTCCCGGTGCCGACGGGAATCCGGTGCTCGTCACACCGGAGACGACGGTGCCGGTCGGCGGGAGACTGTACTGATCCGGGTCCCGGTGGTGTGGCGGGTCGTTCGCGGTGAACCGGCCGGAACTGCGGCGAAAAAAACGGACGGCAAACTCAGTTGGTGCGGATAACGTCCAGCCCGTTCTGTTGTTCGGCGTCGTCGCGACCGCCGTCGGTCTCACCGAACTCGCGGTCGACACCGACGTTGCTGGCGGCGTCGAACGTCTCGGACTCGACGTCGCCCTCGATCGCCTGCCGGGACTTGTCGGCCTGTTTCTGGGCGGTCGGACCCAGCACCTGGGCACTCTTCACACCGGTCATGATGGCCATTACACGCACCTTGCCCTTGTACTCGTCCTCGATACGGGCACCCCAGATGACGTTCGCGCTCGCGTCTAGCCGCTCAGTGATGTTCTGGGCGATCCCCTCGGCCTCCTGCAGTGTGAGGTCGGGGCCGCCGGTGATGTGAACCAGACCGCCGCTGGCACCGCGGTAGTCCACGTCGAGCAGCGGGTGATTCATCGCGTCTTTGACCACCTCCTCGGTCTTGTTCTTGTCCTGTGTCTCACCCACCAGCATCACCGCGACACCACCCTGGTTCATTATCGCCTGCATGTCGGCGTAGTCCAAGTTGATCAGCGACGGCTGTGTGATGGTCTCGGAGATGCCTTTGACCGTCTCGGCGATAATCTGGTCCATCACCGAGAACGCCTTGCCGATGGGTAGGTTGGGGACGTAATCGAGCAGTCGGTTGTTGTCGAGGACGATGATGGAGTCGGCCTCCTCGCGGAGTCGCTCCAACCCCTCCTCGGCCTTGACGGTGCGGGCGCGCTCGACGTTGAACGGTGTCGAGACCATCCCGACGACGATAGCGCCCTGTTCCTTTGCGAGTTTCGAGACGACAGGGGCCGCACCCGTGCCCGTTCCACCGCCCATACCGGCGGTCACGAACACGAGGTCGCCGTCACCGAGGACGTCTTTCAGTGTGCCCTGTGCCATCTCGGCGGCACGTTCACCCATCTTCGGGTCACCGCCCGCACCGAGCCCGTTCGTGAGCGACTTACCGACCAGAATCTTCGT
>JAQCNM010000145.1 GCA_028275025.1 Halovenus sp.
GTCGCTGTCGTGACGATGGCCGTCGTGTTCGGCATCGTCTTTGCCGTGCTGTTTTTCAACGAACCGCTCATCGCGGAGCAGTGGTACGGGGTCGCGTTCATGTTCGTCGTCCCGCATCTCGTGGGCGGTGCCCTGTTCGGCTGGCGTCACGGGACGAGACTCGGCGCACCCGTCGCTGCCGGTCTCGCGCCCGTTCTGGTGTTCACTGTCGGTATGTTGCTGCACGGTGGTCCGGTGCTGACACCGGTTCGTTCACTAGAGTTGACCGTCGGTGCGGTTGCGGGTTGGGCCACCCTCTTTATGACCGGGATGCTCGCCGGTGCGCGACTCCTCGGACAGCGGTGACTCACTCGGCGGCGGTGATCTGTCGGATGTTGCCGCCGCTCACCGCTGTCGAGAGCAGGTACATCTCACCCTCGGGGTCACGCGCAAAGGAGAGTATCTGTTCGTTTAGTCGACCGCTCGAACTCCCGGCGATGTCGAGTTCGTCGACCGGCCAGGGACGGCTGTCGGACTCGGGTTCGTTCAGGGCGAAAAGCGGTGCCGGTGGTATCCCGTCGCCGAACAGATACCGCCCGGACAGTGACGGAAGCTCGTCGCCACGGTAGACGTACCCGCCGGTGACGAACCGCGAGCCCGGTCTGTTGTACTCCACGACGGGCTGGACAATCTCGCCTTTTGCGGCTTCTGTCTCCGGACAGACCTTCGTCGGCGAGACGCGGTTGGTCTGTGCCACCCAGGTCTTCGGGTTGAGGATGTTGAGCGGGTTGTCCGAGATGCTGTGACCCACCGAGGTCGACGCACCACAGCTAGAGCCCTCGATCATCGGCCAGCCGTAGTTCGCCCCGGATTCGCCGAGGTACACCGCCTCCCGAATGAACTCGCCGACGTCTCCGATGTACAACTGGCCGCGGTCGACCGAGATGCGATAGGGGTTGCGCAGTCCCCAGGCGTAGTACTCGTCACGGCCCTCCTCCCCGACCAGCGGGTTGTCCGAGGGCACGCTGTAGGCCCTGTCACCCTCGGGGGTGTCGACGTCGATACGGAGGATACCACCACGGAGGTTGTCCGTGAGGTTCTGCGCGGCACCGCCCTGCTGGTACCACCAGAGCCCGTTATCCTCACCGAGGTCGGTCCGTTGGCCGTCCCCCAGACCGACAAAGAGGTTCCCGTCGCCGTCGAAGGCGAGTGACCCGGCGTTGTGCACCGGCCCGGGCTGAGAGATCGAGAGGATCTCCCGCTCCGAGCCCGGGACCACGCCGGTGAAATCGGTTGTCGTCCGGAACTCGGCGAGCACCGCACGGTGTGACTCATCGGGCTCTACCGCCGGGCTGCTGTAACGCAGGTAAAACCGGTTGTTCGACTCGAACTCGGGATGGAGGGCGATACCGAGCAGCCCCCGCTCACCCTTTATCGGGGGGAGCTCGTCGGCGAGGTTGAGCACGAGCCCGTCGTCGAACCCGTCTGCGGTGTGTCTGCGGACCCACCCGGTCCGCCCGATGACCAGCCGGCTCCCGTCGGGGAGAAACGTCATTCCGACCGGGTACCCCGGCTCACCCTCGGCGAGCGGGGAGGTGATACCCTCCGCGACCGGTTCTAGGGCGACAGTTGGTCCGTTGTTGGTCTGGCTCTCCACCGCGTTGCTGAGTGTACAGCCTGCCAACCCACCGATTCCAGCAGTCGCACCGAGTGCAAGAAACTGACGACGATCCATGGCAGAGTTCACTGTCAGTTTCGGCTCTCGGAAAAATAACCTTTCGACGTGTCCCGTGCCCGGGAGTCACAACGTTAATCTCAGCACGGGGCATACGCCGGGCTGTGTCCCGTTACGGACAGCACCCCGCGCGGTCGGCCGCGCTGACCCCCGTGTCGGTTCGACCCGTCGACCCAGCGGTGTCACGCCCACCGTCGACCTGGAGGTGGCACGGGTGAGCGAGACGCCTGCCGTCGGGGTTGTCGTCCCGGCGTACCGGCCGGACGTGGACGTGCTCACCGACTACCTCGACCGTGTGGCCGCGGTGCTCGACCCGGCGGCTCTCCGGGTCGAACTCGACGTGCCGACCGACACGGTCCGGGCGCGTCTCGCCGAGACCCCGGCGTCGGTTGCCGTCTCGACACGACGCCGCGGCAAGGGTGCGGCTATCTCCGACGGGTTCGACGCACTCGACACGGACGTTCTCGTCTTTGCCGACGCCGACGGCTCGACACCGGCCCCCGAGTTGGACCGGGTGGTGACGACGGTCGTGACCGGAGAGACCTCCCTGTCGGTCGGGTCGCGGCGTCACCCCGACGCCACGATCGCGACCGACCAGTCACTCTCCCGGTCGGTTA